>JAOUPR010000134.1 GCA_029879725.1 Gemmatimonadota bacterium | reverse complement strand
CCTGCTGCCGTAACGGAAGATAAGTCCCGCAATGACGATCCCCAACGAGATCCGGCGCGATCCCCATCGAGGGGCCGCTCACCGCTATGGTGGGGGGAATGTGCCGGTTCCGCCCGGGCCGGACACCGAGCTCATCGCCGTCGACCCGGGGCTCAGGGAGTCCATTCGCGTTCTGATCGTGGACGACGAGCGTTCCCTCCGTGAGAGTTGCGCCTCGCTCCTGACCAATCAGGGGTACTCGGTCACCGTCTCCGGACGCGGCGAGGACGCGGTGCGCATGGTGCGCCAACAGCGCTTCGACATCCTTCTCCTGGACCTCTACATGTCGCAGGTTCCGGGACTGGACATCATGAAGGTGGCGCTGGAGGTGAGCCCCGACAGCATCGCCATCGTCATGACCGGCAACCCCAGCGTCGAGTCCAGCGTCACCGCGCTCCGGGCCGGCGCCTGGGACTACCTCCCCAAACCGTTCTCCGCCGGCCATTTCGAGATCCTCGTGGGCCGGGCGGCCCACGCGGTGATGGTCGCGAGAGAAAGCCATGATCGAGCGATCCTTCCGCCGGAAGAAGCCGACGACGCGCCGGCTTCCGAACGGAACACGATCTACGGCCGGAGCCCGGCCCTCCTGGAGGTCGTGGAGCTGGCCAGGAAGGTCGCCCGTACCGACGCCTCCGTGTTCATCACGGGAGAGAGCGGCACCGGGAAGGAGGTGATCGCCCAGTTCATCCATCGGAACAGCAGGCGCAACAGTCGCGAGTTGGTCCCGGTGAACTGCGCCGCCATCCCCGAGGCCCTCCTGGAGTCGGAGATGTTCGGGCACGTGGAGGGCGCGTTCACCGGCGCCGTGAGGGAAAAACAGGGACTCCTGGAGACCGCCAACGGCGGCACGCTCTTCCTGGACGAGCTCACCGAGCTTCCCCTCCCCACGCAGGCGAAGCTGCTGCGCGTGCTCCAGGACGGCGTGGTACGACGGGTCGGCTCCACCAAGACCGACGCGGTGGTCAACGTGCGCTTCATCGCCGCCACCAACCGGGACCCCTTCGACGCGATCCAACAGGGCCAACTGAGAAAGGACCTCCACTACCGGCTGCGGGTGGTGCCCATCCACATTCCACCACTTCGTGAGCGGGTCGACGACATCCCGGTCATGGCCGAGCGGTTCCTGACGGAATTCTGGGCCCAGCACCGGGAGCCGGGAGCGGCGCTCCCCACGTTTTCCCCGGAAGCCATGTCGGCGCTGAGGCGTGCTCCGTGGCCCGGGAACGTCCGTGAGCTCCGCAACGTGGTGGAACACCTCGTGGTCCTGTCCGCGCCCGGGTCACTCATCCGTCCGGACGATATCGTCTTCCTGGACGAAGAGGCACACCGGAACGCCGAAGAAGGCACCGGGTTCAGCCGGTCCGTCATGGATCTGGATTACCACTCGGCCCGGGATCAGATCCTCGCCCAGTTCGAAACCGCCTACCTGCAGCACGTGGTACAGGAAGCCGGCGGCAACATCTCGGATGCGGCGCGGGTCGCGGGCGTCGATCGCACAACCCTCTATCGTCTGATGGAGAAGCACGGGGTGGCTCGAGACACGTTGATCCAGAAGGATCGCGCGTGATGGGACTCCTGGTCGAGAGGGGGGGCGGATCCACATCGGTGGCGCCATCGATTCTCCGGAACGCCGTCGCCGACCTCGCGGCGACCCTCGACCGAACGCCCGCTTCGCCTCCGGAAATGGTCTATGCCGACGTCCGGGACGAACTATCGAGACTCCACGGCGTGCTGGAAGCCGTCCTGGCCGGCGCCGACGCGTCGGAAGCTGCGGCCCCTCTGGGCCGACCCGTCCTCACTCAACGCCTGATCGCCGCTCTGAGGAAGACACTCCTCGCCGGCGGGAACGTCCAGTCCGATCAAGCGCGGGACACACTCGCGATCCTTCGCTGTCTCGAGGACGTGCACGATGCGTTGAGCAGCGGCGACCCCGACGAATTGCAGGCCCGCCTTTCGGAGCCCGATGCGTTCGAGCTCCTGGCCGAGATCGCCCATGACCTCAGGTCGCCCCTCTCCTCCATCCTCTTCCTCTCCGAGACGCTGCGCGGGGGTACCAGCGGAGAGGTGAACCAGGTACAGCATAGCCAGCTCGGGCTCATCTACGGTGCCGCCTTCGGCCTGACGTCGTTGGCCTCCGACATCATGGACCTGGCGGGACGCGGCGAAGGGCTCATCGAGGCGGAGCCCGTGCCCTTCTCCCTGGGGGAGGTCTTCCAGGGAGTGGAGCGGATGCTCCAACCCCTCGCGGAAGAGAAGAAGCTCGACCTCACCTTCCACCGTCCCGAATACGACCGTACCGCCGGCCACCCCCACGCCCTGGGACGAATCCTCCTCAACCTCACCTCCAACGCTCTGAAGTTCACCGAGCGCGGGTGCGTGGAGGTCGGCGTGAACCCGAAGCCCATGGGACGCATGGAATACTTCGTCCAGGACACGGGGCGAGGGATTCCGGACGAGGTGCGCAGGGAGTTGTTCCAGTCCTTCAAGAAGCGGGATACGCAAGACCGCCACTTCTTCTCCAGCAGCGGAGTCGGACTCTCCATCGCCCGCCGCCTCATTCGCGCCATGGGATCGGACCTGGAAGTGACTTCCGTGGTCAACGTCGGCACCCGCTTCTCCTTCGTGGTGCAGGTCCCGAGAGTCCGTTAGGCTTCCACCACGCTCCTCCGCGCCCACCATCCCGCCTGTTGCGCGCGTCCCACACTTCGTCGTTTTCCGGCTACAGAAATTCGATGGGCCACGCCCCCAGGCGGGAGCCCCCACGACCGCATCTCGTTGTCCCACAACCTTTTACAAACATGACGGCGGCGTCATCCAAAATGTGAACGAGCCTTGCACCATCGGGACGGCACGAAGGTTCAAGTATGCGTCATCCCGCTGGAGTGAAGGCTTTGAGCACTACCCCCGTTTCCGAATCCACCTGGAGCTTCCCCACCCGCAGGATGGTGGCGCCCACCCATTCGGTGGCCTACCTCGCTCCCGCGCCGGTGGCCGCCCGGAGGTCCTCGCCGGCCGGTAGCCGCCGCGCGGGACGAAGCTTCCAGGACAGCGCTTGCCGCGTGCTGAACGTCGCCGTAGCCGGCGTCGCCGTGGTTCTGCTCGCCCCCGTTCTTGCACTGATCGCGGTCCTTGTGAAGCTCAGCTCGCCGGGCCCCGCCATCTACAAGCAACCCCGGGTCGGGATCGACCGCCGCGGCTCCCGTGGACCCGAGTCCGTGAACGGCCGCAGGTCCGAGAACCGGGGCGGACGGATCTTCACGATCTACAAGTTCCGCACGATGCGTCAGGAGGCACAGCCCGACATCCAGGTGTGGGCCTCAAAGGAAGACCCCCGCATCACCCGGATCGGAAAGGTCCTGCGGGCCTCACGTCTCGATGAGCTCCCCCAGTTCTTCAACGTGATCAAGGGTGACATGAACATCGTGGGGCCGCGCCCAGAGCAGCCCAGGATCTTCCAGGAGCTCAGCAACGAGCTGCGCAACTACCGGGACCGCCAGAGGGTGCTCCCGGGAATCACCGGGCTGGCCCAGGTCAGCCAGGGGTACGACCAGTCGCTGGAAGACGTGAAGCGCAAGGTCGACCTGGATCTGGAATACATCCGTCGCCGCTCCGCCGTGGAAGACCTCATGATCATGGCGAAGACCATGCCCGTCATGGTCTTCCGGAGAGGCGGAATGTAGACTGGTATTCATGACGAATACCTCCGTAGAGATCGGCCGACACCCCCCCCGTTGGCCGCGCCAGCTCCCCATGATCATCGGGGGGCTGGCATTTCTTTGGCTCTTCCAGGAGTCGTTCACCACCCTCGTCCGGGATTGGTGGAACGATCCGGAAGCGGGCCACGGGCTCCTCCTCGGCCCACTGGCCGGATACCTGATCTGGAAGTCGGGGCTCGCGGACGAGCGGAAACCTCAGCCCGCCCTGGGCCTGACCATCCTGGTGGCGGCTGTGCTCCTCCGCCTGGCCTCGGCACTGGCGGCGGAGCTGTTCACCATGCGTCTGTCCCTGCTGGGGGCGGGAGTGGGGCTCATCGTGTGGGCCTGGGGAGCGAGACAGGTGTGGCGTTGGTGGCTCCCTCTGACGCTTCTGGCGCTCTCCATCCCCCTTCCCGCCGTGGTCCTCTCGACCCTCGCGTTCCCTCTCCAGTTGAAGGCATCCCAGATGGGCGCGGCACTACTGGAGTGGAGGGACGTCCCCGTGCTCCTCCAGGGAAACATCATCCGTCTTCCCGGACAGAGTCTCTTCGTGACGGAGGCATGCTCCGGACTGCGCTCACTCACGGCGCTGGTGGCGCTGGGGGTCCTCATGGGTGGGCTCTGGCTGAAACACCCCGCGTCACGGCTCGTCCTCCTGGCCGTGACCATCCCCATTGCCATGGTGGTGAACGGGTGTCGCGTCTTCCTCACGGGGTTCCTGGTCTTCCTGGTGGACCCTGCATTGGGTGAGGGCTTCATGCACTATACGGAAGGGTGGGGCCTCTTCGTGGTGGCGCTGGGGTTCGTGGGCGCCGTGACGTGGGGGCTTTCGGCTGTGGAAGGGGTGGTGGCCTCCCGACGTCCCACCCCGACCGGACTCGATTGATGTCGGCGAGCCGGAGTCACTGGACACCCGTGGCGATCCTCCTCGTCGGGTGCATTCTGCTGGGGGGAACTCATCGTCAGATGGAGCTGCCCCTCCGCGCGCCCCTTTCCTCGGCGTTGCCCGCGGATGTCCTGGGGCTGACCGGGAGAAGCGCCACGATTTCCGACGCCGAAGCGGCCGTCGCCGGATTCACGGACTACGCTCTACGGATCTACGAACCCGCCGCCGGCGACGGAGACGGTCCAGACCCGTCGCGCTGGGCTTCGGTGTACGTAGGCTTCTACAGCCGACAGACGCGAGGGAAGACGATCCATTCTCCCAGGAATTGCCTTCCCGGCGCAGGGTGGGAGGAGCTCTCTTCAGGGACTCATACGTTGTCCATCCCCGGCTCCGAAGTGCAGGTCAATCAGTACCTGCTCCAGAATGGATCGACCCAGGCGCTGGTCCTGTACTGGTACCAGGGAAGGGGGCGGGTGGCTTTCAACGAGTACCTGGTCAAGTGGAATCTGCTCGTCGACGCCGCGGTCCGCAGAAGGACCGATGAGGCTCTGGTCAGGATCGTGGTCCCCGTAGTCGAGTCCGTCGACGCCTCACTCCGCGAGGCGAGTGAAATCGCAACGGAACTGATTCGGCCCGTGGCCGGCGTTCTCCCGGCCCCATGACGCTCCCGTCAGCCCGGATCGTGGCCGGTTGGTGAAAG
>JAOUPR010000010.1 GCA_029879725.1 Gemmatimonadota bacterium | reverse complement strand
GTCGCGGTCGGGGTTGGCCTTCAACTCGAGCATCTCGGCCTGCAGGAGGACCTTCTCGAGGAGGTCGTCCACACCCTGTCCGGTCTTGGCGGAGATCTCCGCGGAGAGAACGTCACCGCCGAAGTCCTCCACGTTCACGCTCTGCTGGAGGAGTTGCTGCTTGACCTTCATGGGGTCGGCGGCCGGGAGGTCACACTTGTTGATGGCGACCACCATGGGCACCCCCGCGTTGCGGGCGTGGGAGATGGCCTCCTTGGTCTGCGGCATCACCGAGTCGTCGGCGGCCACGATGAGGATCACCACGTCCGTGACGTCGGCGCCGCGAGCCCGCATGGCGGTGAAGGCGGCGTGCCCCGGCGTATCGAGGAACGTGATCTCCTTGCCGTTGTCGAGCTGCACATGGTACGCACCGATGTGCTGTGTGATGCCTCCGGCCTCACCAGCCACCACGTTGGTCTTGCGGATCTGGTCGAGAAGAAGGGTCTTTCCGTGGTCCACGTGCCCCATCACCGTGACGACCGGCGGACGGGTCACCAGGCTGTCCGGATCTTCGACTTCCTCCTCCAACTCCGATTCGGCTTCGTATTCCTCTTCACGAACGGCGGTGAAGCCGAACTCGTCGAGTAGCAATTCGATCTGCTCGAAGTCGAGGCGCTGGTTGATCGTGACCATCAAGCCGAGGTTCTTGAACGCGGATCCGATGATCTCGGTGGACGATACGTCCATGAGCTCGGCCAGCTCGGCCACGGTCAGGAACTCGTTGACCCGCACGGTGCGGCGCTCGCGCTCCTGCTCCTGCCGCACGTGCGCCTCCTGCGCCTCCTGCTCCTCCATGGTCAGGCGTTGGCCCTTGCGACGACGCTTCTTGCCGCCGGTGCCCTTCAACTCCGCCATCACCCGCTGGATGTTCTCCTGGACCGCGTCCTGATCCACCCGCCCCTTCTTCTTTCCCTTCTTCTTCTGCTTCCTGCGGCCATCGGCCGTGTACCCCTCGGCCTGGATGCGGACGGTGCCGCCGGGTCCGGCGCTCGCGGCCGGGGGAGGTGGGGCCGCCGGCTTGCGCACGACCCGTACGGGAGCCCCGGGCGCACCCCGCCGCACCGACTGGGGTCTCGCTGCCCCGGGTGTTCCGGATGCCGCCGGAGGCGCCTCTTCCATTGCCGCCGCCTCGACCTCTTCCTCGACCTCTTCGTCCACCTCTACCACGGCCTCCGCGGCCTTCACGGGGGCGGCCTCTTCCTCGTCCACCTCATCGGCGGCGAGCTCGGCCTCCGGCGGTGCCTCCTCCTCCTCCTCGTATTCTTCGAACTCGGCTTCGGCCACCACCTCGTCCACCGCCTCGGCCACGACCTCGACGGACGGGACGGACTCGATGGCTTCCTCTTCGGCCGCCTCGACCTCCACCTCGGCAAGGGCCTCGTCCTCCATCTCGGACTCGGCGGCGACATCGGACGCCTTCCTCCGGCGCCGGCGCCGGCCGTCGGCAGGACGCGCGTCCTTCAGGGCCGCGCGAATGGCCTCGGCAGGATCTTTGTGACCGGCACGGCGCTCACGCTCGACCCGAGCCAACACGGTGGCTACCTGCCCTTCCGTGATGGCCGAACCCTCATCGGGGACGGGAATTCCCATCTCCCTGAGGAGTCGGATCAGCGTTGTGGTGTCGACACCCAGATCCTGGGCTAGCTCGATGACCTGCATCCTGTCGTCAATCCTCCGAAATTCGTTGGCCGGCATCCACCGACGCCGACTCCAGCCTGTCCTGCACCTGCCGGGCAAGGCCCGCGGAAGTCAGCGCCACCGCGGACACCGAACTCCGCCCGATAGCGGTTCCCAACATGGCACGATCCCCCAGGGTGGCCCGGGGGATCGACCGATGTTTCAAAACGCCTTCGATCTTTTCCAACTGCGCGCCGGAGGCGTCTCCGGCAAACAACACCAATAGCGCCCTGTTCTCCTGAACGGCGCGTCGTACCGCGTCCGTTCCGGCCACCAGGGCACCAGCCCGCTGGGCCAGGCCGAGAAGCCCGAAGACGTCAGTCCTCGTCCTCCCCGTCATCCTCGCCCCCTGCCTCTGATCCGGGTTCTCCGGCGTCCTCCCCGTCCTCGTCGACATCCGATACGAACGAGGGCGGTTCACCCTGGAAATCCAGCGTGGCCGGCCCGTCCTCCGCGACGGTCTCACCGTCCACGACGGCCTCGCCCTCCACCACGGTGAGCTCGTCGATCACCTGGAGGAGCCGGTCCGCCGCCGCTTCGTCGATGTCCGGAATCTTGAGGAAGTCGCCCCGTTCCAGATCGATGATCTGAAGAAACGTATCATATCCGGCCGCAGAAAGGGCCGCCAGAGTGGTTTCGGGCAGTTCCAACTCGTCCAACGGGAAGTCCGAGGTCTCGTATTGATCCTCGCCGCCGCGGAAGAGCGAGAGTTCCGCTCCACGCTCCAACCACTCCCGTGAACCGTACAGATCGATCTGCCATCCGATGAGCTGCGACGCCAGCCGGACGTTCTGACCATTCCTTCCGATCGCGAGAGAGAGCTGGTCTTCGTCCACGATGGCCGTGATGACGTTGCGAGCGGGATCGCTGACCACCTTCGCCACCCTCGCCGGCGCGAGCGCCCGACGGGCGAAGACCTCAGGATCGGGGTGCCATGGCACGATATCGATGCGCTCTCCGCCCAATTCGGAGACCACGGCCTGCACGCGGGATCCCTTGAGGCCGACGCACGCGCCCACCGGATCGATGGACTCGTCCCGGCTGGATACGGCGATCTTCGTCCGCCCCCCCACTTCCCGGGCGCTCTCGCGGATCTCGACGATCCCCTGATGGATCTCGGGAACCTCGAGGTGGAACAGAGCTTCCACGAAAAGAGGATCGGCCCGCGACAGGATCAAGCGGGGGCCCTTGGGAGACTCCTCCACCTTCTTCAACACCGCCCGGATGGGATCCCCCTGCCGAAAACGCTCGCGGGGGTTCTGTTCCTTCCATGGGATGATGGCGTCCGCGTCCTTGGAACGGTTCAGCATGACGACGAGCTTTCCGCGCTCGCTCTGCTGCACCTCACCGGAGAGGAGTTCTCCGACCTGGCCGGTGAACTCGTCGCGGATCCGCTCGCGCTCGCCCTCGCGGATGCGCTGAAGGATGCGTTGCTTCACGGCCATGACGGCGTTGCGCCCGAACTCCGCGAACGCCACGGGGATCTCCATGACGTCACCGACCTCGAAGGTGGAGTCGTCCCAGCGCGCCTCCTCGAGGGAGATTTCCGACGAAGGGTCTTCCACTTCGCTCACGACGCGACGGAGGACCACGATGTCGAACTCACCGCTGTCCTCGTCGATATCGATCTCGGCCTGGACGTTGGGTCCATAGATCCGGGCCAGCCCGGCGAGGATCCCGTCCTTGACGAGGTCGTTCATGTCCTCGGGTGTCAGGCTCTTGGTGGCCGCGACATCTCTGAAAGCGGCCACAATCTGGGCGGCATTGGCCATCGTATCCCTCTCACTTCCACGTGAAGACGAGGTTGGCTCCAGCGATTTCCTCTCGCGGGATCTCCACCTCGTCACCGCCGGGGAGCCGCAGGCGAATCGCCCGAAATTCCCCGTCTTCCTCGTCCAGAACCGGACCCAGGAGCTCTCCTTCCAACCTCCTGGCCCTTCCTGCCAGCGTCCCGCGACCCTTAACGGCGACCTTCCGACCCGAGAACCTCTCGTAGTCCCGGAGGCGCCCAAGCGGACGATCGACGCCCGGAGACGACACCTCGAGCACGTAGCGCTCGGGGAGTCCCGCGTACCCGTCCAACCACTCCTCCAGACCCCGGCTCACCGCCGCGCACTCGTCGATGGTGACCCCGGCGTTCGGTTCGGCATCGAGCCGGTCGATGCGCAACTGCAACATCGGCCTCCTCTTGCTGCCGGCCCACCGGATCTCCACCACCTCGAAGCCCAGTTCCTCGACTCGCCTCTCCAACTCCTTGTCGATCGCCGGATCGGGATGCACCGCGCCAGATCTCCTCTGTCAAAAAAAGGAGCCCGACGCCCACCGGGCCGGCTCCCCCAACCTCGATCACACCGAATAAAAAAGCGGGGGCCGCCAGCTCCCCCACTTCGCATTGAACCGCGGACTGCGGCGGCTCAGCCGGTCACCAAATATAGACGATCACTATACTTGCCTCAACCCGCCCCCTCCGGAGCCCTGCCGGTCGCACCCCGATCGAACGAAGAACGACCCACGGATTGCCCGATCCCGTCAGGAGTCGTCGTCGGAATCCTCCGCGGATTCACCCTCCAGCGCACCCACCCGGCGCGCGAGGTCCTCGACGGCAGCCTGGAGTGCCTCGAACTCCCTACGGGCCACGAAATCGAGGCGCTCCCTCGCACCCTCCGCGGCGTCCTGGGCCTTCCCGAGCGCGTCCTTCATGACTTCCTTGGCCCGATCCGTGGAGAGGTCCCCGCGCTCCCGCGCCTCGTTGATGGTCTCCTCGAGGGCATCCTTGAAGGCCGACAGCACCCCGATACCCTGACGAATTCCGTCGGACACCTTCTCCCTCGCACTCCTGGACTCACCGGCCATGATCATTCCATCCTCGTCTTGAGCGGGCTTCCGCGTTTCCTTCTGCATCCTACGCATGACGGCGCGGGAAGATTCAGGGCTCCTCCCGCTCGATCCGCGCACCCAGCGCACGCAACCGCTCGTCGATGCGCTCGTACCCCCTCTCGATCTGGCGCACGTTCCTGATCCTGCTCGTTCCCTCGGCGCCCAGCGCCGCGATCAGGAGAGCCATTCCCGCTCGGATGTCGGGACTCTCGACCACCTGGCCGGTGAGGGGAGCCGGTCCCACCACCACCGCGCGATGGGGATCACAGAGAATGATCGACGCCCCCATCCCCACCAACTTGTCGGTGAAGAACATCCGGGATTCGAACATCTTCTCGTGGATGAGGACGGTTCCCCTGCACTGCGTCGCGGTGACCAACGCGATGGACGTGAGGTCCGCGGGAAAGGCCGGCCAGGGGCCGTCGTCCACCTTCGGAACATGCCCGAAGGCATCCTGACGGATCCCGTGCTCGCCCTCCCCGTGGACGACCAGGTCTTCCCCCACGACCGAGCACTCGACGCCCAGCCTCCGGAAGCCCACGAGCGTGGAGTCGAGGTGCTCCAGGGGAGCGCCCTCGATCGTGATCTCGCTTCCGGTCACCGCCGCGAGCCCGATGAACGATCCCGTCTCGATGTGATCGGATCCGATCCTGAATCGCGCTCCGTGCAGCTCGTCCACGCCCTCGATCTCCAGCACGTGGGTGCCGATCCCGCGGACGCGAGCCCCCATGGCGTTGAGGAGGTGGCAAAGGTCCTGAACGTGGGGCTCGGACGCGGAGTTCCGGATCCGGGTGGTGCCGCGGGCGCGGACCGCGGCCATGACGGCGTTCTCCGTTCCCGTCACGGAGGGCTCGTCCAGGAACATATCCGCCCCTTCGAGGGCTACCGCGGTGATGGTGAAGTCGCGATCCAGGCTGACGGTGGCGCCCAGGGCCTCGAAGGCGAGGAAGTGCGTGTCCATGCGCCGCCGCCCGATCACGTCCCCTCCGGGAGGAGGGAGCACGACGTGTCCGAAACGCGCCAGGAGGGGACCCGCCAGGAGGAGAGACGCGCGGATCCGCGCCGCCATCTCCCGGTCCACGGCGTCCGCCTGGATCCCACGCGGATCGACGGTCACCTCGTTGGCGCCCACCCAGGAAACCCCGGCGCCCAGGGAGGCCACGATCTCCAGGAAGGTCTCCACGTCCCGGATTCTGGGGACGTTCTCCAAGGTGACCGGTTCCGAGGCGAGCACGGTGGCGGCCAGGCACGGCAACGCCGAGTTCTTGTTCCCCGCAGGCCGGATGCGTCCCTTCAGCCGATGCCCACCCTCAACTCGAAACGTACCCATCAATCCCCGACTCGAAGAAGCGACGTCACATGGTCCAAGACCGGCCCGAACATATTCCGGACGGAGGCACGACAGCAACCGCTACCTTCAGTGGCTCTCGCCGTATGCTCTCGCGCCCGTCTCGTGTGGAGCAGGCGCAGGAAGCGTGCCGGCACGGCGCACGGGTTGACCCCCGCCGCGGCCCTGTCTAAGATCGCGGGCGTGGAGCCGCTACGTCCGCCTTTCCCACCGCCCCCGGAAGGATCATGCGCATCAAAGACTTCCTTCGGCCGGACTTCGTGGTGCTCCGCCTCGAATCGGACGAGCCGGAGGGGATCATCCACGAGGTGGCCCGGCGGGCCGAAGAGGCCGGCATCGGTCCGTCTCACGACATCCAGGAAAAGCTCCTGGAGCGGGAAGTGCTGCACCCCACCGTGATGGGACAAGGGCTCGCCATCCCCCACGCCACGGTGCCGGGGCTCTCCGATCCGGTGATCGGCGTGGCCATGGCGGCGGACCGGCCCATCCGCTTCGGGACTCCCGAGATGGATCCGGTGCTCGTGTTCTTCATCCTCCTCACACCGCCGGGCCGGGAGCGCGAGCACGTCAAGTTGCTCGCGCGCATCTGCCGCCTCGGCCGCGAACACGGGTTCATCGACGAATTGCACGAGGCCCCCGACGTCCCGACGGTCCTGAAGACGATCCACGAGATCGACGCCCGGCACGTGTGAGGAGAAGATACCCATGCGCATGCTGGTGGCCGTCATCAACGAACCCGAAAAGCTCGACGAGATTCTCTCGGGATTCCTCGAGCTGGGGATCACGGGCGCCACCATCATCAACAGCGAGGGAATGGGACGTCTCCTGTCCACGGACATTCCGATCTTCGCGGGACTCCAGACCCTGATCAGTGGATCACGACCACAGAATCGCACGATCTTCAGCGTGATTCCCGACGATCGGGTGGAGCCCGCCCTGGCGCTCCTCCAGGACGTGTGTGGCAACCTCGACGCGCCGGCCACGGGCATCGCCTTCACGCTGCCCGTGGATCAGGTCAGGGGCCTCGCTCCGGAGTTGGGAACCGCACAGAGTCCTCTCTAGCCCCGACGGATCGAGAGCCCACCCCGTCATGGACCCACTACTCGCCTCTCTCGTCCTCATTTCACTCGCGCTCGTCGGTGCCCGTCTCTCCTTCTCCACCGACCGGGTACCGCAAGGGCCACGCCTCATCTTCCGGACGGGTACCCACTTCCTCTTCGTGGGGTTTGCGCTGGGCCCCGGCGGCCTGGGGCTCCTGTCGTCCGATGCCACGCACCAGCTCTTCCCACTCCTCGCCACGGGGCTGGGATGGGTGGGGTTCCATTTCGGCCTCCAACTCGACCGCGAGAGCCTGAAGCACTTCCCTCTTCGCCACCACGTCCTCGGAGCGGGGCAAGCCGTCACCACCTTCGTGATCTTCCTCGCCGCCGGAGCGGGGGTACTCGCCTTCCTGGGCTTTTCCGACCGGGTGTCCCTCCTTCTTCTGGTGAGCGCGGCGGCGATCGCGGCCATCACCACGCCGGCGGGAATCGCCATGGTATCCTCCAACTTCATCGCGCGTGGGAAGGTGAGGGACCTCCTCTTCTTCGTGAGCTCGTTGGACGCGGGGATCGGGATCTTCTTCCTCCAGGTGGCCTACGCGCTGTTCCGCCCCGAGGCCATGGCCGTGGGGGGCGAGGCGGTGCCCCAGATCTCGGTGGTGGGCGTGGCGCTGGGACTCGGAGCGGTCCTGGGCATCGTCTTCGTGTGGCTCAATCGGGGGCGCGCGCGCGGAGAGGAGTTGGTCCTGTACCTCCTCGGTATGTGTGCCTTTTCCGCCGGCGCGGCGTTGCAGTTGGGGCTCTCCCCCCTCTTCGTGTCCATGGTCATGGGGGCCGTGGTGGCCAACATGGCGCCGGACCGGCAACGCATCCACCGGATCCTCCAGCGCTGGGAGAAGCCCGTCTATCTGATCTTCCTCCTCCTGGCCGGCGCACTCCTCTCCTTTCCCACGGCGTGGGTCTTCCCCCTCGCCGTCCTGTACACCGTTCTGCGGGGTCTCGCGAAGGTGGCCGCCACGGCGGTCCTCGTCGACCTGGTGCGACTCGAGTTTCCGGTGCCCCGCCGGCTTGGGCTCGGGCTGATCCCCCAGGGCGGGATCCCGCTGGCCATGGCGGTGTCCGGGGTGCTCATGTACTCGGATCTCACCGTGGCGGGGGTGGACGCCGAGACCACCCTCTTCGCCGTGATCGTCCTGGGTGTGGTGATGTCGGAGCTCGCGGGACCCTTCCTGACCGGAAAGGTCCTGCGCCGGGCAGGGGAATTGGCCCCCGGTGTCGAGGCCGCCCTGGCGCGGGGCGACGAACGGAGGGCGGAACGCGAGGCGGTGAAACACCGCGCTCGACCCCGGGAGATTCCGTGATGCCCCCACGCGCCCATCTCGATGTCGTGGTCGCGCAGACCGCCCCGGCGCTCGGCGACCGGGAAGCCAATCGAATCAACGCCGCGGCCATGCTCGCCGAACATCCCGCAGCGGACGTGGTGGTGTTCCCCGAGCTCTCCCTGACGGGATATGCCATGGGACACCGGGCCAGGGAACTGGGGATGACCCTCGAAGCGGGGCTCCCCTTTCCCCTCGACCTGGGAAGGGGGCACGCGGTCGCCGTGGTGGGGATGGTCGAGCGGGGCGAAGACCACCTCACGTACAACAGCACTGTGGCCGTTCGCGAAGGAACCATTCTGGCGGTCCAGAGAAAGCGCTACCTCCCCACCTACGGTACCTTCGACGAAGGACGCCTCTTCGCGCCCGGACGACGCTCTCCACGCCCCTTCACCATCGCGGAAGGGTGGAGTGCCGGCCTTCTCGTGTGCGAGGACTTCTGGCATCCGTCCCTGTCGTATCTCCACGCGATCCAGGGGATGGACGTCCTCATCGTGCAGGCCGCGGCCCCGGGGCGTGGGCTCCCGCCCGACACGGGAGACGTGGAACGACGGTTCGCCTCCACGTCGGCGTGGGAGATCATCGCGCGGGCTACCGCACTCATCCACGGTATCCACGTGGTCCTCTGCAACCGCGTGGGGATCGAGGGCGGAATCACCTTCGCGGGAGGCTCGATGGTGGTCGGACCGGATGGAGAAATCCTCGCCCGGGCGAAGGAGGGTGAACCCGACACCACGAGCGTGCGTTTGCACCGAGCGGCGGTGGCCCGCGCCCGCCAACCCTTCTCGCACCTGCGGGACGAAGATCCGGCGGTGACCCTGCACACCCTGGAACGCATCCTCTCGCAAAGGTGAGCCACCCGTGACGCCACGAGAGGACATCGCGGCCGCCACCGTGCGGGACGTGCTGGCGGCACACCTCCGGGTCGTCGGTGCCCCGGGCCTGGTGGTCGCCACCACACACGCTCCGGAGACGGAACTCCTGCGACGGTGGCTCGGCGCGGACGTGCCCGTGCGGCTCCCCGCGGCCGCCTTGGTGGAACGGATCGTGACCGGGCTCGGAGAGACGCCGGAAGGACGAGCCCTGGACATGGAAACCCGCACCGCGGTCGCCTTGGAGTCCGCCGCCCGGGTCACCGCCCGGAGCGAGGGATTGGTTCCGGCGGACCTCCGCAATCGCCTGGGCCTGCTTCTCGATCCGGCTCCCCCGGCGGCCGGCGTGATCCCCCTGGGTGACGTGCACGCGTCGGACATCCACCGATGGACCGGGAGCGTCACTCTCCCTCCGGCCTTCGCCGGTTGGGACATGGCGACGGTGCGCGATGTCGAGAACGCCCTGGACGCGTACCTCATCCACGGATACCCACCCGACGAGGCGATGGGATGCCTCGGCCCCCGTGCGGTGACGGTGGGAAAGGCCCTCGACGACGCGGCGCCGGGCCGCCTCGGCCTCCTCGTGCCCAAGCTCCACGCGTGGACCGTGGGGGTCGATCTGGCTCGTTGACCGCATCTCGGGTTAGACTTCTGGTATGATCTCTACCCTTTCCCTGCAGGCCTCCGCCGCCGACCTGGCCGCGGGCGCGACCCGGGACGGCCTGAGCATCGCGGCGGACACGGCGGTGGTGGTCATGGGTGTGGCCGTGGTGCTCGTCTCCCTGGTGGTGATCCGGCTCCTCCTCCAGGTGAACGGCACCCTCCGCGAGCTCCGCGAGACCACCCGCCATCACATCGGTCCCATCTCCCAGCGCGCGGCCATCATCTCCGACAACGTGGAGTTCGTGACCCAGGTGGTCCGTGGTGACGTGGAGCATTTCCACGCCTCCCTCACCGCTCTCTCCGACCGGCTCCAGCAGGCCTCGGATCGTATGGAGGAGCGCATCGAGGACTTCAATGCCCTCGTGGAGGTGGTGCAGGGCGAGGCGGAGGAGATCTTCATCGACACGGCCAGCACCGTACGCGGCGTGCGGGAAGGTGCCCGAACCATCACGCGTCCCCGGAGCCCGAGGACGGGCCCCCGGGACGGCACCGACTCCGCCGTCGGAGATCCCTGAAGAGACGGAGCCGATCCGGATGGCACCCGTCTCGACCGCGGTCCTCATCGCCCTCGCATGGCTCCTCCTCACGCCGGAGCCGGCATGGGGCTGGGGGCCCGCCACCCACGTTGCCCTCGGTGAGACGGTGCTGGGAGCCCTCTATCTCCTGCCTCCGGCCATCCGTGCCCTCCTGGAGCGCTTTCCGCTCCACTTCCTGTACGGCTCCATCGCCGCCGACATCTCCTTCGCGAAGAAGTACGTCCCGGAGGGGCGGCACTGCCACGAATGGGAGGTCGGAGAGGAGATTCTGGATGCGGCGCCCCACGACGCGATGCGGGCGGTGGGGTACGGGTACCTGGCTCACCTCGCCGCGGACACGCTGGCCCACAACGTGTTCGTTCCCCGCCAGCTCCTCCTCACCAGCACGACCCAGGCACTGGGACACGCGTACTGGGAGCACCGCATGGATCTCCACGTGGGAGACGAATTCCTCTCCAAGGCCCGCCACCTGGTGGTGGACAACGACCATTCGGAAGCCGACGCGCTCTTCGACGAGGTACTCAGCCGTACGATCTTCAGTTTCCAGACCAACCGGAAGATCTTCCGGGGGATGATCCGCTTCCAGGGACACGATCGGTGGCACAAGGTCTTCCAGCGAGTGCTGGCCACCTCCCGATTCGATCTCCCGGACCCCATCGTGGACCGCTACTTCTCCATGAGCTTCGAATACATCGTGGAGTATCTGAGCGGACGGACCGGGTCGGCCGTGGCCCACCTCGATCCGGTGGGGGACCTGAACCTCAAGCTGGCCAAGAAGGTCCGCCGGCGGGCCCTCTCCGACCACACCGCCGATCACCCCGAAGTGCTCGCGGAAATGGCCGACGAGTTCTTCCCCTTCCCCGACCGGCCCCTGTACTCCTGGCACCAGCTCAGCGATCCGGACATGGCCGCGGGCATCACTTCGCGGCGTGCGGCGGGCCGCGCGCTGGGCGGCTGACCGGCTCCCTCCGGGTCGGCCTACCCCGCGAGGAGCTCCTGGAGAAGCTGGCGGGCCGCGTGGGGATCGGCCCTCCTTCCCGAGCACTCCATCACCTTCCCCATGAGGAACCCGAGCAGGCGCGATTCCCCGGCGCGACAGCGCTCCACTTCGTCGGGAAACGCCGCCATCACCTCGTCCACCCACCCGCGCAGGCTGGTCTCGTCCCGGACCTGCGCCAGCCCCTCGCGCTCGACCACCGCGGCGGCGGCGAGCCCCTCCCGCGCCATGATCCCCAGCACCTTCTTTCCCACGCCGTGGGAGATCGTGCCGTCGGCGACCAGGTCCACGAGCTCCGCCAACGCACGGGGAGGCACGACTTCCTCTCCGCCCTCCTCTCCGCGCTCGTTGAGGACGGCCTGGTAGGGCCCCATCACCCACTTGGCGGCCTCCCTGGGATCGTTCGAGGCCTCGGCCACCGCCTCGAAGAAGTCCGCCCCGGCCCGACTCAACGTCAGGACGCCGGCATCGTAGTCCGGAAGACCGTAGCCGGACACGAACCGCGCCCGCCGGGCCCTGGGAAGCTCCGGAATGGAGTTCCGGATGGCGTCCACCTCGGCCGGATCCAGGACCAGTGGAAGGAGGTCCGGATCCGGGAAGTAGCGATAGTCGTGGCTCTCCTCCTTGTCGCGCATCGGGCGGATCTCCCCGGCGTGATCGTCCCAGAGAAGGGTCTGCTGGATCACGGTGCCCCCCGATTCGAGGAGGGCGACCTGGCGCTCGATCTCCTGTTCCAGCGCCTTCTCGATCCCGGAGAACGAATTCACGTTCTTGATCTCGGTCTTGGTGCCGAGCGCCTCCTCGCCGACCGGGCGCACCGACACGTTGGCGTCGGCACGGAGGCTCCCCTCTTCCATGTTGCAGTCGCTCACGTCCACGTACTCCAGGACCTGCTTGAGCGCCTGGAGGAAGGCCCGGGTATCCGCGGGTGACGCGAGGTCCGGCTCGGTGACGATCTCCACCAGAGGGGTCCCGGCCCGGTTCAGGTCCACTGCGGTGGCGCCGGAAACGCGATCGTGAAGCGACTTGCCGGCATCCTCCTCCATGTGGATGCGCCGGATCCGCACCTCGCCGATTCCGTCTTCCGTATCGAAGGAGACCCTCCCGCCGGTGGCTACCGGCCGATCGAACTGAGTGATCTGATAGCCCTTGGGGAGGTCGGGATAGAAGTAGTTCTTGCGGGCCCAGACGCTGGTCCCATGTACTTCGCACCCCAACGCGAGGGCGGTACGCACGGCCAACCGAACGGCCTCCGGATTCGTCGCGGGAAGCGCGCCCGGCAGTCCGAGGCACACCGGGCAGACGTGGGTGTTGGGGGGAGATCCGAAGGTGGGGCGGTCGCCGCAGAACAACTTGGTTTCCGTGGCGAGCTGCACGTGCACCTCGATCCCTATGACCACCTCCCACTCCCGGTCGTACCCTCCGCTCATCCCTGCGTCGGTCGCGCTCATGACGGCTCCCCCATGCCGGCGGCTTCCAGGACACCCGCGGCGGCGAACATGGTCTCCTCCATCCACCACGGGGCCAGGAACTGCCCTCCCACCGGAAGACCGTCATGGGTCCCGATGGGCACGGACATCCCCGGGATTCCCGCCAGGTTGGCCGTGACCGTGAAGATGTCGGAGAGGTACATGGCCACGGGGTCGTCGACCCGCTCCCCGATGGGGAAGGCGACTCCCGGCGTGGTCGGGGTCAGAAGAAGGTCCACCCCCTCCCCGAACACCGCCCTGAAGTCCTCCGCGATGAGGGCTCGGGCACGCTGCGCGGTCTCGTAGTAGGCATCGTGATAACCGGCGGAGAGCGCGTACGTGCCCAGCACGATCCGCCGCTTCACCTCGGTGCCGAACCCGTCGTGCCGGGTGGACTCGTACACCTCCCGGGTGGTGCTCCCCGGACCGCGCCGACCGAACCGCACGCCGTCGAAGCGGGAAAGGTTCGAGGACGCCTCCGCCGGAGCCAGGACATAGTACGAAGGGATGGCCAGACGGGTGTGGGGGAGCGAGACCGTCCGGATGGACGCACCGGCATCCCGCAAGGCGTGCGCGGCGGCCAGGACCCGGTCCCGGATGTGTGGATCGAGGGTGTCGGGGAAATACTCGTCGGGAAGCCCCACGACCATCCCCTCCACACCCTTCGAGACGGCGGCGGAGAAGTCCGGGACGGAACGGGGGGACGACGTGGCGTCACGAGGATCCTGTCCCGACACCACCCGCAGAGTCTCCGCGGCGTCTCCCGCGGTCCGCGCCAGGACCCCCACCTGATCGAGGGACGACGCGAAGGCCACCAGCCCGTAGCGGCTCACCCGCCCGTAGGTCGGCTTCACCCCGACCACCCCACAGAAGGCGGCCGGCTGCCGGACCGACCCGCCGGTGTCCGAACCCAGCGCCACCGGCACCATCCCCGCCGCCACCGCGGCGGCGGAGCCACCGGAACTTCCCCCGGGGACCCGGAGCGGATCGACGGGGTTGCGCGTCGGTCCGTACGCCGAATTCTCCGTGGACGAGCCCATGGCGAATTCGTCCATGTTCGTCTTCCCCACCACCACACCCCCGGCCTCCAGGATCCTGCGGACCGCCGTGGCGACGAAAGGCGACACGTACCCTTCCAGGATCCGCGATCCGCAGGAGGTGGGAAGGATGGTGGTGGCGAGATTGTCCTTCACCGCCACGGGAACCCCGGCCAGGGAACCCGCGTGATGGGTGCACACGAGTTCGTCGGGAGCGGCCACCGACACGAAGGCATTCAACCCACGGGCCTTCTCCGTCTCCCTGACCCGCGCCAGGGCAGCCTGAGCCGCCGCGAGGGGCGCGAGCGTTCCCCCCCGGACCCGCTCCGCCACCTGAAGCGCCGTTGCGTCTCCTTCGAAGGCGATGGGAGTCACTCGTCCACCTCCAGTCCGGGAAGGCGCGGCACCACGAAGAACCCTTCCCGGAAGTCCGGAGCGAACTCCGCCAGCGGCGCTTCCAGAGGATCCCGATGGTCCGCCTCCGCACCCCGGGTCCCCATCCCCTCCGCCACGGAAGGACCCGCCTCCCCGTCACCCCCCGTGGCGACCTCGCGAAGGACGTCCACGTGCTCCAGGATGCGGTTGAGGTCCTCCACCAGACCCAGGACCTCCCCGTCGTCGAGGCGGATCCTCGCCAACGCCGCCATCCGGCGCACTTCCTCGGGTACGACGCTCACATCCAGTCCTTTTCCAGGTTCGCGTAACGTACGAGCAACTTCTTCGTTCCCACCGTGTCGAAGTCCACCGTCACCTTGAGATCCTTCCCGAATCCGCTGATTCCGGCAACCGAGCCGGACCCGAAGGTGGGATGCACCACGCGCTCTCCCTTGACCAGGCGCGGCTGGTCCTGGTTCATCCCGGTCTCCACCACCGGGTCCGGATCGAAGACGGCCGTCTCGGCGACGGTATCGCGGCGACGCTCTGCGAAGGACCGATGCGGCGTGGACCCGGCCGAGCCCACCAGCCTCGCACTGCGTCTACCCTCGATGAGCTCGTCGGGAATGGACTCCACGAAATGGGAAAGTCGCCCGTACGTGAACTCGCCGGCGCGGCGGCGCTGTCGCGCCCAGGTGAGCACGAGCTTCTCTTCGGCGCGGGTGATCCCCACGTAGAAGAGCCGGCGCTCCTCCTCCAGGACCGCGGGATCGTCGTACGCCCTTCCCAGGGGAAAGAGCCCATCCTCCAGCCCCGCGATGAACACCACCGGAAACTCGAGCCCCTTCGCGTTGTGGAGCGTCATGAGGGTCACCGTGTCCGCGTCCGGGTCGAGCCGGTCCACGTCGGCCACCAGCGCGACCTGCTGAAGGAAGAGGTCCAGCTCGGTGAAGCGGTCCAGGTCCTCGCCCTCCATGGACTGGACCAGTTCGGCGTCGAAGTCCATGGCACCGGCCACGAGCTCGTTCACGTTGCGCACCCTGTCCTCCCCGTCGGGGCCCTCGTCCTGGAGATGGCGCACCAGGTCGAGCTCCTCGACGAGTTCCTGGAGCACCACCCCCACGGAGGCCAACGCAGCCCGGGCGCTGAAACGCTGGATCAGGTCGGCGAACTGCCCGAGCCCCCGTCGCGCGGACGACGACACTTCCGGCACCTCTTCGGCGCGGAGCGCGGCATCCAGCAAGGAGACTCCCTGTTCGGCGGCCCAGGACGCGAGGCGCTCCAGGGAGGCCCCCCCGACGCCGCGTCGCGGATAGTTCACCACCCGGTCGAACGCCACGCCGTCCAGGGGATTGGAGATGATCCGCAGGTAGGCGAGGAGGTCCTGGATCTCCCTCCGCTCGTAGAAGCGTACCCCTCCCACCACCTGATAGGGCATCCCGTCTCGCCGGAACGCGTCTTCCAGGGCGCGGGCCTGGGCGTTGGTGCGGTAGAGGACTGCGAAGGAGCTGCGAACCAGATCGGGGTGCTCCCCCAGGCGAGCCTTGATCTCGTCCACGATGAATCGTGCCTCGTCGGTCTCGTCGAACGTCTCGGCACGGGTGACCAGTTCTCCCCCGGAGCGGCTGGTACGCAGCGTCTTCCCCTTCCGGTTGAGGTTCTCGCTGATGACGGCGTTGGCGGCGTCCAGGATCCGCTGAGTCGAGCGGTAGTTCTCTTCGAGACGTACCACCCGGGCGCCGGGAAAGGTCTTTTCGAAGTCCAGGATGTTGCGGATGTCCGCGCCCCTCCAACCATAGATGCTCTGATCGTCGTCTCCCACGACCATCATGTTCCCGTGCTCGGACCCCAGGAGCTCCAGGAACCGGAACTGCGCGTGGTTGGTGTCCTGGTACTCGTCGACCAGGAGGAACGAGAAGCGATCGCGGTATTGGTCCAGGAGGTGCGGGAACGTCTCGAAGAGTTCCACCGGCCGGGTGAGGAGATCATCGAAGTCGAACGCGTTCTGTTCCTTGAGCGACGCCTGATACGCGGGAAACACCTTCGCCACGTTCTTCAGGAACAGGTCGAAGCCCTCCTCGTGGTCGCGGGCGAAGTCCTCCGCGGTCACCAGTTGGTTCTTCGCGGCACTCATCTCCGCGCGCATGGCCTTGGGGCTCCATCGCTTCGGATCCAGCCCCACCCCTTCCTCCACCTTCTTGACCAGGCGTAGAGTCTGCTCCTGGTCGAAGATGGTGAATTGCCGATTCCACCCCAGGAGCTCGGCGTGGCGCCGCATGATGCGGGCGCCGATGGCGTGGAAGGTCCCGACCCAGATCCCCCTGGGCTCGCCTCCCAGCATCCCGGTGATCCGTTCCCTCATTTCCCCGGCGGCCTTGTTGGTGAAAGTCACCGCCAGGATCCGATCCGGCGCCACGCCATGCTCGCGGATCAGGTGGCACACCCGGGACGTGAGCACGCGGGTCTTCCCCGACCCCGCTCCGGCGAGGACGAGGAGAGGGCCCTCGAAGTGTTCGGCGGCCGCTCGTTGTTCCGGATTCAGATGGATCAGGGTTGCTGGAGCTTCAGTCATCGGCGATGGGCAATCGGATCTGGAATGTGGTTCCTTCGGTCCCGTCGAGAAGCTCGATGCGCCCCCGGTGAACCCCCTGGACGATACGGCGGGAAAGCGCCAATCCGACGCCCCATCCCCCCGATTTGGTGCTGACCCCGGGCTCGAAGATCCGGTCGCGGATCTCGGGATCGACGCCGGGGCCGGTGTCACGGATGCGGAGACTGACCCACCCTCCACCCACGTCGCGGGCATAGATGGAAATGCGCCCCCCCCGGCCCGCCAGGGCGTCGAGCGCGTTCTTCACGATGTTCTCGAGGGCCCAGATGAGGAGGACCTTGTTCGCTTCCACCGGGGGCAGCGTTTCCGGTACGTCCACGGTGAGCTCCACGCCTCTGCCCAACCTGGGGAGCCGGGCGGCGAGATAGCGCTCCAGGTCACCCACCACGGCCTTGAGCGACACGCTGACCCGTTCGGGTTCCCTCCCGATGAGCTCGAAACGGTGGCTGACGCGCTCCAGCCGCTCCAGATCCTCTTCGATGGCGTCGGCGATCTCTCCTTCCTTCAGCGCCCCTGGACGCTCCGCGGGCCGCAGACGCAACACCTCCAGCCACCCCTGCAGGGACGAGAGCGGCGTCCCGAGCTGATGGGCCAGCTCGCGCGCCATGGAGGTCCAGGCTCGCTCGCTCTCCACCCCACGCTGGTACCGGATCATGGTGAATCCCACCACGACGGTGAGGAGCAAGCCTCCCGCCTGCAGCCAGGGAACCCACTCCAGCCTTCTCAACTCCGGCGTGTCGCCGAAGTGGATGTGCAGGAGGTCCGGTGATCCCACGGGAGGATTGCGCGCATCGAGTTCGCGCAGATACACCCGAACCCTGGCCTGCCCCTCCCGGGTGTCGAGATCCACCTCGAAGGGGAGGTTCACCGCTGCCAGTACGGTGTCACCCTGTCCCGTCTGCACCAGGGGGACCCCCGACTCCCGGATGATGGTCTGGAGCCTGAAGAGCGTGTTCTCGGCCCGGGAGGGATCCGGATCCGTGATCCCCGCCTGGACCTCCGCGAAGATCTGGGTGAGGGTCTCCGCATCCGACTGCAGCGCGCTCCGGATCTGTTGGGTGTACACGAGGTACGAACCGAGCAGGAGCACGAAGAGCGTGGCCAGCGCGAGCGGCCATTTGATGCGGATCATCTCGGTGGGGCGGACGCGGCGGGCACCTGCCGGCTACACTGTCAGACGGTCCATCCCGACGTACGGCCGGATGGCTTCGGGGAGCGTCACGCTGCCGTCCTCCTCCTGGAAGTGCTCGATCAGGCACGCCATGATCCGCGGCAACGCCAACCCAGAACCATTGAGCGTGTGCACGAACTCGGGCTTCTCGGCCTGGGCGCGGCGGAAGCGGATGTTGGCCCGCCTCGACTGGTAGTCGGTGAAGACCGAACAACTCGACACCTCGAGCCATTTCTCCACCCCGGGTGCCCACACCTCCAGATCGTACGTCATGGCCGAACTGAATCCAAGGTCTCCGGTGGCGAGGAGGAGTCTGCGATAACGGAGACCCAACCGCTCCAGGAGTACCTCCGCCTCCCGTGTGAGCTCCTCGAGGGCCTCCCTGCTCCGCTCCGGAGCCTCGTACCGCACCAGCTCCACCTTGTCGAACTGATGGACCCGCAGGAGCCCCCGGGTGTCCTTCCCGGCCGCACCCGCCTCCCGGCGGAAGCACGGAGAGTAGGCGGTGTACCGCACCGGAAGCCGGTCGAACTCGAGGAGCTCGTCGCGATGCATGTTGGTGACGGGAACCTCGGCGGTGGGAATCAGCCAGAGGTCGTCCCGCTCCGCCAGGTACGACTCCTCGGAGAACTTCGGCAGCTGGCCGGTGCCGGTGAGGGTCTCGCGGGTGACCAGGTACGGCACGCGCAGCTCCTCGTACCCGTGCTCCGCCACGTGGACGTCCAGGAAGAAGTTGATCAGCCCCCGTTGCAACCGAGCCCCCGCACCCCTCAGTACGGGAAAGCCGGATCCGGAGATCTTGGCTCCCCGCGGAAGGTCGAGGATCCCCAGCGCCTCCGCCAGGTCCCAGTGGGGACGTGGCGTGAAGCCGAACTCCCTCTCCTCGCCGCGCGTGTGGACGACCTGATTCTCCGCCTCGCCGCCGGCGGGAACCTCGTCCATGGGAAGATTGGGGGTGGCCAGGAGGATCTCCTCGATGCGCTGCTCCGCATCCCTCACCTCCTCGTCCAGGGCGGCGATGCGTTCCCCCACCACCCGCATGGACTCGATGTACTCGTCGGCGGGCTCTCCCGCGCGCTTCAGTGCGCCGATCTTCTTCGAGGCCTCGTTCCGCTCCGCCTTCAGGTCGTTGACCTCGGCCAGCGCGGCGCGACGATGCTCGTCCAGCGTGCGGACCTCGTCCACCAAAGGGGGAAGCGTTTCGTCACCCCGTCGAGCCAGCGCGCCTCTGACCTTCTCCGGTTCGTGCCGAAAAAGTCGAACGTCGAGCATCGACCCCTACCCTTCGGTCGGTACGAGGTCGCGGCTGTTGCAGGCGCGGGCGCCGTCGAAGACGAAGGTCAGGGTCTGAGCCGTCACGTCCACGTTCAGCGCCTGCATCTTGGCATAGAAGGCACACCGGCTCCCGAAGGCCCCGGGGCGTCGATTCGTGCGCACCACGTATACCGCGCCCTCCGTCATGGGAACGGCGACGTCGGTCACGTACGCCGTCGTGTCCGCGGGCGCTTCCGTCACCTCGTCGAAGGTCAGCCCCTCCATGGTGGCGATCCCCGCCTTCGAATCCACTCCCAGGACCTGGGGAGTCACGAGCACGATCCGGCCGTCGCGGGTGTCCACCGCCACGTCCCACGATCCCGTGGCGTCGGGCGACTCCACGCGAACCGCCCGGCGATTGAAGAAGTCGTACCCGGCCACCAGGTTCAACTCCGGCCGGCCGAGGGAATAAAGGAGGACCGTGTCGGGGTCCGCGCTCCACCGCACCGCGAAGGGATCGTCTCCGCACGCGGACAACGCCCCCATCGCCAGAATGGCGAGGGTGGCCACCAGGGCCGTGCGACGCGTACCGGCGTACCGATTTTCGAACTCATTCATTCCGGGCGATCTCCAGGACTCCGGGCATGGGATGGGGGGCGAAAGTTGCCGGAGCCGCGACGTGGGTGTCAAGGGCGCAAAGTCCCTGATTTTCTTGACTTTACCCCACCCGGCCGGTAGGTTCCCGCCCGTCGCCGGCCGCACCCCGGGCCTACGAGGTCTGCATGATCCGTGATTCCCCGTCCGATCCACCTCCCAAGCGGGTGCTCGTCGCCGATGACGAGCCCCACATTCGCAGGGTTCTGGTCACCATCCTCGAGAATGATCTCTTCACCGTCGATCAGGTGAGTGACGGTGACGCGGCCATCGAGAGGGTCCGTGAAGACGTACCCTACGACTTCATCCTCCTGGATCTCATGATGCCCGGCGCATCCGGAATCGAGGTCCTCGACGAGGTGCGCCGGAATCCGACGCGGCTGCACACGCCGGTCTTCATCCTGACGGCCAAGGGACAGGACACGGACCGGGACGCGGCTCTGGCGCGGGGCGCGACCGACTTCCTGACCAAGCCCTTCAGCCCCAAGAAGCTCCTGGCCAGAATACACGAAATCCTGGGCGATGCGAACTGACGATCACCTCTGGATCGTGATCCTGGCGGGTGGGGTCGGTTCCCGCTTCTGGCCCGCGAGCACGCCGGAACGGCCCAAGCAACTCCTTCCCCTCGCCAGCTCACGGCCCCTCATCCGAGACACCGTCGAACGGGCCCGCTCCCTGGTGCCGGACGCACGCCTCCGCATCCTTGCCGGCGAACGCCTGATGGAGCCCTTCCGGCGGGTCCTTCCGGACCTCCCGGACGAATCCTACATGGTGGAGCCCGAAGCGCGGGGTACGTGCCCGGTGTTGGCATGGGCCGCCCACCGGATCCGCGCGGAGGATCCCGACGCCATCATCGTTTCCCTGCACGCGGACCATCTCATCGACCCCCTGGAGTCGTTCCGGTCCACCGTGCTCGCCGCCGCCGCCATCGCCGACACGCAGCGCATGCTGCTCACCATCGGAGTGGTCCCGGACCGGATCGAGACGGGCTTCGGACACATCCAGCGCGGGGCGCCCATCTCCGCGCCCGGCGGCACCCGCGCGTCCCGGGTGAAGGCGTTCCACGAGAAGCCGGACGAGGACACCGCGCGGCGCTACATGGACGAGGGGTACGTCTGGAACAGCGGTATCTTCGTGTGGAGGGCGGACGTCTTCCTTGAAGAGGTGACCACCACGGCACCCCGGGTGGCGGCCTGCTTCCCCGCCCTGGACGAAGGCGACGCCACATTCTTCTCCGCGGTGCCGGTGTGCACCGTGGACGAGGCGGTCCTGGAACGGAGCGCCCGTGTGGGAATGGTCGAAGCCACCTTTCGATGGGACGACGTGGGAAGCTGGGAAGCGCTGGCCCGCACGCGTGCCGGCGACCGGGAAGGGAACGTCGCGCAAGGTCACGTCTCCGTGGTGGACGGCACGGGCAACGTGGTGTGGGCGGAGGAGGGACACCTGGTCCTGTTCGGCGTGGACGACCTGGTGGTGGTGCGCTCCGGCGACGTGACGCTGGTGACGCGTCGGGACCTGGCTCCGCGCTTGAAGAGCCTCGTGGCGCGGGTGGAGGACGTGTGAGCGGGCACTCGCTCTATCTCTTCGACGACGCCCGTGCCCGCGACTGGGCGCCCCTGTCCCTCACCCGACCCGTGGGAGAGATCCTCCTGGGGTGCCTGACCCTCCGGGCCCGCGCCGAGCGTGTCTTCTCCACTCCATGCCAGGGGCATCTGGTGGAAGGACACGTCCGGCACTACCGCGAGCACGATGCTCCTCCGGGAATGGGGGCGGACGAAGTGGGATCCCAGGGTCTCCGTATCGTCCTCTCGAGCCGCGCGGTGCTCGCCTTCCAGGACCTTCCCCGCCAGTGGGAGGACGGCCCGGTACGCCTCACCATCGATGGAGAGACCGTGGGGTGGCGACTCCCCCCGGGCACACCGACGCCGTCTCGCGACCATCTCAGCGAACCCGGCGGATCGGTCACGGGTGCGGCCATCGCCCTGCGCGGTTCCGTCCTCGGAGACCCGTGGGACCTCATCGCGGAGAACGCCCATCGGATCGAGACGGATGCGGAGCACCTCCGGCCCGGTGTGGACGCCCACCCGGCGGGAGTCGTTCGCCTCGGGAGCCACCCACTCGTCCTCGGTGACGGCGCGACGGTGGAGCCGGGGGTGGTGGTGGATTCGCGGACGGGTCCCGTGGTGCTCGACGATGACGTGGTGGTCCAGGGACCCGCCCGCCTCGTGGGTCCCCTCTTCGTCGGTCGCGGCACGACGATCCTCGGCGGGAGCGTGGAGCGATCGTCCATCGGGCCCGTCTGCAAAATCCGCGGGGAGGTCTCCGAGAGCGTGATCCTGGGGTATTCCAACAAGGCCCACGACGGTTTCCTGGGTCACGCCCTGGTGGGCCGATGGGTGAACCTGGGTGCCATGACCACGAACAGCGATCTCAAGAACAACTACGGTACGGTACGGGTGTGGACTCCGGCCGGTCCCCGGGACACGGGCCTCATGAAGGTGGGGTGCTTCCTGGGCGACCACGTCCGGACCGGCATCGGAACGCTCCTGAACACCGGGACGGTGGTGGGCGCCGGGAGCAACGTGTTCGGGAGCGGAAGTGTCCCGTCGATGGTGGCGCCCTTCAGCTGGGTCAGCCGGGACGACACCGTCCCCTACCGTATCGAGAAGTTCCTGGAGGTCGCCGAGCGGGCCATGGCCCGGCGCGACGTGGATCTCACCGACGAGCTCCGCCTCCTCTACGAGGGGGCATGGGCGGCCACGGCCGAATGGCGGTGACGGAGGGGCGAAGCACCGCCGCCGCGAGCATCCAGTGAAGCTCGCCGTCCTGGGAAGTGGAAGCTCGGGCAACGCCATCCTGGTCCGGGGCGGGCGCACGACGGTCCTGGTGGACGCCGGATTCAGCGCGCGTGAGTTGGAGCGGCGCCTCCGGATGGTGGGCTTCGAGGCCCATGACGTCCACGCGGTGGTGGTGACCCACGACCACGGTGACCATACCCGTGGAGTCGGCGTGTTCGCGCGGAGGCACGGGACCCCGGTATACATGACCGAGAGGACCCGAGACGCCTGCAACGGCCTCCTCCGGGGAGACGAGATCGTGCATCCGTATCGCGCAGGATTTCCCTTCGCCATAGGGGACCTCCGCGTGGAGCCGTTCATCACGGTCCATGATGCCGCCGACCCCGTCGGTGTCGCCGTGGTGGACGAGACCACCGGCCTCCGGGTCGGCGTCGCCACCGACCTGGGGAGACCCACCGCACAGATTCGCCACGCCCTCTCGGGGTGCGACTTCCTGGTGCTGGAAGCGAACCACGACGAGGGCATGCTCCACACCAGTGCGTACCCCGCCGCCGTGAAACAACGGATCGCCTCGAGCCACGGGCACCTCTCCAACGGGGCGGCGGCCTCCTTCGCCGTGGAACTGGCACATCCCCGGCTGGCCGGCGTGGTCCTGGCCCACCTCTCGGGAGAGTGCAACCGCCCGTCGTTGGCGGAGCGCGTGGTGGGCGAGGCGCTGGAGCGGGCGGGATGGAAGGGCTACCTGGCGGTGGCGGGTCAAAGCGAACCCACCGAACTCCTGGACGTCGAGGCGCTCCGGATCGGGAACGGCCCCGGCCAGTTCACTCTCCTCTGAGTTCCGCTCCGCTCCCCGACAGGTATCCGGCGATGAAGCACGTGGCCGCCAACGAATAGGCGAAGACGCCGACGCCGCGGAGCACCGGGGGCACCGTGAACCACCCCCCGGCGGTCACCCATGCGCCGAGGGGAACGGACACCCACCAGGTCACCGCTGTGGCGGCCACCGGAAGGAGGACCGCCACGTACCGCGAGCTGGGTGGTCCCAGCAAGGTCCACACGAAGACACCCGCCACGAGGGCGGGGCCACCGAAGTGGGCCAGGAAAACCATCCAGGGCTCGGCTCCAACACGGACGGGGTTGAGGATCGCGTGCCCCGACACCCGGATCAGCGCCCCCTGCTGCACGAATACGGGCATCATGAGTACCGAGACCAGCGCCTTGAATCGGAGCACGTCCCACCCGGTCACCCGTGCCACCGCCCCGCCGGCCGCCGCGCCGCCCAGAACGGCCATCAGGAGCCACGGGACCGAGGCCATGGGAAGGTCCGTCAGAGCCCGAGAAGTCTCAGGAAATCGTTGGAGAGCGCGAAGACCATGAGGCCCATGATGATGATGAGCCCCACGTTGCTCCAGCGGAGCCGCTGCTCCACGGAAAGCGCGCGGCCACGAACGGCCTCGATCCCCAGGAACACCAGGTGACCCCCGTCCAGCACCGGGATGGGGAGGATGTTCAGCACCGCCAGGTTCACGCTGAGCAGGGCCATCAATCCGAGGAAGACGTCGACTCCCTGTCGGATGGCCTGTCCCGACGCCGCACCGATGGCCACGATGCTCCCCACGTTACGGGGGGACACATCCATCGTGACCAGACGCCTGAGGAAGTCCACGGTGAGCCGGGTCACCGCCACCGTCTGCTCGTACCCCGTGGCCACCGCCTCGCCGAAGGACACCCGCGCGTAGGTGGTGGGCGGCTGTGGCGTATACACGCCGACCTGGCCGACGTCGCGGGCGGTCCCGGACTCGTCGCGCACCTGGCGGGACTCCGGCGTGACCACCCGCATGAGCTGCCTCCCATCGCGTACGACGGTGAATTCCACCCGTTGTTCGGGGTGTCGCTGGACATACCGCTCGAAGTCCTCCCACATGCGCACGGGTGTCCCGTCCAGCGCGAGGATCCGGTCTCCCGCCTCGAGCCCTCCCCTCTCCGCGGGAGACCCCGGCTCGACCGCTCCGACCAGGGCCTCCCGCCAGAAGGGGACGGCGCGGGCGAGCCTGCCGCGCTCGGCCGGGTCGCCGGGGAGATCCACCTCGATGGTCACCCCGGGCTCGGCGAATTCCAATGCGAGCGGTCCGGGCGCGCTCTCGACCAACGCGTCCATCACATTCCCCCAGTGCGCGACCTCCGCTCCACCCACCCGGACGATGCGGCTCCCCGGAGCGACATCGGCCAGCGCCTCGGTCCCGGCGGGGAGAAGCTCCGCGCGGACCTGCCCCACCCGGGTGGAGTCGACTTCCTGCACGCCCCAGTACGCCACGATGAAGGTGTAGGCGGCGAAGGCGAAGATCATGTTCATCACCACGCCCGCGGAGATGATCACCGTCCGGGCCCAGACCGGCTTCCCGTCGAAATCTCCCGGTCCGGGGACGCGTGGAGGAGCCTCCGCCCCCCCCTCGATGCGCTCCATGACCTCGTCTTCCATCCCGCCCATCTTCACGTATCCCCCGAGGGGGATTGCGCTGAGGACGTACTCGGTGGCACCCCACCGGAACCCGAACACCCGCGGGCCGAGCCCGATGGAGAAGCGCTCCACGTGGACGCCCACGGCCTTGGCGGCCAGGAAGTGGCCCAACTCGTGGACGAAGATCAGCGGACCCAGCGCGATGATCGTGGCCAGTAACGTCATGGGCTCGTCCCCACTCCCGCCTTCGACCGGCCCCCGTCCCGCACCGCCTCGGCGGTGAGGATTCGCGCCTCACGATCGACTTCAAGAACATCCGCGAGCCCCCGGACGGGATGCCCCCCCAAACGATCCAATGCCACTTCGATGACCTCGCACATTTCCAGGAACCCGATGGACTCTTTCAAGAACGCCTGAACCGCGACTTCGTTCCCCGCGTTGTAGACGGCGGCGGCGGCACCGCCGCGTGCTCCGGCCGAGACGCCCAGCCGGAAGAGGGGGAACGCCTCGTGGTCGATGGGTTCGAAGGTGAGGGGCGACGCCCGCACGGGATCGAACGTCCGCAACGCATCGTCGGCGACCCGCTGGGGGTACGTGAGCGCATAGAGGATGGGAAGCTCCATGGTGGGGAATCCCATCTGCGACAATACCGAGCCGTCCACGAATTCCACCATGGAGTGGATGATGGACTGGGGGTGGATCACCGCGTCGATCCGGTCGTAGGAGAGCCCGTACAGATGGTGGGCCTCGATCACCTCCAGCGCCTTGTTGGCCAGCGTCGCGGAATCGATGGTGATCTTGGCGCCCATGTCCCAGGTGGGATGGCGAAGGGCATCGGCGGGGCCGACCTTCGCGAGCTCGTTCCGGGTGCGCCCCCGGAACGGTCCGCCCGAGGCCGTGAGGATCAGGCGATGGACGGACTCGGGCGTCCCCCCCTCGAGACATTGAAGGATGGCCGAGTGTTCCGAGTCGATGGGGACGAGTTCTCCTCCCCCGACGCGCGCAGCCTCCAGGACCAGGTCCCCCCCGGCCACCAGTGACTCCTTGTTGGCCAGCGCCAACCGCTTTCCCTCACCGAGTGCCGCGAGGGTGGGCTCGAGTCCTGCCGCGCCCACGAGGGCGTTGAGGACCACGTCGACGTCCGGGCGGGTCACGGCGTCCAGGATGGCTTCCCGCCCCGAGAACCAGCGTGACGAGCCGCCATCCGCCGGAAGATCCACGTCGCCGTCCGTCAGGACGGCCACGGCCGGACGGAACTCGGCGACCTGGTCGCGAAGAAGCTCCACGTTGCGATGTCCGGTCAGGACTTCGACGGTGAAGAGGTCGGGATGCCTCCTCACGATCTCCAGGGCGCTGCGCCCGATGGAGCCCGTCGCACCCAGGATGGCGACCCGGATCAACCCTCGACCCCGACCAGGCAGAGGAGCCCGTACGCCAGAGGAAGGGTGAAGATCAGAGCGTCCAGTCGGTCGAGCACCCCTCCATGGCCTGGAAAGACCGATCCGGAATCCTTCACGCCCGCCTCGCGCTTCAGGACGGATTCGAACAGATCTCCCACGATGGCTCCGACACCCAGGAGCGCTCCCCCCACCGCCACGACCCCGATTCCGGGCGACGGCATGCCGGGAAGGTACGCCCCCGCGAGCAGCAGCCACGCCACACCGGCCAGCGCCGCCGCCGACACGCCGGCGTACGCACCCACCCAACTCTTGTTGGGGCTCACGGCCGGAGCCAGCTTCCTCCGCCCCCAGGCGGACCCCGCGAAATAGGCCGCAGCGTCCCCCACCCACGTGCATACCAGCGGCAACGCCACCACCCACATCCCGGCCCACCCCGGTGCGGCTTCCCCGGCCGCCCAACCCAGCGACGACGGAAGCTCCCTCAGGAAGGGGATGAACACCAGCGCCACGGCACCGTAGCCCATGGCGAACAGTGTGGACGCCACCGCGCCCAGCGGAGCCCCCTCCGGCCATCTCAGGGCCATGGAGCACAGCATGGCGACCCCTCCCACGAGGAGGAAGGCTCCCAGGATCCACGGACTCGCGGCCGGAAAGGACCCCTTCCATCCCGCCAGGACGACCAGCGCGGCCGCACCGGCCATGGCGAGCCCCGCGAAGGGGCGATGTCCCGCGCCATTGGCCAGCCGATGGGTCTCGCCGGCGCCGAGTGCAGCGAGCGCGGCAAGTGGTACCACCAGGATCCACCCCCCTGCATGGAGAAGCCCGAGGACGATGGGAATCCCGACCACCGCCACCGCGACGCGGGGTGCGAGGTCAGGACGGGGCAAGACTCACCTCCATGGCACGCCACACGGCACGGGACGGGTGGGCACGTTCTGGCACCGGATATCCCCTTTCAGGAGTTGGCGGTCACGCGACCGAACCGCCGCTCCCGGCGCTGATAGTCGAGGATGGCTTCGAAGAGGTTCTCGCGGGTGAAGTCGGGCCAGAGCACGGAGGTGATGTGCATCTCGGTGTAGGCCAGCTGCCAGAGAAGGAAGTTACTGATGCGCAGCTCGCCGGAGGTGCGAATGAGGAGGTCCGGGTCGGGAACGCCGACCGTGAAGAGTGAACCGCTCACGGCGTCTTCGTCGATCTCGTCCGCCGCCAGATCGCCTTCCGCCACCCTCCGCGCCAGGAGGCGTGCCGCCCTCACGATCTCCTCCCGCCCGCCATACGAAATCATCAGATTGAGACGGAGCTTGCTCCCTCCGTTCGTCCCGTCCACCAGTACGTCGACGGCCTTCCTGGTGTGGGCATCCACGCGATCGAGTTCTCCGAGGACATGGACCTCGACTCCCTTCTCCCGGAGTTCCTTGACCTCCTGCCGTGCGTAGAACTGCAGCAGGCTCATGAGCGCGGAAACTTCCTGACGAGGACGCTGCCAGTTCTCCGTGGAAAAGGCGAACAGCGTCAAGACCTCGACCCCCGCGTCCACCGCGCCCTCCACCGCCTCCCTCACCGCCTTCATCCCCTCTTTGTGCCCGAACTGCCGGGGGAGGCCACGCTGGCGGGCCCAGCGGCCGTTCCCGTCCATGATGATGGCCACATGGCGCGGAACGTCACCGTTGAGGAGCAATCGATGGAGAAGATCTTCTGACATGGTGCGGGGATGATGGGGCCTAGACGGCCATCACCTCCTCCTCCTTGTGCTTGAGGAGTGTGTCGACCTTGTCCGTGTACTCGTGGGTCAGCTTCTCGAGCTGATCCTCCCGTCGACGCCCGTCGTCCTCACCCAACTCGTGATCCTTCACGAGCTGATGGAGCTCTTCACGGACGGTACGTCGCGCGTGACGAACGGAAATGCGGGCTTCCTCTGCCATCTTGTGCAGCAACTTGGCGAACTCCTTCCGGCGCTCCTCCGTGAGGGGCGGAATGGGAACACGGATCACGTTACCGTCGTTTGCAGGATTCAGGCCAAGATCGGCTTCGAGGATGCCACGCTCGACATCCGCGATGAGCGACTTGTCGAAAGGCTGTACCACCAGAAGGGTCGGCTCCGGGGTGTGCACCGTCGCAACCTGGTTGAGGGGCATCTTGGATCCGTACGCATCGACCCGGACGGTATCCAGAAGAGCTGGAGTGGCCTTTCCCGTCCGCACGGAGGAAAATTCCCTGCGGAGCGCCTCCAGGGCTTCGTCCATTCGTCTCTTTGCTTCCTCGATGGTGGCCATGACCTGAGCTCCCGGGCTATCGGATTCGCTGACGTTCTACCAACGACTACGATACAAGAGTTCCCACGCGGTCACCACGTATGGCGGCCGCCACCGCACCCCGGTCTTCCAGATTGAGGACGATGATGGGGAGATTGTTCTCCTTGCACAGCGACACCGCGGGGGCATCCATCACGGCCAGTTCCCGGGTCACGACCTCGTGGAACCCGATCTCCGGAATGAACTGCGCGTCGGGATCCTTGACGGGGTCCGCCGTATAGACGCCGGACACCTTGGTGGCCTTGATCACCACGTCGGCCTCCATCTCGATGGCCCGGAGCACCGCCGCCGTGTCCGTGGAGAAGTAGGGATTCCCCGTCCCACCGGCGAAGAGCACGACCCTACCCTTCTCCATGTGCCGCATGGCGCGCCGGCGTATGTACGGCTCGGCGATCTCCTCCATGCGGATCGCGGTCATGACCCGCGTTTCGACGTTCTTCGTCTCGAGGAGATCCTGCACCGCCAACGCGTTGATGATGGTGCCGAGCATCCCCATGTAGTCCGCCTGGACACGGTCGATACCCTGACGTGACGCCATGGCGCCCCTGACGATGTTGCCGCCTCCGATCACGACCCCCAACGACACACCCATGGCCGCGATGGACCGGATCTCGTCGGTGAGCCGATCCACGACGGAAGGCTCGATCCCGAACCCCTTGTCGCCGGCCAGAGCTTCACCCGACAGCTTCAACAAGACGCGTCGGTAGTGGATGCGGTCCGTGGTCTCGCTCATGAACACCACTCCCCTGGCTGGATCGATGCGAACGGGTTCAGGCGGATTCACCCACCTTGAACCGGGCAAAGCGCGCCACTTCGATCTTTTCGCCCGTCTTGGCCGAGACCTCGGTGATGAGCTGCTCGATGGTCTTGTCCGGATCCTTCACGAACGGCTGGGCCAGGAGCGTCTGCTCCTTGAAGAACTTCTGGATGCGGCCCTCGACCATCTTGGCCGCGATGTTCTCGGGCTTGCCTTCCTCCTTGGCCTGCTCGAGGTACACCGCGCGCTCCCGCTCCACGACTTCGGCGGGGATCTCGTCCGGCGAGATCGCCAGCGGCGCGGACGACGCGATGTGGAGCGCGATGTCCCGGGCCAGTCCCTTGAAGTCATCGGTGTTGGCCACGAAGTCGGTCTCGCAGTTCAACTCGACGATGGCCACCGTCTTGTTGTCGAAGTGGACGTAGCTCCCGATGGTCCCCTCGTTGGCCGACTTCTCCGCTCTCTTGGCGGCCTTGGCGGCGCCCTTGGCCCTGAGGAGGTCGATGGCCTTCTCCATGTCGCCGTCGGTCTCGGTGAGGGCCCTCTTGCAATCCATCATCCCCGCACCGGTCCGGTCTCGGAGAATCTTCACATCCTTGGCGCTGATCATGATCGTTCGATCCGTCGAATGTCCCTGTATCGTCCCACCGGCGCCGGCCGACTCGGCCCGACATCCTCCGGGAGCGTCTCACGTCTGTGAAAAGAGGCGGAGAGAACCCGGATACCCCCGGACTCCCGCTGCCGCCTCTCACGAACCGACCCGTTCCGCCGATTCATGAGGAACGCCGCCGAAGCCGCGTTCCCCGGTCCGGGTCACCCCGGATCCCTCTGAGAAGTGCTACTCCTCGGACGACTCCTCTTCCACCGCCGGAGGAGCGTCCGGTTCGTCCTTCGCCGCCTCGGCCTGCTTCTTGGCCGGCGCCTTCTTCTTCGGGGCAGCCTTCTTCTTCGCCGGAGCGGAAGCGGCCTTGGTCTCCGGCGCGCTCTCGTCCGCCGCGGCCTCGGTGCCGCCCTCCTCGTCCTCGCCCTCTCCCTTCAGATGCTGGGCGATGATCTCCGGGCGGGGACGCCGCTTCCTCTTGGGACGCCGCTGGGCCTGGTCGCCGACCTCGCGCGTCTCGCCCGTTTCCGTGGAGTACGTGGTGGCTTCGAGCTCCTCCACCCGCCGGCGCTCCTCTTCGGGAACGTCCCTGCGCGTGGCCTCGATGACGTCGGCGATGGCGGCGGCGATGAGGCTCACTGAACGGATGGCGTCGTCGTTGGCCGGGATGGGGTAGTCCACCTGGCCCGGATCGGCATTCGTGTCCGTGATGGCGATGACCGGGATCCCGAGACGATTCGCTTCGCGGATGGCGATGGCCTCACGCTTGGCGTCCACCACGAAGAGCGCGCTGGGCGCCCGCCCCATGTCCTTCACGCCGGAGAGGTACTTGTCCAGCTTGATACGCTCACGATCCAGCAGGAGACGCTCCTTCTTCGTGTAGAACTCGAAGGCGTTCTCTTCCTGTCCGCGCTCCAGTTCCTTCAGCCTCCGGATCTGCTTCCGCATGGTCTGGAAGTTGGTGAGCATCCCACCGAGCCACCGCTCCGTCACGAAGAACGACCCGCAGCGGACGGCTTCCTGTTCGACGACACCGCGCAACTGGCGCTTCGTGCAGACGAAGAGGACGCGCTCCCCCTTCATGACGACTTCACGGATCGCGTTCTGCGCTTCCTTGAGGCGGTCGAGGGTCTTGCGGAGGTCGATGATGTGGATGCCGTTGCGCTCGGTGAAGATGAAGGGCTTCATCTTCGGGTTCCAACGGCTCGTCTGGTGTCCGAAATGGACGCCAGCCTCGAGAAGCTCGTTCAGGCCAACTTCCTTCATTGCTCGATCTTCTTATTTCATGTGGGGCCGATTACGCCCCGGTCAGGATAGCGAAGCGATTAACGCTTCGAGAACTGGAACCGCTTGCGGGCCTTGGGACGCCCGGGCTTCTTACGCTCCACCTTACGGGGATCGCGGGTGAGAAGCCCACGCTCCCTCATCAGGGGGCGCCGCTCCTCGTCGTTCTCGACCAGAGCACGGGCGAGACCCAGCCGGACCGCGTCGGCCTGACCGGTGAGCCCTCCTCCACGAACGCGCACGAGGACGTCGAACTGACCATCGACCTCGGCGGCGTTGAGCGGCTCGGCGACACGGATCTGGTACGTCGGGCGGGGGAAGTAGTCCGGAAGGGAGCGTCCGTTGATGCTCCACTGACCGGTTCCCGGCCGGAGGATGACGCGGGCGACGGCACTCTTGCGCCGGCCCACGGCGTGGATCTGGTTCTTGGTATCGGCAGCCATACGCGTTGCGATTTCCGTCAGATGTCCAGGGGCTCAGGCTGCTGACCCTGGTGGGGATGATCCTCACCAGCGTACACCTTGAGCTTCGATTTCATGCTCCGACCGAGTGCGTTCTTCGGAAGCATTCCCTTCACGGCCAACTCGATGACGCGCTCGGGATACGTCGCGATCATCCGTCGGAAGGGGATGTGCTGCTCTCCCCCCATGTATCCGGAATGCCTGAAATACGTCTTCTGGTCGGCCTTCTTGCCGGTCAGTGCCACCCGTGACGCGTTGATGACCACGACGTGGTCACCCGTGTCCAGGTGGGGCGTGTACATCGGCTTGTGCTTACCCCTGAGGATACGAGCGATCTCGGTGGCCAGACGGCCGAGCGGCTTGTCTGCCGCGTCGACGATCCACCATCGGCGCTGGATTTCCTGGAGTTTCGGTGTGTATGTTCGCATGCTCGACTGCCGCAAAAAGGCGGTTCCATTACAGAGCTTTGAATGATATCCGAGGGAGGGGGGGGTGTCAACGGCTCGGAGACGTTCTCCCAACGGGGCCAACGACCTCCCGGGGGGGCCGCCGGAAGCTACATGTACGGCTCGAGAAAGCGGGACCGGGAGGCATGACGGAGCCGGGCCAACGCCTTCTCCTTGATCTGGCGTACCCGTTCGCGGGTGATCCCCAGGATGGCTCCGATCTCTTCCAGCGTCATGGACTCCTGATCGTCCAGGCCGAAATAGAGCCGGAGAATCTTGGCCTCCCTCTCTTTGAGCGTACCCAGGGCGTTCTCGATGGTCTGTCGAAGCGCCCGCTCGTACGCCTCGTCCTCCGGACCCGGGGAATACTGGTCGGGAAGATAGTCGAGCAGTCGGTTGTCCTCGCCCGGCGTGAGCGGAGCGTCGAGGGAGAGATGCGAATGCGAGATCGCCAGTGTCCGCTCCACTTCCTCCTGCGAGATGTCGAGGTCCTTGGCGATCTCCTCGACGGTGGGCTCCCTTCCCAACTCCTGGAGGAGCGTCGAGCTCCGGCGCCCGATACGATGGAGCGCTCCCGCCCTGTTCAGCGGGACCCGTACGATCCGGCTCTGCTCCGCCAGGGCCTGGAGGATGGCCTGCCGGATCCACCACACCGCGTAGCTGATGAACTTGATGCCCTTGGTCTCGTCGAACTTGTGAGCAGCCCGAATGAGTCCGAGGTTCCCTTCGTTGATGAGGTCGGAGAGGGGAACGCCCTGATTCTGATACTTCTTGGCCACGGACACCACGAAGCGGAGGTTCGAGCGCACCAGCTTGTCCAGCGCCTCCTCATCACCTTTGTGGATGAGCTGCGCCAGCCGAACCTCTTCTTCCTGGTTGATCAGAGGGTACTGGCTGATCTCCTTGAGATACTGATCCAGCGACCCTTCCCTCTGGGATCCGCGGCGGGCGGCAAACGACATGGGGGGTTCACGCGGCGGCAGTGAGTCGGTGGGCGAAGCTTCCCGGACGGCCCGGGCAGCGACCGCGTGTCGTGCCGCCCGGCGGCGCCGGGAGGCACCGCGCTACGTGCAGAAGAATCGGGAGAGGACGTCGGTCGCGCAACCTGCACCCCTTCACGCGCTCCCGATCCACGGCGTGAGGGACCCGGCCCGAAGTCACCGGATCGCGTGGCCCATCCGTGACCAACGGACCCCCTGCCACCACCCCACCGGGCCACGACCCTTCGAGTCGTACGAGAAGTACACGATCCATGGACGGCCCGTGAGGGCGCCCCGAGGCACGAACCCCCAGTAGCGTGAATCCTCGCTGTTGTCCCGGTTGTCTCCGAGAACGAAGAACTGGCCGTGGGGCACCACCAGGGGGCCCCAGTTGTCCCGTGTGGGCTGGTAACGGTGACGGGTCGACGCAACGAGGTGGTTGGACTGCCACCGCATGTCGGGGTGAACCGTGTCCCGGCGGCGGTCCCGGTGCTGCACGTACGGCTCCCGAACCTCGAAGCCGTTCCGGTAGAGCACCTTGTCCCGCATCTCGAGGGTATCTCCGGGGATCCCCACCAGCCGCTTCACGTAGTGCTTCGACGGATCGTGGGGGGGAGTGAAGACCACCACGGCTCCCCGCTCCGGGTCCGCCAGGGCGGGAAGGTGGACGCCGGTGAAGGGGATGCGGGCCCCGAAGGCCGCCTTGTTCACCAGGAGGAAGTCACCCACCAGAAGGGTACTCTCCATGGAGCCGGTGGGGATCTTGAAGGCCTCAACGCCGAAGGTGCGCACGAAGATGAACAGCCCCACCGCGAGGGCCACCGTTCGCGCCCACTCCCCGGGAGAAGGAAATCGGCGATAGCCCGCGTCGGCTTCCGCCGGCCCGCCGGAAGGATCCGTTCCGTCCGCTCTGCCGTCCTGCATATTCCTCCGTCTGCCCGGGGGACGACCGTACCGCGACCGCCGTTCCGGCTCCGCCGCGCCCCACGCTTGTCGCCAAGGTACACGAACGCGAGCGCGGAGATCCAGAGCCACCCGTCCCCCCACCCCCGGACCATTGTGGCGCACCGGATCCCGTGGGAGATTCCCTGCTTCGACCCTTGCGCCCCGTGGAGACGCCATGCCGCGAAACGCCGTGGTCCCGGCCCGGACCGCCGTCCTTCCCATCCTGGTCATCGTGGCGGGACTCGCCTTGGTGATCCCCCGACTGAACCGTACGTCGGACCTGGACGAGATCCGGGCGGAGGAAGATTCCGTGGAGTGCGGCGACCTGCCCGGAGAGTGCGCCACTCCCTCTCCGGAGGGGCTCCGGACCGAGCGGACGCTCCGTGCCGCGGACGTGTGCCCGCGCTCCGGCTACCTCTGCGTCGAGCTGGCCGAACGAGATACCTTCCGGATCCGGCGATGGACCGACGGCGTGTCCGGCCTGGTCGTCCACGTCCCCGCACCGGACTTCGAAGACGCCGCCCCGTCCCGTGAACTCCACCGCGCCGCGGTGCGAGGCGTCAAGGCCTGGGACGGCCAGCCGTTCGCCATCACCGTGGACGAGCGTGGACGCCTCGACGCCGACGTCACGGTCACGTGGCAACGTCAGCTCCCGGGCACCCGCCTGGGGGTGACGGAACTCCAGTGGAGCCCCACCCAGGGTCTCCGCGTACAGGCGCTCCGTGTGGCCACGAGGAGTCCCCACGACGCCCAGCGCATCCTCGACCCGCTCCAGATCCAACTCACCACGGCACACGAGATGGGGCACGCCCTGGGCCTGCTGCACAGCGACTCGGAGCGGGACGTCATGTACCCCACGAACACCGCGACCAGTCTCTCGGCACAGGACTACCGCACGATGGAGGCGCTGTACTCCCTGGAAAACGGCCTCCTGGTGGTGCGGAACTGACCCTCCCGGAGCGGCCCTATTCGTCTCGGACGAGTTCGTACTTCTCGATCTTCTTGTACAGGTTGGAGCGGGGCATGTCGATACGCCGCGCCGTCTCCGCCACGTTCCAGTCGTTCTCGCGGAGCTTCTGGAGAATGAAGAGCTTCTCCGCTTCCTCCTTGAAGTCGCTGAAGCTGTCCAGCTTCATCAGCCCTCCGGGAAGGGTCGTGGCCGCCGACGAACCGGACACCAGCAGGTCGACGTCCTGCTTCTGGATCACCTTCCCGCTCCCGAGGATGAGGAGGCGTTCCACCGTGTTGCGCAGTTGGCGTACGTTGCCGGGCCATTCGAGCCCGGCCAGAGCCTCCACCGCCTCCTCGGACACGCTGCGTTCCTCCACCCGCTTCGCGCCCACGGTCAGGGCCACGAAGTGCCTCACCATCATGGGGATGTCCTCTCGCCGTTCCCTGAGAGGAGGGAGGTGGACGGGGACCACGTTGAGCCGGTAGAAGAGATCCTCCCGGAAACGACCCGCCTCGATCTCGTCGGACAGATCCTTGTTGGTCGCCGACACGACACGCACGTCCACCTCGATGGGCTTGGACCCACCCACCCGGGTGATGACACCCTGCTCGAGAGCTCTCAACACCTTGGCCTGGGCCGCGGCGGACATGTCACCGATCTCGTCCAGGAACAGGGTGCCGCCGTCGGCCTGCTCGAACCGTCCGGCCTGGTCCGCCACCGCCCCGGTGAACGACCCCTTGATGTGACCGAAGAGGGCGGACTCGATGAGCTCGGACGGGATGGCGGCGCAGTTCACTTCCACGAAGGGACCGTTGGCCCGGGGGGAGAGCCTGTGGATCGCTCGGGCCACGAGCTCCTTCCCGGTACCGTTCTCACCGGTGATGAGCACCCGGGCGTCCGTGGGAGCCACCTTTTCGACCCGATCGAGCACCTGCCGGATCTGGAACGAGTTTCCCACGATCTCGTATCGGCTCTCCACCTCGCTCCGGAGCGCCTCCATGCTGCGCGTGAGCCCCTTGAGCTCCAGCGCACGGCGCAGCGTGACCATCAAACGGTCGGTGTCCAACGGCTTCTCGAGAAAGTCGTAGGCCCCCTTCCGCGTCGACTCCACGGCGGTATCGATGGTTCCGTGGCCGGAGATCATCACAACGAGGGCATCCGGATCCATCTCGCGGAGCGCGGCCAGCACTTCGAGACCATCCATTCCGGGCATCTTGACGTCGAGGAAGGTCACGTCCGGCTTGACCTTCTCCACGAGCTCCAGGGCACTCGGCCCATCCGAGGCCACCGAAACCTCGTGGCCCTCGTACTCGAACACCTGGGCCAGGATGCTGCGAATGGACTTCTCGTCATCGACGACGAGGAGACGCGCCATAGATCCTCTCCGTTGGCAGGTTTTCAGGCACCGACCGGAATGCGGAACCTATCCGCCTGGCCGGACCCTCACCAGAAACAGTGTATCCTCCCCCACGTACGCCGCTCCGACACCCCGGGGGATGGGAACCTCGATCGCGTTCTGCGGGAGCCCGTCGCGGTCCCGGCGCCCCAGTCCGTCCAATACGTCGGGGATGAGCCCCTGGGGCAAGGGGATCCGCATCGCTTCGATCCCGTCCACCAACACCGCGACGAGATCGGGCGCCGGTTGAACCAACTCTCCGCGGACCACCACGGGCAGGGTATCGGGAAGCATCCCGAGAACCGCACCGAGGTCGGGGAGGCGAGGGAACGACCCCACCCCCACACGGCCCGTGGCCGTGACCCGTCCATCCCGAAACCGGACGGCCGGACCCACCATGCCGGAAGGAACCAGCCCCGGAACACCATAGCGGATCACGCTGGTCACCTCGGCGCTTCCCAGCCCCAACGTATCGCCCACCCCACCGGCCAGGAACCGTCTCACCTCCGCCATGGTGGAGTCGGAGAGTTCCTGTGATGGAATCGGACCGGCGGGACCGCCCGATGCCTCTCCCCCGAGGTCCCCATGGCCGCCGGGCCACACCACCCCTCTGCCGAACCAGAGGATGCCCCCCCCCACGACCGCCAGCCCGGCCAGGACGATCCACCCCCCCCGCCTCCTCCCTCCGGGGGCCGTGGGGCTGCCCGCGGACCGGTTCATCCCCCACTCCCGAGCTGGACGCCGGTCACGACCGAGTACCGTGTACCCTCCTTGGAGAGATGGCTCCGCATGAGGTCGATGGACCGCACGGGAACTTCGCCGGAGAATTCCATCGCCGCGGCGATGTCGTCCAGGCCGCGGAACGCTCCGGCGCCGTTCCGCTCGTCCGCCCTCCCCAGGGTGATGTGAGGATGAAACGCGCGGGTCTCGGTGACGAAGCCGAGATCACTCAACGCCCACTCCACGTCCTGTTTGAGGCAGCGGAGCTCGGGCGTGGCATCCACCCCCAGCCAGAGCACGCGGGGCCGCCGCACCGTGGGAAACGCCCCGAACCCCCCGAGAGAAATGGGGAATGGCCCGTTGTCCGCCGCGACCTTGCGAAGAGCGGCCTCGATGGCAGGAATCCGATCGGCCCGGACCTGCCCCAGGAACTTCAGGGTCAGGTGGTAGTTCTCCGGATCGATCCACCCCACGGGGAGGCCCTGGTCCCGCAGACGACTGGATGCCCGATAGATCCGCTGGCGCTCCTTGCCGGGAAGGTTCACTGCGATGAAGAGGCGCATGGGGTCCTACGGTCGGGGGGGGGTCGGGGACCGACGGACGGATCCCTGAAGGACGGAGGTCACCGCCTCCAAAGTATGATCGACGTGCTCCTCCGTGGAGCCCCAACCCACCGAGAGACGAAGTGTTCCCGTGGCCAGCGTTCCGAGCACGCGATGCGCCTCGGGGGCACAGTGGAGTCCCGACCGGGTCAGAACACCCCATTCCCGGTCCAGTCGGTGGCTCATCGTGGCCGGATCCATCTTCGGCGTCGTGATACAGACGATCCCCACACCGTCGGGTGCCGCAGGCGTGAGAACCCGCACCTCGGGAATATCCATGAGTCCATCCCGGAGCCGCTTCTTCAGCGCGGACTCACGCGCGTGGATCCCATCGACTCCCTCCCGCACGACTTCTTCGAGGCCTGCGGCCAGGCCCGCGAGCCCGGGACCATTGAGAGACCCCGCCTCCAGCCTGTCGGGCATCGCGGCCGGCATCTCGGCGTCCATGGAATTCCCTCCCGTTCCACCGTGGATGAGCGGTCCCACCTCGATCCCCTCCCGTACCCACAGGCCGCCGGTGCCCTGAGGCCCCAGCATCCCCTTGTGCCCGGTGAAGGCCACCAGATCCGCGCCCTCGTCCGCGGGCCGCATGGGGATGTGCCCCGCCCCCTGCGCAGCATCCACCAACACCAGCGCCCCGGCATCCCGCGCCCTGTCCGCCAGAGGCGCCAGGGGAACCCGGGTTCCGATCACGTTGGAAGCACTGTTCACGACCAGGACCCGCGCCCCGCGTAGAGCACGTTCCGCCTCATCGTAGTCCACTTCCCCGTCCGGAGTTCCGGAAAGGAGGCGCACCTCGACACCGAGCGTCCTGGCGAGGTGAGCGACGGGACGCAGGACCGCATTGTGGTCGTACCGGGTCACCACCACCGCGTCGTCCGGGGCGAGGATCCCGAAGAGAGCCGTGTTCAGCGCCTGGGTCGCGTTGGCGGCGAAGGCGACCCTCCCCGGATCTCCGGGAAGATGGAGAAGCTCCTGGACGAGCCTCCGGCACCGCAGCACCACGCGACCCGCCTCCACCGCGACACGGTGCCCACCACGCCCGGGGGTCGCCCCGCAGTCTCGAAGGTACTCCGTCATGGCTTCCGCGACGCGCGGTGGGCGCACCATCGACGTCGCCGCGTAGTCCATGTAACTGATCATCCCACCGAATCCCTGCCGGTGATGCCCGGGATGGGGGCCCGAAGCCCCTCCTTTCCCTCCACGGCGTGGAGGTAGAAGCGCTGCGTGGGGTACGCCAGATCCACCGCGGGCTCCTCGGCCACCATATCCAGGATCCGCTCCCACAACCTCTCGGCCGTGGATCTCCGTTGTCGCGGCCGGCACAGGTACCGAACCGTCAGAGCGATACCGCTGTCCCGGACCGCGGTGTACACGGTCGGCGTCAGATTCTGGTAGTGGATCAAGAACCGGGATGCCTTCTTCCGCAGTTGTTCACCCGCCTCCTCACTCACCTCCGCCGTATCCTCCGCCGCGATCACGGCCAGCCGTTTCTTGGCCAGTCGCCAGTCGCTTTCGAAGGTGACGAGCACCTCCAACTCGTTCCAGAGGTACGGGAAGCCGGCGGTGTAGTTGGCCAACGATTGGGTGAACACCTGGGCGTTCGGAATGTGCACGAGTCGCCCGGTGCTCTGGTCGGCGCTCACCCAGTTCCCGATCTCCAGAACGGTGAACTGGAAGATCCTGATGTCCACCACGTCACCGGCCACACCACCGATCTGAAGGCGGTCTCCCACCTCGAAGGGGCGTCGCCACACGATGAACACCCAACCGGCGAAGTCTCCCACCAGGTCCTTGAGGGCGATGGCCAGACCGGCGGATACCAGTCCGAGGAACGTCCCGACGGACTCCACCGCCTTGAACCAGATCTGGAAGAGCGAGAGCACGACGAGTGCGGAGCTCCCGTACCCGATCCCCTTGGCCCATCGGTAGTGGAGGGTCCGGTCCTCCACCCGTAGATCGACGATCCGGAGCGCGGCCCGCCGGAGACCGAGCACGATCCCCATCATCAGCAGGGAGAGGATGAGCTTCGCCGCCATGTCGGAGCCCACGGTGGTGAGAATCCGGCTCCACATGTCGGACAATCCCTCGAACCCACCGGGTCCGACGGCGACCGAGTCGACCTGCGCGTTCCGTATCGCGCTCACGAACGCCTCCTTCCTGCGTGGACAACGGGAACTCCCCGCGCACCCGCCGTGGACGGCGCTCGATCCGCGGTGACGAGGACGACGGCACCGAGGATCGTGGCCGCGGCGACGAGCGACCGCGACGTGAACGGCTCACCGGCCAACGACCATCCCAGAACGAGGGCAACGACGGGGTTCACGTAGGCGTAGGTACCCACGCGGGCCGGCGTCGACACCGAAAGCAGCCAGATGTAGGCGGAGAAGGCCACGAGAGCCCCGAACACGATAAGATAGCCCAGCGCCAGAAGCGAACGGAGGGACACTCCCCCAAGGTCGATCCTCCCCATTTCCCCCGCCAGTGCCGATGCGGGAAGGAGGAGCACTCCACCCGCCAGCATCTGTGTGGCCACCCACATCCTGGGGCGTGGTGGCGCGACCACGTGTCGAGAGTAGATGGACCCCATGGCCCACGCGAGTGCTCCGCCCACGCACAAAAGGGCGCCGAACATTTCGTCGGGGCCGGTCACGCCCGGAGAGCCGGCCAGGAGCGCCACGCCGCCGAAACCCACGACCAGGCCCACCGCGACGCGCGCGGAGGGCCTCCTCCTCGACCCGAACGCCCAATCCACAAGGACCATCCACAACGGAACCGCGGCCACCAGGAGCGCGGCGAGCCCCGAAGGAATCCACTGTTCCGCCACCACCACCCCACCATTCCCTCCGAGGAGCAGGAGGCCTCCCACCACCGCGGCATGCCCCCACTGTCGGCGGGTCGGCCGTGGAGCTCCGCGAGCCGTGCTCCACGCGTACATCGCCCCGCCGGCCACGATAAAACGGACGGACGCCATGAAGAGCGGTGGAATCGTTTCGATGGCGAACCGGATGGCCAGATAGGTCGACCCCCAGATGAGGTACACCGCGGCGAACGCGAGGAGGATCCAGGTGAGGGAGTGCTCCTCCCCCGCTTCGTCGGAAGAGGAGTCGCCGCCGCCCGCCGGCTCGTCCATCCGAGAGCTACGCGGACCCTCGTCGCCGCCGGGCAAATCCTTTCGTGTCATGGAGAATCTGGCATCCGGGGAGGGGACGGTTCCGGCTCCCCTGGAAAGTACCACAGGTGCGGCGCCGATCAATCGCCTCGACGGCCCTCGGTATCATCGTCCGTGTCGAGTTCAAACCATCCGGCGGTCGAGGACGCGATACTGGATCGCCTCGGCGGCATGATGCTCCAACACGGTCTCGCCCCCCTCCAGATCGGCCAGCGTCCGCGCGACCCTGAGGATCCGGTGGTACGCGCGCGCGGACAGGTGCAGTCGGTCCACCGCGGTCTGGAGCAACCGCGCGACCCGGGGCCCAGGGCGGCACCAGCGACGAAGCTCCGCCGGACCCATCTGTCCGTTGGCATACACTCCGGGTACGTCCCGGAGTCGGGCCGCCTGCCTGGCGCGGGCCGACTCCACCCGGGCACGAACCGCGGCGCTGGACTCTCCCTCGGGTGCCTCGTGGAGGTCGTGGAAGGACACCGCGGCCACCTCGACGTGGAGGTCCATACGATCGAGGAGCGGACCGGATACCCGCCCCCTGTACCGGGCCACCTGGGTCGGATCGCAGAGGCAGCGATCCGTGCCGTCGCCCCAGTAGCCGCACGGGCAGGGGTTCATGGCACCCACGAGGAGGAATCGGGCCGGGAAGGTGAGCGTCCCCGCCGCTCGCGATACCCGCACGGACCCGTCCTCCAGCGGCTGGCGAAGCGCTTCCAACGCATTGCGGCGAAACTCCGGAAGTTCGTCGAGGAAGAGCACCCCGTGGTGCGCCAGACTCACCTCCCCCGGCGTGACCGGTGAGCCGCCGCCGATCAATCCCGCGTCGGACACGGAGTGATGCGGTGCCCGAAACGGGCGCCGCCACACCAACGAGCCCCCGGGTGGGAGCCGACCGGCGACCGAGTGTACCCGGGTGATCTCCAGGGCCTCCTCGAAGGTCGGAGCGGGGAGGATTCCGGGAAGACGACGAGCCAGCATGGTCTTGCCGGTTCCGGGTGGTCCCAGGACGAGGATGTTGTGCCCCCCCGCGGCGGCGACCTCGAGCGCTCGCTTGGCGTACGCCTGTCCCCGGATCTCGGAGACGTCGGCACCGTCCATCGCATCCCCGGGCCAGCGGGCCTCCTCCACCCCGTCCACCCGGCGCGGGCCCGCGTCCTCGGCCATGAGACGGGCCACGTCCCTCAGATTCCCTGCCCCGCGCACGTCGAGTCCCGAGACCAATGCGGCCTCCGCGGCGTTCTCGGCGGGAACGACCAGGTGGTCGACCCCGGCCGCGCGGCAACTGGCGGCGACGGCGAGGGCACCCCGTACCGCCCGGAGCCCGCCGTCCAGCCCCAGTTCGCCCAGAAAGGCCCACCGACCCCCGGGACCCGCGATCTGTCCGGAGGCCAGGAGCAGGCCCACCGCGATGGGGAGATCGAAGGTGCTTCCCTCCTTGCGGACGTCGGCGGGCGCGAGGTTGACCGTGATCCGTCGTGAAGGAAGCTCGAACCCCGCGCTACGGATGGCCGACGAGACGCGCTCCCTCCCTTCCCTCACCGCGCCCTGGGCGAGTCCCACCACCGCGAACGACGGAAGCCCACCGGCGAGGCTGACCTCCACCTCGACCACATATCCCTCCACCCCGTGCAGGGCGGCCGTCGTCACGTGTGCCAGCATGGGGTGAATGTCCGCAGCCCGCCGGGCACTTCCCATGGTGGAATCGGCCACCCACCGCCGCCGTACGACCTGCCGTCGAGGCGGGTCCCGTCACGCTGGATCCACGTGTCGGGTCACACGTCGAAGAGGGGCGGCCTCCTTCGGTGGTGGTCGGTGGCATCCTGGTAGGCTTTGGCGACCCGCAACGTGGCGGCGTCTCCCCACAACTGTCCGACGAAGGAAATGCTCACCGGCGTCCCCTCGTCCGTGAACCCCGACGGCACGACGGCGGCGGGGTGACCGGTGAGATTGGTCATGAGGAGCACGTCCCCCCCGAAAGACGGGGTGACGAACACGTCCACGCCTTCCAGGGCGGTGTCCAAGGCGCCCATGACCATGGTGCGGATGCGGTTCGCCTGGATGTATTCCACCGCCGGAATCATCCGGGCCGTTCGGAACGAGTTGGGCCAGCTTCCCTGGGTCTGGCGCACCAGGAGGTCGTCCCGTCCGCTCAACGTGAGATCGTCGAAGGCCGCCGCCGCTTCGGCGCTGAGGATGACCCGTAGCGCGCCCAACGGAAACTCCCCCGGGAGTTCCACCGGAATCGGTTCCACACCCAACCCGCGGATCACGCGCAACGCCTCGTCATCGAACGCCTTCGTTCCGTGCTCCTCCGCGAAGGCACCGGCGAGGTATCCCACCCGGATCCCTTCCAGCGGAAGATGGGCATCCCAGGAGAAGGGTACGGTCCGGGCGGTGGGGTCCTTCCCGTCGGCGCCGTGGATGGCGTGGAGCACAAGGGCACAGTCTTCGGCGCTCCGGCAGATCGGGCCCAGCTTGTCCATGGTCCAGGAAAGCGCCATGGCTCCGTGCCGGCTCACCCGCCCGAAGGTGGGACGAAGGCCGCTCGCGCCGGTCCGCGTGGAGGGAGACACGATGGAGCCCAGGGTCTCGCTCCCTATGGCGAACCCGACCAACCCGGCCACCGTGGCGGCGGCCGACCCGGCGGAGGATCCGCTGGACCCCTGTTCGAGATTCCACGGATTGCGCGTCCTCCCGCCGAACCAGTAGTCGCCCATGGCCAGAGCGCCGAGCGTGAGCTTGGCGACCAGCACGGCTCCCGCCTCGTCCAACTTCCGGACCACGGTGGCATGGTCGTCGATGTGCTGCTCCTCGTACGGGCGGGCTCCCCACGTGGTGGGGTATCCCGGAGCCGCCAGAAGGTCCTTCGCGCCCCAGGGAATTCCATGGAGTGGACCCCGGTAGCGGCCCGTCGAGATCTCGGAGTCCGCCCGCCTCGCCTGGGACAGCGCCAGGTCCTCGGTGAGGGTGATCACCGCCTCCAACCGGGGGCCGTACTCCCGGAGTCGACCCAGGTACATCTCGGTGAGCTCCACCGAGGTGACCTGCCGCGTGCGCACCAGCTCCGAGATCCGGGTCACCGGCCAGAACGCGACCTCCTCCAGCCGGCGGGGCCGCTCGATCCCGCGTTCGCGCGTCATCCGCAATTCGCTCCGGCCCTCGGGATAGGGACGCCCGGGAAGCATGGGATCGAAGAGCACCGCGGGAGCCACCGCGTTGGGGATGGGCGTGCGCCTCAGTTCTCCGTACGCGCGGAGATTCCGGTCCAGCCCCTCGACCATCATCTCCCGCTCGGTGGGGGTGAAGGAGAGACCCGCCACCCGTTCGGCCTGCTCCAGCATCTCCACGGTGACCGTGCCGGCCTCCTGGGCGCTGGCCCACAACACGCCGGGGAGGAGCGTGCCGCCGAGACCCGCGGTGGTAAAGAAGGCCATGAAGCCTCGTCGATCCATCCCCACCGACGTTCCGTCTCCAACGACGACCCTCCCCTCCTCATCTCGTCCTCGGTGCATCGACACACGCTCCTCCGGGCTCTGGTGAACCCCCATCGTGCACGCCCTCCGACCATCTCGCAAGCACGAAAGCGCAACCGGAAGGACCACGTTGCGTGGTCGGGGGTAGCGCTGTATCTGTCAGCATGCTTTTCCGCCCGGACGGGCGAAAAAGAAGGAACACGACACCGAACCTTCACCATGGAGCGGGTCAATGAAGGTCGCCGTTCTCAAGGAATCGCGTCCCGGAGAGCGCCGGGTGGCCCTGGTTCCCCAGGGTGTCCAGGCCCTCGTCAAAGCCGGCTTGACCGTGGCGGTCGAGTCCGGCGCCGGCCTGTCGGCCGGCGTATCCGACGACGATTATCGAAACTCGGGCGCGGAGGTCACGGTCTCCGCCGCAGAGGCATTGGCGGGAGCGGGGATGATACTCCGCGTGAACGCCCCGTCGCTCTCCGAACCCGACGAAGTGGCCCCCATTCCTCCGGGGGCCTTTCTCTTTTCACCTCTCAGCCCGCTCACGAGCCCCGATCTGGTGAAGAGGCTGGCGGACGGACGGATCACCTCCATCGCCCTGGATCTGGTGCCGCGCATCACGCGGGCCCAGAGCATGGACATCCTCTCGTCCCAGGCCACCGTGGCGGGGTACAGTTCCGTGCTCCTCGCGGCGGGTCATCTCCCGAAGTTCCTCCCCATGTTCACGACCGCCGCGGGCACCATAAGACCCGCGAAGGCCCTCGTCCTGGGAGCCGGCGTCGCCGGACTCCAGGCCATCGCCACGCTGCGTCGTCTGGGCGCGGTGGTCGAGGCGTTCGACGTCCGGCCGGCCGTGAAGGAGCAGGTCCAGAGCCTCGGCGCCACCTTCCTCGAGGCCGAGCACGACGTGAGCGCGGAAGGCGAGGGCGGGTACGCCAAGGAACTGTCCGAAGAGCAACACAAGCGGGAGCTCGAGCTCATCGGCGGGGCGGTGACCCACTCCGACATCGTGATCACCACCGCGCAGATTCCCGGCCGAAAGGCCCCGGTCCTCATCACGGAAGAGATGGTGAGGAGCATGCAGCCCGGCTCGGTCATCGTGGACCTGGCCTCGGAGACGGGAGGAAACTGCGAGGTCACCCGCATGGGTGAGACCGTGGAGTCCCACGGCGTCACCGTCATCGGGCCGGTGAATCTTCCGGCCAACGTCCCCGTGCATGCGAGCCAGATGTTGTCCAAGAACGTGACCACTCTGCTCATGGAACTCGTGGACGACGGCAACGTGGTGCTCGACCTGGAAAACGACGTCATCGGACCATCCTGCGTGACCCACGACGGAAAGGTCGTGAACGAGCGCACCCGGGAGGCGATGGGCCTCGGAAGTGGCTCATGACGCTCCACCCCTTCTTTCAGACTCCAATCTCCCATCCAGAGGATCTCTCATGGGCGAATTGATGGTGGGACTCTACGTCTTCGTGCTCGCCACGCTGGCGGGCCGTGAAGTGATCACCAAGGTACCCCCTACCCTGCACACACCCCTCATGTCCGGAGCCAACGCCATCAGCGGAATCGCCATCGTGGGCGCGCTGGTGGTCACGGCTCGGGCGGAGGGTACCACGCAGGTCGTGATGGGCGTGCTCGCCATCGCCATGGCCACCGTCAACGTGGTGGGCGGCTTCATGGTGACGGACCGCATGCTCAACATGTTCAAGAAGCGCTAGGAGACTCACCATGAACACACCCATTCTGGTCGAGTTGACCTACCTGGCCTCGGCGATCCTCTTCGTCGTCGGCCTCAAGCGCCTTCAGTCTCCGGCCACGGCACGGGCAGGAAACGCGCTGGCGGCCGTCGCCATGCTCCTGGCGGTCATCGGCACCCTGGTGGAGACGGACGTCGCCACGTGGACAGGTATCCTCATCGGCGTCACCATCGGTTCCCTGGTCGGAGCGGTGGCGGCGCGGACCGTCCAGATGACGGCCATGCCCCAGATGGTGGGCATCTTCAACGGCTTCGGCGGAGGCGCCTCGGCGCTGGTCGCGGTGGCGGAGTTCCTCAACACCCGGCAGAGTCCCTCGGGCATCGCCGGGCTCGTGGAATCGCTGGGATCGCGCGTGGTCGAATCCGGCGTGACGTCGGACGGAGTCACCATGCTCCTCGGCACGATCATCGGTGGCGTAACCTTTTCCGGATCGTTCATCGCCTTCGCGAAGCTCCAGGAGTTGATGACGGGGAATCCCATCACGTTCCCCTTCCAACGGAGCTTCAACGCCCTCCTGTTCCTGGCGAGCATCGCGTTCGGTGCGCTCGCGCTGGGCGTGGGTGACGTGGGAGATCCCGTCACCATGTTCTACGTGTTCTGCGGCCTTTCCCTGCTCCTGGGGATCCTCCTGGTGATCCCCATCGGGGGCGCGGACATGCCGGTGGTGATCTCCCTCCTGAACTCCTATTCGGGGCTGGCCGCCGCCGCGGCGGGGTTCGTCATCGGGAACATGGTCCTCATCATCTCGGGCGCCCTGGTCGGCGCGTCGGGCCTCATCCTGACGCAGTTGATGTGCAAAGGGATGAATCGCTCCCTGGCCAACGTCGCGTTCGGGGCGTTCGGCGGGACGGCGGGCGTGGATCGATCCCAGATCGGGAAGCGTCCCGTGCGCTCGGCCGACGCGGAGGCGGTGGCCGCGGAGCTGGGTTACGTCCACTCCGTGGTGATCGTGCCGGGATACGGACTGGCGGTGGCCCAGGCGCAGCACGAGCTCCGCAAGGTCGGCGACCTCCTCGAGGCGCGGGGAGTGACGGTGCGATACGCCATCCATCCGGTGGCGGGACGGATGCCCGGGCACATGAACGTGCTCCTCGCCGAGGCGGACGTGTCCTACGACAAGCTCTTCGATCTCGACGAGATCAACGACGATTTCGCCAATACCGACGCGGTGCTCATCGTGGGCGCCAATGACGTGGTGAACCCCGCGGCCCGCACCCCGGACAGCATCATCGCCGGGATGCCCATCCTGGACGTGGACAAGGCGAACCGGGTCATCGTGATGAAGCGGTCCCTCTCACCGGGCTTCGCGGGGATCGACAACGACCTGTTCTACATGGACAGGACGCTGATGTTCTTCGGGGACGCCAAGCAGTCCATGGCCGACCTGGTACGCGCGGTGCGGGAACTCGCGTAGCACCTTCCCCCGGGTGCGGGCCTCCTGCGGAGGCCCGCACCCGGGATCTCCCCGCCGGCATTCCGGGACGCCTTGATCGCCTTCCTCAGGAAGACGCCGCGTCCCGAAGCCACTCCCACGCCCGCTCCACGTGCGCCCTCGTGGTCTTCAGATTCCCGATGGCCAGGCGCAGCGTGAGCCTCCCCCGAAGCCGTGTATGCGTGAGGAACGCCTCACCACTCCGGTTCAGCCCGTCGAGGAGACGCTGGTTGAGCTCGTCCTGTTCCTCGCCCGACGTACCATCGGGCGCATACCGGAAGCAGACCAGTCCGAAGGGCACCGGCGCCATGATCTCCCAACCCGGAGTCGACCGAACCCACCCCTCGAGTTCCCGGGCCATGTCCATGTGGGCGCGGATGTTGGCCGCGAGACCGTCCCGCCCGAAGTATCGGAGAACGAACCAGAGCTTGAGCGAGCGGAATCTCCGCCCCAACGCCACCCCGTAGTCCATGAGGTTCCGGACCTCGCCCTCCTCGGCGGTGCGCAGGTACTCCGGGACGATGGAGAAGGCCTGCACGAGAATCTCGGGACGCCGCGAATAGAGTACGGAGCAGTCCACCGGCGTGAAGAGCCACTTGTGCGGATTCACGACGATGGACTCGGCTTCCTCCCACCCGGAGAACGATTCGCGCACTTCCGGAAGGATCGCGGCGGGACCTCCGTACGCGGCGTCCACGTGGAGCCACGCCCCGAACTCCCGCGCGACCTCGGCGATCCGTCCCACGGGATCCACGGACGTCGTCGAAGTCGTACCCAGGGTGGCGACGACGGCGACCGGACGAACCCCGGCCGCGGTGTCTTCCTGCAGCATGCGCCGCAACGCATCGACGTCCATCCGGAAGTCGCCATCCGAAGGCACCGCGCGGTACCCGGCCTGGCCGAAACCCAGGGTCAGCACCGCCTTCTCGACGGAGGAGTGGGCCTGGTCGGATGCGTAGATCCGTCCCGGAGGGAGACCGAAGAGTCCCCGACCATGGGACTCGGGATACGCCACCTCCCTGGCGGCGGCCAGCGCGTACAGGGTGGAATGGGAGGCGGTGTCGTTGATCACCCCGTCGAACCCCGCCGGAAGCCCGATGAGCTGGCGAAGCCAGTCCATCGTGACTCCCTCCAACTCCGTGGCCGCCGGCGAACTGCGCCAGACCATCGCGTTGACGTTCAAGGCCGCCGCGATCATCTCCCCCAGGATCCCCGGCCCCGATCCCGTGATGGAGAAGTAGCCGAAGAACGAGGGATGGTTCCAATGCGTGATCCCGGGAAGGATGATCTCGCGGAAGTCGTCGAGAAGCGCCTCCAGCGACTCACCCCCTACCGGTGGGGAAGGCGGAAGCAAGCGCTTGACGGCCCCGGGTCGAACCGCGGGGAGCACGGGAAGCCCTCCCACGTCCCTCAGGTAGTCCGCCATCCAGTCCGAGACACGCCGGGCAGCTTCCCGGAATTCCTCGGGAGGCACATCCCCCAGAAGAGAGTCCGGGGCCACGGACCTCACGGCGCTGATCTCACGATTCCCCATCGTGGTGGCGAAGCGGCTCCATGACTTCACGGTACGCCCTGCGGAGCTCGGCCATCTGGGCCTGAACCTCGTCGACCAGATGGGGGTCGGCCTTGGTATCGGGCACACCGGATCCCTCGAAGAGCGCGAAGAACAGGGCGTCGGTGTGCCCCACGCTGGCGTGGGTCACCCCCCGGTCCACGGCCCGGCTGAGTCTGAGGAGGTCCCGCAGTGAGATCGGATTGCCCGACACCCGGGGCGGGTCCTGGTAGAGAAGGCGGATGATGGACTCCCTCAGGTCCTGGAACTCCTCGATCACCTCCCCCGCGGCGAGCCCCCTCCGCGCGGCCGTGGCGCCGAAGAGCTCGGCGGTCTGGGTCCAGAGCGGCTGCACCTGTTCTCGATACGGCCCCAGCAACCCCGGGAGGAACGACACGAGTAGCTCGAGGAACGACTCCATGAGCCCATTCAGACCCACTGCCGACGCGTCGCCTCGCGCCCGCAGATCCTGGTGCCACCGTTGGCTTATCGTGTCCAGCCTCTCCTGCACCCAGGTCGACAGATCCGTGGGCTCCGAGCGCGCCGAACCGGAGGACCGGGAGATGGAGGCAGACGATGAGGGAGCGGTCGCAAGGGACAGTGGCGGAGTCGCGTCGTTCCTCATCTCAGCTCGGTTCGTTCCCACCTTGAGGGGCTGTTCTCCGCTCTCACGGAGGAGGATGGCAGGAACTCAAGATGTCTGATCTTCCTCCGGGAGGCCACCCCCGTCCATCCAGGGGAGCAACGTCATCGTGACGGTGGTCCCCCGTCCCGGCCGACTGTCCATGTCCACGGTTCCCCCCCACGATTCGACCAACCGCTTCACGATGGCGAGGCCCAGGCCGGTGCCCTTCGATCGAGTGGAAAAGTGCGGCTCGAACACGCGCGTGAGCACGTCTTCGGGAATCCCCGTACCGTCGTCCACGACCTCCACCACCACCCCCTCGTCCGATCGACGGGCGCACACCTCCACCGATCCTCCCTGAGCGAGCGCGGCGCGCGCGTTCTCCAGCACGTTCACCAGCACTTCCTTCAACTCGTCTCCCCTGGCCAGAACCAGGGGAAGGGGCTCCTCGACCTTGGCGGCGAAGGTGATGAACGCCTCTCCGCTGGAGTAGAGAGCGAGCACCTCGTCCACCACGTCCTGGACGTCCACGGCGGTGAGAACCTCGGTCCCCGCCTGCCCGGGGGCCCCGAAACGGGAAAAGCTCTGGGCGATGGTCGCCAGCCGATCGATCTCCTTGAGCATGGCGTCGGCGTTCCGTACCAGGATGTCGTCGAAATCCGGGCGACCATCGGACCATGCCCGCCGGATGTGCTGGATACTGAGCTTGATGGGCGTGAGCGGATTCTTCACTTCGTGCGCGACCTGTCGGGCCATCTCACCCCACGCGAGCACACGTTCCGTGCGGAGTTCGTCGGTCACGTCCTCCACCGCCACCACGATCCCACCGCGAGCGCCCTCCACCTCGACCCGGCGCGCGCGTACCCGATACCGCCGCGCGTCCCACTGGAGCTCGGTATCGGCCTCGTCCAGATCCTCGAGGTTCCGGGCCAGCCACTCGGCGAGTTGACGGCCGAGGGGACCGGCCTCCAGAAGGCTCTCCCCGACCACGACGCGCGACTGGAGGATGGACTCCGCCCTCGGGTTGGCCAGCGTCACGATCCCGGCCGGGTCCAGTGCCACCATCCCCACGGCGGCCTCCTCCATGATCGCCTGCGTGCGGCGGGTGGTACGGACGAGCTGACGGCGTGCGCGCCGAAGACGGCTGACCATTCGGTTGAAGGCCCGGAACACGAGTCCGAACTCGTCGCTCCGGTCCGAGGGGAGCCGAAGGCCGAGGTTTCCCGCACCCACGCGTTCCGACGCCACCTGGAGCGAACGGATGGGGCGGGTGAGCGCCCGCCCCACCATCAGCGCGAGTCCCAGGGAGAGCATGGCTCCCACCAGCACGCCGAATCCGAGGAGCTCGAGGACGTCCCGGCTACGGATGGCGGTGGCGCCCGCCTGAAGAGGGACCTGCGCCCCCAGCACGTCTCCGTCGGGAAGCCTCCGGAAGGCCGTGACGTAGGACCAGTCCCCCTGCTCCGTGAGCGTGAAGTCACGGATCTCCTCGCCCGTGTCGAGGAGGCGGTGCACGGGATAGGGGATCCATGCCTCGTAGAGGCCCAACTCGACCAACTCCGCCACGGATCCCTCCCGCAACTCTCCTCGCCGGTATTCCATCAACTCCGTGCCGACGCGACGGGCGAGGGGCCCCATCTCCCCGGACTCCTCGAGGTACCAGTCCGCGGCATCCTCCACCACCCGTTCGGCCAGGACACGCGCCGCCCTCTGCGCCGCCCCCGCGATGGTCCGGTACGCGAGCGTGCCGAAGATCGCGTTGGCCAGAAGGAAGAATCCGAAGAGCGCCAGCGTGACCCGAGCCCGGAACGAGATGACGAGCCCCCGGAGTCCGTACCCCGGGGGAACCACTTCCCGCGACAAGCTCCGCCCCCCGATCCACACCGGAAGGAAGAGGAGGAGGTTGAGACCCAGGAGGAGGGTCGCCCGTGACAGAGCCAGGAGGAATCCGGGAACCTCGAGGTGATAGTGGGCGTGGTACGCTCCGTTCGGGTAGCTCAGCGGGAGGTCGCCCTGCCATCCCCCGGCGGCCCGACGCCAGGTCACCCCCGAATCGTCATGCGGGTCATCCGGAAGGAGCGGGACGAGGTCCAGCACGTCGGCGGCGCTGGTGGCCCCCTCCGCGAGGAGCGGGGTGAGCGGAGACGCCCTCCCTCCCAGCACGAAGGGAGGAACGACCACGGTCAGCAGCCATCGGTCCTGGAGAGGGGCCTGCAGCACGTACCGGGCGTCCACGCGATTGTACCGGATCACGCGGGAGGTCCCCGAGACGGCCACCTGAAGAAGATCCTCGCCCGCCACGGGTGGGTGCGCTCCGTCCACACCCACACGGAGTTCCTCTTCCGGAATTCCCCCGGGTGACCACAGGGTCAGCCAGAGGGGGTGCCCCAACCCCGCCAACCCGCTCTCCTGCCATACTTCATAGAGGAGCTCGACCTGGTCCTGGAGTGGTACCGTCTTCGAGGACCCGATGTCCGACGCCAGGAAGAGCGCCTCTTCCACCTCCGGGTCGTCGGGGCGCGCGAGCCCCTCGAGCACTCCCGTACCGATCACCATCCGATCCTGCAGGCGATCGGCCCAGGTCGACGGAATGGCCGCCGTGGACGCGAGGGTACCCGCCAACACCCACCCCACCAGAGGCCGCTGCCACCCGTCCCACGCCGACAGCGTCCTGGAGACCATCATGAGAGGGACCGCCCACAACCCCGTCCACGCCCAGGGAAGCGACGCGGAATCCCACGTGAAGGCCGCCGAACCCGCTCCCAGCGCGAAGGTCAGGCCCACCGCGACCCCGGCATGCCACTTCGCCACGGGGGTCGTATCGCGGGTGAAGGCCATCGCCACACCCGCCATGAGGGTGAGGAGAACGCCGACACACGCCTGGTACACGATCCATTCCACCTCCCCTGCACCGATGCCGCCCCGACCCACCCCGGCACGGAACCATGCCAGGACCAACGGGAACCCGAGTCCCACCGCGGCCGCGCCGACCCAGGCGGGAACACCGCGGCGGGGCCGGGGAAGCACGCCCATGGTCATCACGAGGGCGACGGAGAGCGCCGCGAGGCGTCCCAGGGACACGGGAAACGGCCCCGGAAGGCGGAACGTGCCGAGATCGAACAACGACGCTCTGGCCCCCAGGACATCCAGAGGCACCACGGCGGCCAGGAAGAGAAGGACCATGGCCGCCGGTACACCATGCACCGACCGGAGCGGCGCACCCAGCGTCAACAGGATCCAGGCGATGAACGCCAGCCCGGCGACCATCCCACGCCACCACGCCCAGCGATCCGCCACCCGGTCCGCCGGATCCGGCTCCTGCAACACGACGCTGAACAAGGTCCCGTCCCCCAGCGCCAGATCCCACCCCACGGCACCCTGCGGGGCCGGCTGGGCCTGGAAGCGGACGTCCTCACCGGCCCGGCGCCGGAAGGTGGAGGCGAAGTCGTCCCCTCTCCCCGTCACGCGCTCCGGGAGGTCCGTGCGGATGAGGATCGCGGCCACCGCGGTAGCGCCCAGGTCCGGCGTGCTCGCCGTGACGTAGAGATATCCGAAGAGGGGAAGGTCCTGGTAGAGATAGCGGCGAATACCTCGCTGGACCGGCTCCGGCACCTTTCCCCGGTGCTCCCCGTCCCATACGAGGGGCGTGCCGGACCCGTCGTACACGGTCACCGAACCGATCCCATACGACGCCCGGATCCTGGCCAGTGACCGGGAATTCGCGGGAACTCCCTCCCGCCACACCACCTCGGCGAGCTCGTCCGCGGCAGCCTCCCCGTGGGACAGAAGCGTATCGAGTTCCTCGCGCAGGAGCTCACCCACCGTGGCCTTGCGCGCCTCCCAGTATCCATCCCAGTCGTCGGTGAGGCGCGCCACCTCGCGGTGGGCGGCGGTTCCGGCAAGGACACCGGCCAGGACGACGAGGATTCCCACGATCCGCAGACGGCTGTTCCGCGGCTCCGCGACGAAGGAGACGAGACAGGCGAGGAAGCCGACGCCGAGGTACATTTCCTCGGGTCGCCACGCCCAGAGGCCGAGGGAGGCGACACCGATGGATGGCCCCAACCAGCCCAGGGATTTCAACCGATCCACGGCTTCGGAGGCACTCGATGGAAGCGTCATTCGCCCTGGATGAACTCAGTTGGCCACAGGTCCAGAGGATCATCGCCCGGGACCCCCGACTCCTCCTGCCCGTGGGCGCTCTGGAGCAGCACGGACCCCACCTTCCCCTCGGAACCAACACGCTGATCAGCAAACACGTGTGTGCCGCGCTCTCGCGCCGCCTCGGCATCCTCCGCGCACCGACGTTCGCTTACGGCGTCACCGCGTCCCAGGCGTCCTACGCCGGCACGGCCGGACTCCGCCGGAAGACCTTCCACCGGTCGGTGAACGAGCTTCTCGCCCGTTGGGAGGATCACGGGATCTCCGAGTTCATCATCGTGAGTGCGCATCGATACGAGCCTCACCTGGAAGCGGTGCTGATGGCGCTGACCGCTTCGTCCGCCACCACGGTCTACGATCTGTTCCAGATCGACGTACACGATCTCCTGGAAGGGGATCCGGAGCGGGAGCATGCCGGGGAACTGGAAACCTCGCTCCTCCTCCACCTGGCGCCCCATCTCGTCGGGGACGCCTCCGCGTCGGACTTCGTCGTGGAAGGGCGCCGGCTCCGAACATACATCCGCCGCCGGATGCCGGCACCCCCGTTGGAGTCCCGTGGAGTCCTGGGGCGACCGTCCCTCGCTTCGGCGGCCAAGGGTGCCGCACTGTTCGCTCGGTTGGTGGACGTGCTCGGCGCGTCCCTGGATCGCTCGGGGACACACCGCGACGTGAACAGTGAAAGCGCCTAGGGGTATCGAAGGCGCTCGATTGTGGGGTGGATGAAGCGTCTGAACGCTTTCGCCGAACCGCCCTATATGTACCTGCTCACCCTCGCGCCGCCAGGGACCGATTCGATGCACCGATTCCGACACATCACCCTGATCGCACTGGCGTTGGTCCTGGCTCCCGCCATCCACGCGCAAACCGTGGTCATGGACGAGGGGTCGTTCGCGATTCGTATCGACGACGCACCCGCGGGAAGCGAGACGTTCGCGATCCGGCGCTCGGGTCTGGGGCTGGAAGCGTCCATCATCGCCAACGGAGTGGTGCGCCTACGGTCCGGGGAAGAGTTGCGCCCCGTCCTCCAGGCGCGCCCCCCCGAGGGAACGGTCCTCGCCTACCAGATGAAGGTCACCGGACCTTCGCCCGTGGAGATCCGCCTGAATCTGGCCGGACCGCGGTACGTGACGGTGGTTCGTTCCGCGGCCGGCGAGGAGGAACGCGAGTACGTGGCGACGGCCCAGATGAGGGTGCTGGAACAAGGCGTTGCCCACCAGTACTGGTTTCTCCGGAACGTGCGCGTGGGTACCGTGGCCCCGTTCATCGAGCCCCGTAGCCGTCGAAGCCTGGAAATGACCGTCGAGAACATCGAGAACGTCCCACTCCTCGTGGGTGGTGTCGAGATCCCGACACGCCGCTTCACATTGCGTATCGGAGACGAGGAGCGCCTGGTCTGGTTCGATGGTCAGGGGCGGGTGGTGCGGGTCGACATCCCGGTGCTTCGCTATCAGGCCGTACGGCAGGATCTATCCGGCTGACGCTTCGACCTCCCGCCGCCCCCGCACCCATGCTTCCGAAGGATTTTCCACCTCGACCCGTATCGAAGACACCGCACGGGCGTGCCGGAAACTTCGCCGGTACCCCACCCGTACGGAGCGCTACGACCCACCATCCACCCGGAACGGGAGAAAGGCACAGACGATGAGGATATTCCCGCTGGTCGTCTTCATCGGCTTCATCGGGACCTATCCGGTCGCGGCACAGGAAGCCGTCCCCAGCACGATGACCCTCGAGGACGCCCTCCGGATCGCGCGGGAGAACAGTCCGGCCTATCTCCAGAGCCTCAACGACGCCGCCGTGAGGGACTGGGAGGTGCGGGAGGCGCGAACCCAACTGCTCCTCCCCCAGGCGTCGGCGAGTTCCTCCCTGAGCTGGCAGGGATCGGGAGAGCAGCAGTTGGGAAGCATCACGTTGGGTGATCTGGGTCTGGGTGGCCTTCCCTCGTATTACTTCTCGAGCTACCGGGTGGGACTTTCCTACCAGTTGAGCGGCGCCACGCTCCTGGCTCCCGGACGGGCCTCCGCCGGCCGGGACGTCACGCGTGCGAGAATCCGGATGTCGGAATCGGAACTGGTCACCCGGGTGACCAACGGGTATCTGGAGGTGCTTCGCCAACAGGAAGGGCTGTATCTCGCGGAGAGGCAACTCGAGAGCGCGCGGCTCAACCTTCGCCTCGCCCAGGGAAGGCTCGAAGTGGGCGCCGTCACTCCCATCGACGTCGGGCAGGCAGAGGTGCAGGTGGGGCGTGCCGAGGTCGGGGTGCTCCAGGCGGAAAACGCCCTCGCGACCGGGAGGATGCGCCTTCTCCAGTGGATGGGGGTGCCCGTGGGTCAGGAGGTGGAGCTCTCCACGAGCTTCGACCTCACCGAGCCCCTCTGGGACGTGGACGAGCTGTACGAGCTGGCCCTCCGGACGAATCCCTCTCTGGAAGCGGGACGCCGTTCGTTGGACGAGGCGGACATCGGTGTGCGCATCGCGCGCTCGGAGTACCTTCCCACCGTCTCCTTGTCGGCGGGGATCAGCGGATTCACCCGGGAAGCGAGCAGCACGTCCCTTCAGATCGCCCAGGCTCAAGGACAGATCGCGGGTCTCGTGGACCGGTGCGTGAGCACCAACGACCTCTACAGCAGGCTGGCGGACCCCCTCCCTCCCATCGACTGTGCGCAGTTCGTCTTCACGGATGCGCAGAGGCAGGCCATCATCGACGGGAACGACCAGTTTCCCTTCGCCTTCCAGTCGTCTCCCCCGTCGGCATCCCTCACGGTATCGATCCCCATCTTCCAGGGCTTCAGACGCCAGCGGCAACTGGAGGCGGCACGGGTCCAGCGCGACGACGCCCGCCACCAGGTGAGGGAGCAGGAGTTGGCGCTACGGGCGGATCTCTCCATCGGACTCGCGAACGTCCGCACCGCCTACCAGAGCGCGCTCCTCGAGGACAGGAACCAGTCGCTGGCCGAACAGCAGGTCCGTCTCGCGCGCGAGCGATACCAGGTTGGCGCCATCACCTTCGTGGAACTCATGGACGCGGAGACCGTGAAGGTCCAGGCCGATCGAGACCGGATCGGCGCCATCTTCGCCTATCACGACACCGTCACCACACTCGAAGCCCTCGTCGGCGCCACCCTGAGGAACTGACCGAGCATGGACAACCGAAAGAAGATCATCGTCGGCATCATCGTCGTGGCCGTCCTGGGATCCGCCATGGCACTCAAGGTCAAGCAGGGACAGAACCGGGGTGTCGACGTACGGATGGAGGCCATCGAACGCCGGGATCTGGTGGAACTCGTCACGGCGTCCGGGAACATCCGCGCCCGCCGAACGGTCCCCATGAGTTCGGAAGTCTCGGCGAAGGTGGCCCGCCTCCTGGTGGAGGAAGGTCAGGACGTGACGGAAGGACAGGTCCTCCTGCGCCTCGACCCAGCCCAGTACCAGGCGGCGGTGTCGCGCTCCGAGGCGATGCTCTCCCAGGCCCGGGCCCAGGAGGCCCAGCAGCAAGCCAACCTCCTCCGGGTCCAACGGGACCTCGACCGACTCCTCTCCCTACGCGCGCGTGACTCGATTCTGGTGAGCACGCAGCAGATCGACGACGCCCGCACGAACGTGGAGGTCGGAGAGGCGACGCTGTCGTCCGCTCAGCACGGCGTGGCCCAGGCACAGGCGGCCCTGGACGAAGCCCGCGACCGGCTGGCCAAGACCATCATCAAGGCGCCCATGGACGGGAAGGTCACCCGCCTCAACGTGGAGGAAGGGGAGACGGTCATCATCGGGACCATGAACAATCCCGGAAGCCTCATCATCACCATCAGCGACCTCTCCGTGGTCGAGGTGGTCGTGCAGGTGGACGAAACCGACGTCCCCGGGATCTCTCTGGGCGACAGCGCTTCGGTACGGATCGACGCGTTTCCCGAGGAGAAGTTCAGCGGGCGGGTGACGGAGATCGGGAACAGCGCCATCAACCCACCGACACAGCAGACGTCGGGCCAGCAGGCCGCCATCGACTTCGAAGTGGTCATCACGCTGGATCCCACCGACGTGCTTCTCCGCCCGGACCTCTCCGCCACCGCGGAGATCGTCACCGAGACACGCCGGCGTGCCCTCTCGGTCCCCATCATCGCGCTCACGGTCCGCGGGAGCGGTGAGGTCGGCTCGGACGCCACGGAGGACGACAACGGGGATCCTGAGGCGGAGGAAGCGGCGGCCGAAGAGGAAGACGTCGAGGGTGTGTTCGTGGTCGATGAGGGCACGGTGAGGTTCGTCCCCGTCGAGGTCGGGATCGCCGGCCAGGAGTACTTCGAGATCCTGTCTGGAATCGCCGAAGGGGACACGGTGGTGGCGGGGCCCTACCAGCGGATCCGACAGCTCCACAACGGGGATGCGGTTCGGCGGGGTGGTTCCGCCGAGGGGAACTGAGCGGGGAGCGGCCGACCCATGAACTTCTGGGAGGGAGTCGTCCTGGCGATGCAGCAGATCCGCGCTCAGAAGCTGAAGAGCTTCTTCAGCCTCCTGGGCGTGATCATGGGCGTCATGTTCCTTCTGGTCGTGGTCACCGTCGTCGAGGGGATGGATCGGTACATCCGGGAAGACTTCACCTCCGCCGTGTTCGGCGTGAATACGGTGACGCTCCGCCGGTGGAAGAGCGTCAACGTGAACACGAGTGCCGAGGAGTGGCGTGATCGCCAGCGGCGCCCCCGTCTGCGCTACGACGACGCCGACGCCATCCGGGAGCGGCTGAGCGTCCCCGCGCGGATCTCCGTGGAGAGCACGACCTACCGGGATACGGAAGGAGACAACGGACGCACCGCCACCCGCGTCGAGGTCACCGGTGCCTCGCCGGAGATGTTCACCATCCGGAACCTCGAAGTGCAGAAGGGACGTGTCTTCACGGCGCAGGAGGCCGAACAGGGACTCCCCGTGATCGTGATCGGGTCCAAGACCGCCGAGGTGATCTTCGAGGATCTGGAGCCCGTGGGGAGGACGGTCCGCATCAGGGGATTTCCCTACCGTGTCATCGGCGTCCTCGAGGAGCAGGGCACGCTTCTGGGGATGTCTCGCGACAACCAGGCCATCGCCCCCGCCCGCTCCCCCATCCAGTCGGTCACCAACCCCCACGGCGTGGTGGACCAGATCGTGATCCAGACCGTGGACCCCGCGCGGCTGCGGGACGCCCAGGTCGAGGCGGAAGGGATCATGCGCGCGCGGAGGGGCCTGCGTCCCGCGGAAGACAACGACTTCGTGCTGGAGACCGCCGACGAGGCCATCTCCTTCTGGGACCGCATCTCCCGCATCCTCTTCCTCGCCCTCCCGGCGCTGGTGGCCATCTCGTTGGTGGTGGGAGGGATCGTGATCATGAACATCATGCTCGTCTCGGTGATGGAGCGCACCCGCGAGATCG
>JAOUPR010000009.1 GCA_029879725.1 Gemmatimonadota bacterium | reverse complement strand
GCGAAGTCGTCCACGTGGAGCACCACGCGGTAGCCAACGCGGTGGGGGCCGCCATCGCCCAGGTGAGCGGCGAGGTGGACCAGGTGTTCAGCGGAGTGGGGCGCGACGTGGCTGTGAACGAGGCGGAGGCGTTGGCCCGCCAGCGCGCCGCCGACGCCGGCGCCGACCCGGCCACCCTCACCGTGGTGGAAGTGGAGGATCTCCCCCTGGCCTACGTCCCCGGAGACGCCCGGCGGGTGAGGGTGCGGGTGGTGGGAGACGCGGGGGGAAGCTGACGCGGAGCAGCGGCGGAGCTCGGGTCCCCGGCGGAGCGTGCGGGCCGGAGGGGTTCACGTCCCCTCCGGCCCGCCTCCGTCACACCTGCTCCAGCGCCTGCGCCAGGTCCGCGATGATGTCGTCGGGGTGCTCGATCCCCACGCTCAGGCGGATCATGGCCGGGGTGATCCCCATCTCCAGACGATCGTCCGGGGGGATGTCGGAGTGGGTCATGGTCCCCGGGTGCTCCGCCAGCGACTCCGTCCCCCCCAGGCTCACCGCCAGCTTCACCAGCTTCAGGGCGTTGAGGAGGCGGAATGCCTCGGCCTCGCCCCCCACCACCTCGAAGGAGATCATGGCCCCGGGCGAGAGGCACTGCTTCCGGTAGATCTCGTACCCGGGATCGCCCTCCCCCAGGTTCCCCAGGTAGTGGACCTCGGCCACCTTGGGGTGGTCGGTGAGGAAATTGGCCACGTGCCGGGCGTTCTTCATCTGGCTGGTCATGCGGAGCTTGAGCGTCTCCATGCTCCGGATGAGGAGCCACCCCGTCCACGGTCCGGCCATGCTCCCGAAGAAGGTCCGCGTCACCTTCACCTGGCCGATGAGCTCCGCCGACCCCAGGCACGCCCCGGCGATGAGGTCCGAGTGCCCTCCCACGTACTTGGTCAGGGAGTAGAGCACCAGGTCGGCACCCAGCTTGAGGGGGTGCTGGAAGACGGGGCCCAGGAAGGTGTTGTCCACCGCCACCAGCGCCGGCCTCGCCTCGCTCCCCGACGCCCGCGCCACCTCCACGCACCCCTGGATGTCCACCAGCTCGTTGGTGGGATTGGCGGGGGTCTCGAGGAAGATCATCCTCAGGCGTCCCCTGCGGTCACCTTCGTCGAGTACCCGGTTCAACCCTTCCATCCCCTTCCGCGCCGAGAATCCCACCGTCTCGATCCCGAATTCCGGGAGGATGGTGTGGAAGAGGTACTCCGTCCCCCCGTAGATGGGCTCGGAGAAGACCACCACGTCGCCGGGGCGGAGAAAGGTGAATACGGTGGTGTTGATGGCCGCCATCCCGCTTTCGAAGGCCGCCGACGCCTCGGCGCCGTCCCAGATGGTGAGGCGGTCCTCCAGGATCTCCAACCCCGGGTTGTTCAGGCGGGAGTAGATGAGGCCGATCTCCTCGCGGGGGCCCTTCTCCCGCAGCCCGTAGGCGATCTCGAAGAAGGCCTTCCCCTCCTCCGCCGACTCGAAGGCGAAGGTGGAGGTCTGGAAGATGGGGGGTTTCACGGCGCCCTCGGAGAACTGGGGGGCGTACCCATAGCTCATCATGAGGCTCTCGGGCCTCACTTCGTGCTCACCGATGCGCTTCTTGGCGGTCTTGTCCCACACGGCCGGCTCACTCCTTCGGACGGATACGGCTGAAGTCGTGCTGCTCTGGTGTCCGGGGCTCCCGAAGACGTGGGAACCGGGCCGCCAGCGTGCGGGCCCAGGGAAGCGAACGGCTGATCGCTCGTTTCCGTACCGGGGACGGAAGGGTGGTATCTGTGGAAACCTAGGGAGTCCTACACGCGAGGGGTAGGCGGAACGGCCTCCGAAGCCTAGCTTTCTCAACGCCCCCGGCCTGCCAGGGTGCAGGCGTTCCACTCTGCCCAGGATATCAGGAGTCCCTCTTCCCATGCTCTCCATCGACCTGACCGGAAAACGTGCATTCGTGGCAGGTGTTGCCGACGACCACGGCTACGGATGGGCCGTCGTCCGTGCTCTCTCGGCAGCAGGCGCCTCGGTGTGTGTCGGAACATGGCCGCCCGTGTGGCGGATCTTCACCAAGAGCCTGGAGCGCGGGAAGCTCGACATGACGCGACCCGGTGGTGGTGAGATCGAGATCGAGAAGATCTACCCCCTGGACGCGGTGTTCGACACGCCCGAGGACGTCCCCGAAGCGGTCCGCAACGACAAGCGGTACGTGGAGGTCTCGGGCTACACGATCCAGGAGGTCGCCGACGCCATGAAGGCGGATTTCGGTGAGGGCTCCTTCGACATCCTCGTGCATTCCCTGGCGAACGGCCCGGAGGTCCAGAGCCCCCTCGTGGAGACCAGCCGCGCGGGATACCTCGCCGCGTTGAGCGCCAGTTCGTATTCGCTGGTGAGCATGGTGAGCCGCTTCGCGCCGCTCATGCGCCCGGACAGCGCGGTGTGCTCCCTGAGCTATCTGGCCGCGGAGCGCGTCGTGCCGGGGTACGGTGGTGGGATGTCGTCGGCGAAGGCCGCGTTGGAGAGCGACACCCGCACGCTGGCCTTCGAGGCTGGACGCCGGTGGCGGATGCGCGTGAACACCATCAGCGCCGGGCCCCTGGCCAGCCGGGCGGCCAAGGCCATCGGCATCGTGGACAAGATGGTCGAGTACTACACGGCCAACTCCCCTCTTCCCGAGGTGAACACCGCCGACGATGTGGGGAACACCACCGCGTTCCTCTGCTCGCCGCTGGCGGCGGGGATCAGCGGGGTGACCCTCTACGTGGACAAGGGCTTCCACGCCATGGGAATGTCTCCCGGGCCCTATCTCGAGCTCTTTCCCCTCAAGTAAGGGCCCGGATCCGCGGGAAGATGCGTGTCATCCGTCGGTAGCGCGTTCGGGGAATCACTCCCCCGGGTGGAGGGAACCCCTCCGGGCCCCGCTTCGCGGAGCCTCGCCGCGCGGCTGAAGCTCGTCGAGTCCCGCAACGTCACCCACCTCGCGCCCGATTGGCCCGTCTTCTGGGAGGAAGCCCGGGGCGCCAACGTGCGGGACGCCGACGGGAACGTCTTCCTCGACCTGACGGGCGCCTTCGGCGTGAGCCTCCTGGGTCACGCCCACCCTCGGGTATTGGAGGCCATCCACGCCCAGGCGAGCCGACTCGTCCACGGAATGGGCGACGTCCACCCGCCCAGGATCAAGCTCGACCTCCTGGAGAAGCTCGCCACCCTCGCGCCCTGGTCCGACACCCGCAGCGTCCTTTCGTCCACGGGATCCGAGGCCGTGGAGACGGCCCTCAAGACCGCGGCGCTGGCGTCGGGCCGCGGGGGGATCCTGGCCTTTCAGGGCGGATACCACGGACTGACGTTGGGGTCGCTTGCCACCACGCACCGCTCCCTCTTCCGGGATCCCTTCCGGGACCGGATCTTCGCGGAGGTGAGCTTCGCCCCCTTCCCCGACGTGGCCGCGGGTGACCGCGGGATCGACGAGATGGAGACCGTCACCCGCATCCTGGCCGAGCGGGCCGCGGCCGGCTCCCCCATCGGCACCGTCATCGTGGAGCCCGTTCAGGGCCGCGCCGGAGTGCGGGTTCCGCCTCCGGGGTTCCTGGCGGCGCTGGCGCGCGCCGCCCGCCACCAGGACATGGTCATCGTGGCGGACGAGGTCTTCACGGGAATGGGCCGTTGCGGAGACGTGCTGGCCTCCCACGCCATGGGGCTGGACCCCGACATCGTGTGTCTGGGGAAGGCTCTGGGGGGAGGGCTTCCCGTGTCGGCGTGCGTGGCCCGGGCCGATGTCATGGACGCGTGGCCGGAGAGCACGGGAGAGGCCATCCACACCAGCACCTTCCTGGGACACCCCCTCTCCGCCGCCGCCGCCCTGGCGGTGCTCGACGTCCTCCGCGAGGAGGACGTACCCGCCCGCGCCGCGGAGCTGGGATCCGTCATCCTGGCCGATCTGAGGGAGACGCTCTCCGACTCCGGCGTGCGCATCCGGGGTAGAGGACTCATGATCGGGATCGACTTCACCCCCGCCGTGGAGGAGGAACGCCTCCCCGGCATCGGAAGCCGCCTGGCCCGGGCCGCCCTCGCCGAGGGGATCCTCGTCCTCCCGGCCGGAGAACGGGGCGAGGTGGTGGAGCTCACGCCCCCCGTGTGCCTCACCCTCGACCAGGAGCGCTACGCGGTGGAGCGCATGGACGCCCTGGTGCGGCGGGCGCTGCCATGAGGGGCATCCGCAGAGCGCTGCTCGCGGTCCTGGCGGCGGCCGGGTGGGCCGCCCTCCCGGTGCAGGGCGCGGCACAGGCGGAGGTGCCCGTCCTCCTGGTTCCCGGGTGGTTCGACACGGAGAGGGACCTGGCGGCGCTCCGGATCCGCCTCATCAGCGCGGGATGGCCCCCCGACCGGGTGGAGACCATCACGTTCGCCCAGCCGACCGGGAGCAACCGCAGCCATGCCGACGAGTTGGAGCGTGCCATCGCCGAGTTGACGGGTCGGACGGGCGCGGAACGGATCGACGTGGTGGCCCACTCCATGGGCGGGCTCGCCACCCGGTGGTACCTTCTCACCCGAGGGGGACGGCGCGTTCGCAGAGCCGTCTTCCTGGGCTCACCCCATCACGGCACCTACGCGGCGTACCTCGCATGGGGCCAGGGAGGATCGGACATGGAGCCCGAAAGCCCCTTCCTCGACACGCTCAACGCCGCGCCACCCGTACCGCCGGAGGTCGAAGCCATCACCATCCGCACACCCTTGGACACCCGCATCCTTCCCGGTGAGAGCGCGACCCTTCCCGGAGTCCCCGACTTCGAGGTGTGTTGCCCCACCCACGCGGGCCTCCTCCGCAACCTCGACGTGTTCCGGCTCGTGCGCCGGTTCCTGTCGGGGAGGGGACTCCCCGTCGAATGAAGGAATCGCCGGAATCGGCCGTCGCGGGGCGCATGCCTCCCGGCGGATGGGCGGGCCTGCTCTTCGACCTGGACGGCACCCTCGCCGACACGGTGGACCTGATCCTCCGGTGCTACCGCCACACCATGACGGTCCACCGGGGCCGCCCCCTCCCCGACGCGCAGTGGCTGGCGACCATCGGACGGCCTCTCCTGGACCAGTTCGCCCTCTTCGCCCGGGATCCGGAGGAAGTCCTGCTCATGCGCGACACCTACGTGTCGCACCAGAACGAGATCCACGACGACCTCGTGAAGCCGTTCCCGGGCGTGTCGGAGATGCTGGATCACTTCCAGGAGGTGGGGGTGCCCATGGCCATCGTGACGAGCAAGGCCCGGAAGATCGCTCGGCGCACCCTGGACGGGTGCGGGATCGGCGGTGCCTTCGACCTCCTGATCTGCGCCGACGACGTGGCCAACGGAAAGCCCCACCCGGAACCGGTGGAGCTGGCGCTCACCAGGATGGATCTCGCGGACCGCAGAGCGGAAGTTCTCTTCGTGGGAGACTCCCCCTACGACCTGCGTGCCGGGCGCGCCGCCGGCACCAGGACGGGGGCCGCGCTCTGGGGCCCGTACGCCAGGGACACGCTGGAGCTGGAATCACCCGACTTCTACTTCACCGACGTGGGTGCGGTGTCGCGGACCCGGCCCTAGCGCCGGCCGCGCGCGCTCATCGCGAGGTGGCGAAGTCGATCTGCTCGGCCAGGGCCACGTCCTTCTCCGTGATTCCACCCGCGTCGTGGGTGGTCAACGACACGCGTACCCTGTCGAATCGCACGTCGATATCGGGATGATGGTTCGCATCGTCGCTGAGGCTCGCGAGCCGGTTCACGAAGACGATGGAGTCCCGGAACGAACCGAGGCTGAAGTCCTTCACGAGAACGTCCCCTTCGTGTTTCCATCCGACGTGCCGCCGCATCCATCCCAGGATGGACTCCTCGTTGAGCTTCTCCGCCATATCCCACCGTCACCTGGATCTCGTGTGGACACCCCACCCGCTTCCCCTCCGCGAAAGAGGGTATTCAGAGGACACATACGGGCCCCGGGACGTTGAGTGTCACGCCCGGCAGGAGGGATCCGGACCAGGGGTTGACCTCACCTCGGCATCTGCTGTAACATTTGGGCCCTTCGCCCCCATCGTCTAGTGGCCTAGGATAACGCCCTCTCACGGCGTAGACCGGGGTTCGAGTCCCCGTGGGGGTATGAGGCGGTCGCTTAGCTCAGCTGGTAGAGCGCCACGTTCACATCGTGGATGTCGCAGGTTCGAGTCCTGCAGCGACCATGGAGGGAGTACCCGAAGCGGGTTCCACACCAGCCGAAAGGCCCGTGTGGAACCCGTTTTTTTCGAGCCCCCGGAGTCCGGGAGACGCTGGACGGAGAAGGGGCCTCGGCTCGCCGCCCTCCCCTTTTTCGGCGACCGGCTAGATCTTTCATCATGAGCACGGTCTTCCGCCTCCTCGCCTTCCTTCTCAGCGTTCCGGCCCTGGCCGGCGCCCAGGGCGCCCCAACCGCTCCCCTGGACACGATCCCCGCCCAGGTCGACTCGACGGGACCACTCCGCCCCGACAGCGCCGCCCTGGTCGTGCGGGGCGACACGCTGGCCTACCTGTACGGGCGCCTGGGTCCGTTCTCCGTGGAGGAGCGTGTCCGAGGCGTCGCGGGCCGAATCGGAGACCTCCGTTTCCAGGGCGTGCGCGCGGACTCCGTGGTGGTATTGGACGACGGCACCCGCGCCGAGGTCTGGGCCGGAGCCGCGCCCGTGCTGAGCGTGACCGCGGACGACACGCTGGCCCGGGGAACCGGGCGTTCCGAAACGGCGGAGATCCTCGCCGACGCGGTGCGCCGGGGACTCTCGGGCTCGGGCCTCACCCGTTCCCTGCGCGACCTCCTCCTGGGCACGTTCTGGACCCTTCTGGCCACGGGCGTCCTCTACCGGCTCCTCCTGTTCATGAACGAGCGGTACCCGAAGCTGTACCACCGCATTCGGGACATCCAGGCGGACCGCGTTCCCGTGGTGCGGTTCCAGCGCCTGGTACTTCTGAGTAGCGAACGCATCGAGGCTGCGGTGATGTTCCTGGCCCGGGCGTCGCGGCTCGTGCTGACGGGGCTCGTCCTCTTCCTGTACTTCCCCCTGGTCTTCAGTTTCTTCCCCGCGACCCGGGTGCTGGCGCAACGCATCATGGCTCTGGCCATGGAGCCCGCCCGCGTGGCCTGGTGGGCCGTGGTGGGGTACCTGCCCAACCTCTTCTACATCGCGGTCATCCTGGTCCTGACCTATTACGGGCTCAAGATCGTGCGGATGATCTTCACGGCGCTGGGCAACGGCACCATCGGCATCCCGGGCTTCTACCCGGACTGGGCCGACCCCACCTTCATGCTCGTCCGTTTCCTGGCTGTCGCCTTCGCGGTCATCCTCATCTGGCCGTACCTCCCCAACAGCGACTCCCTGGCCTTCAAAGGTGTCGCCGGCTTCCTGGGCCTCCTGCTGACCTTCGGCTCCGCGGGCGCCGTCTCCAACGTGGTGGGAGGCGTGGTCATGATCTACATGCGCCCCTTCCAGATCGGGGACCGAGTGAAGATCGCGGACACCGTGGGCGACGTGGTGGAGCGGGGGATGCTGGTCACGCGTCTCCTGACACCGAAGAACGTGGAGGTGACCATCCCCAACGCCATGGTGTTGGGGAGCTACATCGTGAACTACAGCGCCACGGCCCGGAGCGGCGGAGTGGTTCTCCACACCACGGTCACCATCGGCTACGACGTGCCCTGGACCGCGGTCCATGAAGCAATGAAGGAGGCGGCGCGCCGTACGTCCGACGTGCTGGCGGACCCGGAGCCGTTCGTTCTCCAGACCGCTTTGGGGGACTACGCGGTGAGCTACGAGCTCAACGCCCACACGGATCGGCCGCGGCGTATGCCGGCGATCTACTCGGGCCTCCACCAGAACATCCAGGACACCTTCTCGGAGGCCGGAATCGAGATCCTGTCCCCGGTCTATCATTCCGTCCGGGACGGGAACCGCTCCACCATTCCCGCCCCGAACACACCGGATCCGGCCGGTGACCCGGCATTCCGCGTGCGGCGGGTGGACGGGCCCTGACCCCGACTCCGACGGGTGACCCTCCGGCCGGGCCGGCGCGGGGGCGACGTGGCGGGAGGAGGTCACGCCGGCCCTGACTCGGGTGGAGATCTCCACCCCGACACCTGCGGATCCGGCGCCAGAATCTTCCCGGAGACCGGAATCGGCTATCTTCGGTGACATGACACCCCACCCGGCCACCCCCCTCCGGACCATCCCCCCCGTGGACGCGGACCTCCGCATTCGCCTGGCCACGCTGTGCCACGAGGGGTGGGAGATGTGGGACCGGTTCGACGTCCAGGTGCGGGGAGAGGCATTCCACCCCTTCGTGGCCGCGGACTACGACCTCATCCTCGCGGCGCTGATGCCGCTCCAGGCCAGCGGAACACGGTTCCTGGAGTGGGGGTCGGCCACCGGGGTGATCACCATCCTCGCCGACCTGCTGGGGTTCGACGCCTGCGGCATCGAACTCGATCCCGACCTGGTGCGCGCGTCGCGCGAGCTCGCGTCGCGGTGGGACTCGCAGGCCCGTTTCGCCGCGGGGAGCTTCCTCCCCACCGGATATCGCTTCAGGAGTCCCCGGGGAGACGATCGCCTCGGAACCATCGGGGAAGGAGTTTCCGGATACCTGGAGCTCGGGCGCTCCCTGGACGACTTCGACGTCGTCTACGGCTTTCCCTGGGGGGGTGAGGAGGCCATGATGCTGGACCTCATGGCCCGGTATGGCCGCGCGGACGCCCTCCTCCTCCTCAACGAGGTCAACGGCGGGCTGAGGATGTACCGGGACGGGCGCCTGGTGAGCTGACCGGAGGCGCGAAAAGAGAGCCCCCGACCACGCGATGCGGTCGGGGGCTCTTTCGTGTCCCCTCTGTGCGTCAGGCCAGCCCGCTCAGGTACGACTCGATGGCTTCGAGGTTCCGCATCGCCGCGGTGTACGTGGAAGCCCGCGCCGCGGCGGCCTCCACGGTGACCGCGAGGGTCGGATCCTGCGAAAGGAGTCCACGCACCGCCGCGACGTCGGCGGCGCCGGACGTGGTGGCGTCGGCCTTCTTCGGACGCGAAGTCCTGGGAGAACCGGTGAGCCCACCGATGGCACGAGAGGTATTGCTGGTGATCTTCATGGCTCCAACGTCCTTGTCGGAGAAGAAAAGTGCGGCAAGGCACCTACCCGGGAGCCTCGGCCGCATGTAGTCCTTTGTTTACAAACGGTCACCAAATGTTCCTGATCCGTCAAGACCGACCCCCCTCCATCGTCCCCGGGTCAGCCCCGTAGCGAATGGAGTGCGTGGGCCGCACCCATCCCCAGGAACACGCCGACCAGCCCCAGGAAGACACTCCCGGCCGTGTATCCGCCCGCCCTCCACCAATCTCCTCCCCGCAGGAGGGCGGCGGCTTCCCAGGAATACGCGCTGAAGGTGGTGAACGAGCCCAGGAACCCCAGTGCGAGAAACTCCCGTGCCGCGGTCGAGGCCATCACGTTCTGAAGCCAGATCAGGAGAAATCCGAGAAGAAAGGAGCCGGCCACGTTCACGGCCACCGTCCCCCAGGGGAACGAAGTGCCCACCGCACCCTGGACCCAACCGCCCACGAGGTACCGGGAGACGGCCCCCAACGCACCGCCCGCGGCGATGACGAGGAGCGTCACTCTTCGCCGCTCCCCGCCGGCCGGAACATCCTCGTATTCGCCCTACCGCCCACCGGCGCCATCCCCCCCGACTTCGGGTGCGTACACCTCACGTAGCCTGCGATGGTATTCGGAAAGGAGGCCCTGGAGCTCACCATGCTCCTCGGCCACGACGTCACGCAGGTCGGAGTCCGTGAGGTAGTCGTACAGGATGGCGGCCATGATCTGCGCGTCCAGGCGGAACCCCGTGTGGCCCACCGGGCCCATTCCGTCGGCCTCCATCTCCTTCGTGTGATACGTTCCGGTCGAACTGTACACGCTCACGCCCACCCCGGGGATCTCGCGGGTGACCCATCCGGTCTCCTCGTATCCGGCCGGGCGCTGTGGTTCCTCGTTCATCCTCGGCGCACCCAGCTTGCGAGCGTAGGCGAAGTACAGCTCCTCCATGGATCCCAGCGTGATCCCGTCGCGGAACTCCCCGTAGCGGTCGATGGCGACCTCCGTTCCGGTGGCCAGCGCCGCCCCCCGGGCCGCGTCGTCGATCATGCGGGTCATGTGCTCCAGGTAGACCTCGTCGGGATAGCGGATGTAGTAGTCCACCACCGCCCGGGCCGGGACCACGTTGGGGGCCACGCCGCCCTCCGGAATGACCCCCTGGATGGAGGCCTCCGGACGGAACGTGGAGCGCAGCCCGTTCACCGACGTGTAGAAGCGCACCGCCGCCTCCAGCGCGTTGCGCCCGTTCCATGAGGTGAGCTGGTGGGCGGGGCGTCCGGTGAAGACGTAGCGCACCTCGTTGATGTTCAGGCAGCAGACGCCGAACCCGGCCCGCGCGCGGGCCGTCTCGTTGCTGGAGTGGCTGCGTACCAGGACGTCCGCGCCCTGGAACACCCCCGCTTCGTACATGATGGTCTTGGCCGGCGGGCCCACCTCTTCCGCGGGGGTTCCGTAGACGCGGATCCGTCCGGGGATGCGGTCTCCGGTCATCCGGTCCTTCAGGGCCAGCGCCGCCGCCAGGGCCACCGGCGTCTGGGCGTTGTGCTGGTCCCCGTGGAAGGGCCCTTCCACGTCGCGCAGGGCATCGTACTCCCCGATGAGCCCGAGCGTGGGACCGTCGGAACCGGCCGGGGAGTCCCAGGTGGCCAGGAAGGCGGTCTCGAGGCCGGCCACCCCCGTCTCCACCGTGAACCCGTGGTGGCGCAGCACCTTCACCAGCGTGTCCACCGAGGCGTGCTCCTGCCACCCCACCTCGGGGTTGCGCCCGATGTGGTCGGAGAGGGCCTCCATCTCCGCGTCCCACCAGCGTCCCGCCGACGCGAGAACCTCGTCGCGCCCGGCATCACCCCTCTCGGCCAGACGCGCCCCGAGGGCGGAGGGGCGGATCCGCCCCTGGAGGGCGGCGATCCGCTCCAGGACCTCCGCCGCAGCGGCGCGCTCGGTGGGCGTGGTCTGGGCGGCTACGGGAAGCCCGAGGCCCAACGCCACCCACGCCATCGCGACTCGGGCCCCGTACGACCCCATCCTGGACTCGATCATCGTATCCGTCCTCATCGTGCGGGGGCGCCCGCCGGCACCCGCTCATGCCAGAGCGTGGGGCGCGGAGCGGGATGGTTCCCCACCTGGTCCATGGTGCGCGCATCGTAGAGTCGGCCGTTCACCATGACCAACCCCACCTTCTCGGTGTTGTGGATGTCCTCGAGGGGGTTGGCGTCGAGGACCAGGAGATCGGCGAGCTTCCCTTCCTCGATGGACCCCAGGTCACCATCCATCCCCAGGGAACGGGCCCCGTTCCAGGTGGCGGAGCGGATGGCCTCCATCTCGCTCATCCCGCCCAGGGCGAGCATCCAGATCTCCCAGTGTGCACCCAGACCCTGGAGCTGACCGTGCGCGCCGACGTTGGTGAGCACGCCCGCCTGGTTCAGGCGGTTCACGTGGCGGGACACGTCGATGAAGGTGTAGTCGTCGTCCCCGGCGGCCTTGGGCCGGCGGCGAGCGCGGGGCTCCACCACGCTCCTCGGGGTGAACGCCATGAGGCGATCGTTCTCCCACACGTTCCAGCGCTCGTAGAAGTAGAACTCGCCGGAAAGCCCCCCGTAGGAGACGACGAGGGTGGGCGTGTACCCCACCTCCGTCGCTCCCCAGAGCCCGATCACGTCGGCGTAGAGGTTGGAGACCGGCACGTTGTGCTCCACCGTGGTGTGCCCGTCGATGACCTGGGCGACGTTCTGGTTGAAGGTGGAGCCTCCCTCGGGGACCACGTTGATCCCCTCGGCGTCGGCGGCCTGGAGGAGCCACTGGCGCGCGTCGCGCCGGCGCTGGTTGTAGCTCTTCACGCTGAACGCCCCGGAGGCCTTCTGTCTGCGGATGTGCATGAGGGCGTCCTCGTAGCTCTGCACCCGGGAGCGGAAGGGCGTCACCGCGCCGTACAGGATGGTCCCGGTGCTGAAGATGCGCGGTCCCGTCTTGAGTCCGGCGCGCACCATCTCCGCGTCCGTGAAGATCATCTCCGTGCTGTTGGAGGGATCGTGGGAGGTGGTCACCCCGAAGGCCAGATTGGCGTAATACGGCCAGTCGGCCTCGGCGGGCAGGCCGCTTCCCGCGGAGCCCAGGTGGGCGTGCACGTCGACGATTCCGGGAATGAGCGTCTTCCCGGTCGCATCCACCACGTGGGCCCCGGCGGGGACGCTCACGGCCGCCGCCGGGCCCACCGCCACGATCCGATTCCCGTCCACGACCACGGTACCGTTCTCGATCACACCACCGGTGGCGCCGTGCGCCGCCGCGTCGGGAGCCGCCGTGACGACCCGCCCGCCCACGAAGGCGACCACGCCGGAAGGCCGGTCCGCCCGGGCGGTGAACCCGATCTCCACTCCTTCGGTCTCCGGCTCCGACGCCTCGGCCGTTCCGCCCGCCAGGAAGGTGAACGTCTCGGTGAGGTCACGGGTGAAGTAGGTGGATCCCAGCGTCCAGTGCAGCGCGCGTGAGTCGGAGCTCCAGTGGAGGAAGGTCCCCGACTCCGCCGAAACCTTCTCCACGGGGAATCCGGTGGCGGACGCGCTCAACGCCACGGCCCGCCCCGCCCGGGAGAAGCGGGCGACGTAGGTACGCCACCCCTCCACGAAGGCCACCCATTCGTTGTCGGGAGAGACCACCCACTCCTGCACGTCCGCACCGGTGAAATGGGTGACCAGGTCTCCGCCGTTCCGGTCCACGCTCTGGAGCGCCGCCGTCCCGTTGGCCGATCCGGTGAAGAGGATGCGCCCTCCCTCCGCGTCGAACACGGCGTCACTCCCGCGGCGAAGTACGAGACGGGACTCTCCGCCTCCCGCCGGGGCCACGTAGATTCCCGTCCGCCCCGTGTGGGTGCTCCCTCGGCGTCCATCTCCGCCCGCACGGCGGTAGAGCACGGAGCCACCATCCGGTGACCACGCGGGCTCCACGAAGTGCCCCGGCTCGTTCACGATGGTCCGCCCCCTCGAGCCGTCCGCCCGCACCACCCGCACGCTTCCCTTCGCCTCGTCGTCCCAGGTGGTGTACACGACCTCGCGACCGTCGGGAGAGAAGCGCGGAAACGCCTCGACGACCTCGTCGCGAGTAAGACGCCGAGGCACCCCGGCGGGCATCTCCTTCACCCACACCCGCCCCATGGCGGAGTATACGACGAGCCTTCCGTCCGGAGAGGTGTCCACGTGACGGAGCATCCGGACGGGGAATTCGTCCGGCGCCACCTCGACGGGATGGCGCACCGGCCGGCTCACCCGGACGTCCACCTGCGCCGTGAACGCGATCTCGGTGGCGGTCCCCGAGGACGTGGCGACGCGCCAGATCTTCCCCTGGGCCCAGGCTACGATGTCGTCGGTGCCGGGCACCCACGCGAAGCGGGCCTGAGGGCCGTGGATCGCCCATGCCTCCTGCATGTCGTGCTCCATCCCATCCCACACGGGCCACTCCTCGCCGGTGTCCAGGTCACGGATGAACAGGACCGACTTCTCCAGGACCCGCCGCACGAAGGCCAGGCGTCGCCCGTCGGGGTGGGGCGTGGGCGCGATGGCCCCGCCGGCGCCGCGGATCACCGTCTCCTGTTCCCCCGTTTCCAGGTTACGGCGCAGGATGGCGTAGATGCCCGGGTTCGGGTCCTTGTTGTACTGGAAGAAGGGGCCCTCGGTTACGTCCTGGCTGAAGTAGATCCACTCGCCGTCCGGTGACACGGCGGGCTCCCCCTGGTCCTGCTGTTCGTTGGGCCGGTCGCTCACCTGCAGCCCGGATCCGCCGGTGCGGTGCCACATCCAGATCTCGCCGGCCCCCAGCGACCGGGAGAACACGAAGTGCTTCCGCGCGAAGATCCACTCCCCGTCCGGTGACCAGGTGGGGGAGTTCACGTCCCGCTCCTTCTCCGTGGTCACCTGCTTCGGGTCGCTCCCGTCGGGCGCCATGGTCCACACGTTGTTGAGGCCGTCGCGGTCACTCACGAAGGCGATGCGCGTGCCGTCGGGCGAGAAGCGGGGCTGGAACTCGAATGCCGGCCCCCCGCTGATCCGCGTCGCTTCTCCCCCGGCGATGGACAGGGTGTAGATGTCCCCCAGGAGGTCGAAGACGATGGTGGATCCGTCAGGGCTCACGTCCAGATCCATCCACGTCCCCTCGGACACCGGAAAGGAGACGTCCTTCGTGGGTGCCCACGTGTGGTCCACGGTCCAGGCGGGACTCTCGGCCTCCTGGCCAATGGAAGGTGCCGGCGGGAAGAGGGCCAGGGCGGGCAGCAGGATTGCGGCCTTGCGGATCATCGTGCTTCTCCCATCATGGTGCTGTGTATGACGACGGTTTCGTGCCGGAACGATCATACCACCCCCTTCTCGGGTTGGGTACGCCCGACCCACCACGCGCCTCCGCATCTCTCCAGGAGGAGACACCTCATGTCGCACAGCGTCCGCAGCCACCTACGCGTGGACACCGAGGCCTACGACCACGCCATCCGCCGGTTCATCCCCGGGTATGAGGAGATGATCACGACGGCGGCGGGAATCGCGGGGGCGGGAGAGCCCGCGCTGGTCCTCGACCTGGGCGCCGGCACCGGCGCGCTCTCCGCGGCCGTGCTCGGGTGCACGCGCACCACCGTGGTCGAGCTCCTGGACGTGGACACCGAGATGCTGGACCAGGCGCGCACCCGCCTCGCCCCGTGGGGCCCACGAGTGCGATTCACGCGTCGCTCGTTCTTCGACCCGCTCCCCTCGTGCGACGCGGTGGTCGCTTCCCTCTCCCTCCACCACATCCCCACGCTGGAAGCCAAGGGCGCGCTCTTCTCGAGGATTCGGGAGGCACTCCCCAGGGGAGGGATCTTCGTGAACGCCGACGTGGCCATCCCCGCGGAAGAGCCGGAACGGGCTCGTGCCTATCGGGCGTGGGCCGACCATCTGGTGGCCAGTGGCATCTCGGAGGAAGACGCGTGGCGTCACTTCGAGGAGTGGTCCGGGGAGGACACGTACTTTCCCCTGCCGGACGAGCAGCGGGCCCTGGCCGAGGCCGGGTTCGACGCGCGGGTGGAGTGGCGGTGTGAGCCGGCCACGGTGCAGGTCGGGATCAGGAAATGACGGAGGCGTAGGCGAGGGCCACCCGTCCCGCTACGACGAGCTTCCGCTCAGCCTTCCGCTGCCGCTTCCACCACTTCCCGCACCGTGTCGATGAGCACGTCCATCTGCACAGGCTTCGCCAGATAGCGGGACACACCGAGGTCTCCGGCGGTGTCGGCGTTCACCACGTCGCTGTGGCCCGACAGCAGCACGACCGGGATCCACGGTGAACGGGACGCGACGAACTCTGCCAGGTCGCAGCCAGTGAGGCCCGGCATGGTCTGATCCGTGACGACCGCGTCCAGGGTTTCCGCGTGGGATTCGATGTAGTCCCGAGCCTCCCGGCTGTCCGAGAACCGGACCACCTCGAATCCAGAGATCTGCAGGACCTCCTCGAACAACTCGGCGACCTCCTCCTGATCGTCCACCACCATCACGCGGGGCGAGGCCCCCGACTCCCTCCTGGGACGCTCCGCCACCACCCCGGGAACGGGCGCGCCGGGCCACTCCATCTCCGTCGCGTTGAAGAAGAGGGATATCTTCGTGCCCGCACCGACCCCCGACTCCACCTGGACGTGTCCACCCCACTGGTGCACGATCCCGTGGACCATGGCGAGACCCATCCCCGACCCCGAGCCCACCTCCTTGGTGGAATAGAACGGCTCGAACATCCTCGCGAGCACCTCCTCGGGTATCCCGGAGCCGTCGTCGGACACCGTGAGCACCGTCCGCGGGCCCGAGAACGAACCGTGGCAGGAGTCGCACCGCCCGCCGGTGGGAAGAACGGAAAGATCTATGGTGATGGTCCCTTTGCCGCCCACCGCGTCCCGGCTGTTGAGGATGAGATTCACCAGCACCTGATGGATCTGAACCGAGGCGGCATCCACGAGACAAGGCACGTCGCCGGCGGCCTCCACCAACTCGATGGACGACGGAAGCGTGGGCCGCATCAGGGCGACCACGTCCCGCACCATCTCCCGGAGATCGATCTGCTCGGCCACCCCACCTTCGCCCCTGCTGAACGCCAGAAGCTGCCCGACCACCGTCCTCGCCTTGTCGCCGGCCCCGGAGATCGCGTCCAGGGACCGGACCACGGCCGGATCCGGGACATCCGCGAGTCTCCGCCGGAGAAGCTCCAGGCGCCCCATGATCACCGCGAGGATGTTGTTGAAATCGTGGGCCACGCCACCCGTCATCTGACCGAGCGCTTCCATCTTCTGGGCCTGCTGCAGCTGGCGCTGGAGGAGGTCCCTCTCTTTCTCCGCGGCGACCCGCGAGGACAGGTCCTCCACGAGGCCCACCGCTCCCTCCGGGTTTCCCCCCGCGTCGCGAAGGAGCGACGTCGTGATCCGTACAGGAACCTCCCTCCCGTCTCGGGTGAGGTACCTCCTTTCCGATTGAAACGACTCGATCTCGGCCGCGAGGAGCTTCCGGAACTGCTCCCTCCGTTCCTCGATGAAATCCGGATGGGTTACCGCCTCGAATCCGATCCTGGAGAGTTCCTCCAGGGAGTATCCCACCAATCTCTGGAGAGCCCTGTTGATCATGATGGGTCGGCCCTCCAGGTCGACCATGGCGATCCCCAGGGCGCTCTCGTCGAAGACGGCCTTGAACCGCGCCCGGCTCTCGGTCACCTCCGAAGCTCGCTCCTGGAGCGAGTTGGCCATCTCGTTGAACGCCGTGGCCAGGTGCCCGATCTCGTCACCACCCGACACCTCGGACCGGACGCTCAGGTCTCCCGAGGCCAGGGCGAGGGCGTCGCCTTCCAGTCGTCGAGCGCGGCGGGTGACCAGTCCGTTAAAGAGGAGGGCCAGGATCGCCGCCATCCCGGTGTACCACAGCGCGGTCACCAGTATCTGCGACTTCACCTGACGCGCCACGGCCACCTGCCTTCGGGCGAGGCTCTTGGACACCACCAGATACCAGGGCTCGCGCGAGCCCAGTCCCTCCGCCGTGCTCATCGGGCTTACGGGGTACACGGCCACGACCACGTCCCGGTCTTCCGTGAGCGTCACCCTTCCCACGCGCAGACCATCCCTCACCCACCCGGCGGCCATGGCGAGTTCGGATTCAGGGAGGGGTGAGTTCCTGGTGGGAACGATGCGGACCCGCCCCTCTTCGTCCAGGATCACCGCGACGAGGAGCGTCGGATCCGTGCGGATGGAGGCGAGCTGACCGCGAACGGCCACCGAATCCCCACGGCGCATGAGGAGCGATACGTTGCCCTGGAGCAGGCTCATGAACTGGGGGACCTCCCGGAGCGCTTCCTCCTCGACGGCGCGGTCACCGGCGGCTCCGAAGATGATCAGGTCTCCGACCAGGGCGATCCCCGTACCGGCCACCAGGAAGAGCGGGACCAGGAAACGGAGTGAGAGGGGTACCCTCATGGGTGACCGAGCTCCCCGATGATCGAGCCGTCCAGAAGCGTCTCCGGCGATGGGGCCTCACGCAGCAGGCCCCACTCCACCATCACGGCTCCCACCCGCTCCACGGTGGAAGTCAGGCCGTTCGGGCCCACGAGGAAGGCTTCGTTTTCGGCGCGACCCGCGAACCGGAGGCCCCTCTGTGCTCGGACGTAGTCCTCGACGGAAAGCGCCGACATTCGCGCCAGCGCCGCGGTCGCCTCGTCCGGCCGGCTCTCCATGTACTCCAGCGCCGCCACCCAGGCGCGGATGAGCGAGACCACGGCCTGCCTCCTGCCTTCCAGAGCGGAGGCGCGCACGACCAGCACGTCCACGATCTCTCCGGGGATGTCCCGACTGGAGAAGAGTGTCCTCCCTCCTTCTTCGCGAAGGCGGGACGCGACGGGCTCGAACGTGGTCACCGCGTCCACGGATCCGTTCAGGAACGCCTGCTCGTGTTCGTGCAACTCCAGAGGCACGATCTCCACGCCGTCCAGGGTGAGGTGCGCGAATTCGAGAGCCCTGGTGATCACGTACGCTCCGAGCGCCGTCGTCTCGACTCCCACCCGAGCACCGACCAGTCCCGAAATGTCTTCGATGCCGGGCCCGCCGATCACCACGTCCGCTCCGTGGGATACGTCCATGACCAGGACGATACGGATGTCCACCCCGGCATCGGCCAACTGCAGCGCACCTTCGAGCGTGACACACACGACGTCGATCTGGCCGTTCTCGAACGCGCGGATCTCCTCCGTCTCGGACGACAACTCGACGAGATGGACCTGGTCCGCCGGGAGAAGGCCCACTTCCTGTGCCAGGAAGAGTGGCCTGTATCCGATCCAATCCAGCGATCCGATCACGAGGGGATAGTCCGGCGGGGGGGTGCACGCGGACCCGAGCAAGGCGACGGCCACGACGACGCGAGCGAAACGCCCCACGCACGAACAGGCGGCCTCGATCATCTCTCCATACCCGAAAACACTCCTGCCATCGACCCGCTTCGCACCCCTCCACGGGCCCTGGTCCAGATCATCGGCGTCGTGGGTGACTTTCCCCCGGAACCCCCAGTATCGGCACCCGGGACGAGAACCGAAGAGGCATGGATGCGAAACCGCCCGTGCCCGCGCGGTACTCCCTCAGACCACGGAGAGCTTCCGCGCGCTCACCGGTTGAAGCTCCTCCCCCGGCACCCATTGGGTGACGTATCCCGCCACGGCGGAGGCCGCGACCGAATAGGGCGAAGCCAGGTACAGATTCCCCGGCCCCGATCGCCCGGGGAAGTTCCGGTTCTGGCTGGAAATGGAGATCTCGTCGGGAGACTGCGTCACACCGGGTCCGGCGTTGATGCAGGCCCCGCACCCGGGTTCGATGAACTCCGCGCCCATGCGCTCGAAAAGGTCCATGTACCCCTTTTCCCGACAGTACTCCCGTACCTCGATGGAGCCGCACTGGATGTAGCACCGTACGTCCGGATGGACCCTCAGGCCCTGCGCGTCGGCCGCGGCGAACACGCGGGCATACATGTCCATGTCCTCCTTCTTTCCGGCGGTACACGACCCCGCGTAGGCGATGTCGATACGCACCTTCTCCTGCGAGAGGTCGTCGATGAACACCCCGTTCCCCGGATCGTTGGGGAGCGCGGCCATGGGACGGATGGAGGAGGCATCGATCTCGATGACCTTCACGTACTCCGCCCCGGGATCCGACTGCAGCCCCTGGACGAGCTCCTCCGCCCGCCCTCGATCCATCCCCCGCTCCTCCACCAGGAAGTCCACGGCCTTCCCGTCGGGAGCGATGATCCCGGTGAAGGCGCCCACCTCGGCGGCCATGTTGGTCATGGTGGCGCGCTCGTCCACCCCCAGGGCTTCCACCGCCGGCCCCGCGTACTCGATGATCTGCCCGATGGCGTGGCCGTCGCGGATGTAGGGATGGCGGAGGATCTCCAGCATGTAGTCCTTCGCCGTGACGTTGGGCGCGGGCCGGCCGCTGATCACCACCTTGAAGGAATCGGGCACCTGGACGCGCACGTCCTTGGTGATCCACGAGTTGAAGATGGCGGTGGTGCCGACCCCGAAGGCCACCGCGCCGATGGCCCCGGCGTGGGGCGTGTGGGAGTCGGAGCCGATGATGAGCATCCCCGGCTCGGCGTACTCCTCCAGGATCTTGGAGTGGCAGATGGCCTGTGACCCTCCCCGGTGCCCCATCTGCTCGCCGTAGAGCTTGATCCCCTGCTTTTCGCTGAACTCCCTCTGCTTCACCTCGAGCTGGTTCGCCACGTCGAGAAGTCCCTCCTCGATCCGCTCCTGGCTCATGACCTTCCCCAGGTACGTGAGGTGGTCGCGGAAGAAGAGGACCGACCCGGGATCCACCACCTTCGCGTCGGTCCCGACCTTGTCTTCGAAGAAGATGGCGGCCATGGGGGTGACGTACTCGTGGCTGAAGCGGATGTCCGTGCGGAAGAAGCCGGCCTCGCCCGGAGCCACCCAGGGCACGCCGGTCTTCCCCTCGGCGGCGTTCACCACCAGATGACTCGCGAAGATCTTCTCGGCCACGGTCATGGGGCGCGGAGCGGCCGGTGCGGCCGCCAGGCTCGCGGCCACGGGAAGGGTGACCCGGTTCTGCAGACGGGCCACGTTGAACTCGAAGAGCCCACCGTACTCGATGATCTGTCGCGTGATCTCGTCCGCTCCCTCGGTGAACTCGGAGAGCGCGATCTCGTCACCGTCGCGGATGCGGTCGATGATCCCGAAATCGTGGGTGGTGAGCACACCCAGATTCTGACAGTTCTCGTTGTAGATCCGCTCGATGCTCTCGGCCACCACCACCCGGATCCCGGCGTGGAGCTCCGCGTACGGGCTCGCCTCCCTGCTGCTTCCCTTTCCCCGACGCTTCCCCGCCACGGAGCACACGAATCCTCCGTCCTTCACGGCGTTCCGCTCCACCGGGTAGTCGGTCTCGCCCGTGACACGGTTGGTGGTGCGGAAACCGAGATAGGGGAAGTCGCCCAGGACCTCGTCGTAGAAGTAACAGATGTACGCGGGCGTGATCTCGTCGGTGGAGATCTGATCGCGGAGGCGGCCCTTCAACTCCTGGGATAGCTCGATGTCCCGCCCCTCGTAGAGCTGGGCCCGAACCAGTTCGGTGTCGTCCAGGAGATGGAGGACGCGGCCCTCGAACTTCAGGGTGGCGGGGCGCTTCTCGATGGGGCGGGTGAGCAGGTCCTTGATCATATCGCAACGAATCGCTTGGGGGACACCTCGGTGACCGCCGGGTCTTCCGGTACCCGGGAAGGGCCGATCCTGGCCGGCCCGACCCGGCCGTGCCATTGGGCAATCTACTCGAAAGCTCCACCCCCGGGGAGCACGGGCAACCGCTCCCTTCCGACGATGGTTTCGATCCACCACATTCGATCTCCGGTCGGCCATCGGTGGCCGCGAGCACCCATGCGGAAGATCATGAACAGCTTCACCGACGCCCTGCGGCGGCGGATCCAGCACTCGGAAACCACCGGGCCCCTCGTGACGGCGGTGGTGGTCGGGCTCGGAGCGGGAATGGGTGCGGTCGTCCTCCGGGCTCTCATCGCGGGCGCCCAGAGGCTCTTCTTCGGGGGCGGGGGCTTCCTGACCGGGTACTTCGGATTGGAAGGGCCCTATCTGGGACGGATCCACTACCTGGTGGTCCCCGCCCTGGGGATGGTCATCGTGTCGTGGATGGTGCGCCGCTTCGCTCCCGAGGCCGGTGGACACGGGATCCCCGAGGTTCAATACGCCCTGCGGCGCAACGCCGGCAGGATCCGCCCCCGGGTCGCCCTGGTGAAGGCCGTGACCAGCGCCATCTCCATCGGGTCCGGCGGGTCCGTGGGACGGGAGGGCCCCATCGTCCAGATCGGATCGGCCATGGGGAGCGCGGTCGGACAGTTCCTCGGTGTGGGACGCGAGCAACTCACCATCCTCGTGGCCGCGGGAGCCGCGGGAGCCATCGGGGGAACCTTCAACGCCCCGGTGGCCGGAGTGATGTTCGCCGTCGAGGTGATCCTCACCAGCTTCGCCGCGCGCTCCCTGGGGCTCGTGGTCATCGCCGCCATGACGGCCACCGCGTTCACCCAGGCCGCGCTGGGACGGCAGCCGGCCTTCGAGCTCACCCAGACCTTCGTCCTGGTGAACGAAGCCGAGTTCGCGCTCTACATATTGCTCGGCGTGATCACGGGCACGCTGGCCACGCTGTACATCCAGTTGGTGTACGGGTTCGAGCGGATCTTCGACGAGTGGAGCGCCCGGCCATGGCTGAAGGCGCTGACCGGAGGGTTGGTGGTGGGTGCCATGGGGCTCTTCGGGAGCGAGCACCTGTTCGGCGTCGGTCACGAGGGGGTGGAGCTGGCCCTGAACGGTGACCTCCTCCTCTCCACCATGGTCCTCCTCGTGTTCCTGAAGATGGTGGCCACCTCGGTGACCCTGGGAGCGGGGGGCTCGGGAGGCGTCTTCGCGCCGGCGCTCTTCGTGGGCGCCATGGCGGGAGGGGCCTTCGGGGTCGCGGTCCACGGACTCTACCCCACCTGGACAGCGCCGCCGGGAGCCTACGCGCTGGTGGGGATGGCTGCGCTTTTCGGCGGGGCCGCCCACGCGCCCGTCACGGCCATGGTCATCCTCTTCGAGATGACGGACAACTACGAGATCGTCCTCCCGCTCATGCTCACGGTGGTGATCTCGTACCTGATGGCGTCACGGATCTTCCCCGACTCCATCTACTCCCTCAAGCTGCGCCGGCGCGGCGCCCTTCAGCCGCTCCGGGAGTCGAGCCTCCTCGACGTGCTCATGGTGAACGACGCCATGTCCGACGCCTTCGACACCGTATCACCCGCGACCACCATCGGAGAGCTGAGCGCCCTGGCTCGCAGCAAGCGGACCCGCAGTTGGCCCGTGGTGGGCGCGGACGGCAGGCTCCAGGGAATCGTGACGGAGACCGACCTTCTGGCACGGGATGCGAGCGGGAGGAGCGATGCCACCGTGGGCGAGATCATGACCCCCACCGTGGTGACGTGCCGTTCCCGTGACCCCCTGAGCACGGCCATGCGGCGCTTCGCCGAAATGGACGTCCAGCTCATCCCCGTGGTCGACGATGCCGACCCCCGGATCGTCCACGGCGTCCTGCGGCGAAGCGAGATGCGCTGGGTGGCCCACACCCTGGCCGACGAACACCGGCGGCTCCTGGATGAAAGGGAAGAAGGGCTGGGGGGGATCGCCACCGGGATGGTGCAGGTGAGCTTCACGGTTCCGCCGTCGGGATCGGACATCGCGTTCCGGAAGCTCAACGAGGTGGGTACGCCCTCGGACACCCTCATCGTCCTGGTACGCCGGGGAGGCCGGTCGTTCGTTCCGGTGGGCCGCACCCGCATCGAGCCGGGAGACGAGCTCCTCTTCCTCACCACCGACGAGAAGGAGCCCGAGTTGAGGGAATGGCTCGGACCGGACGCCATCACGGGCAACCCCGCTCCGGCTGATGGCACTCCAAGTCCCCGTAGTCACTGACGATCCATTCCGCCAAGACACATCGAGGTAAAGATGTCCCACAAATGGTTTCGATTCCCCGCGGTCCCGGTCCTGGCCGCGCTCGCCGCACTCTTCCCGGTCCTCCGCCCGATGCCGGCCGGTGCCCAGACCATGGTCGACCTCCCCCGGGAGGACCACACCCTCCAACCCCAGATCGAAACGGTCTTCTCCGTCGGCTCCTTCGACGGTGCCGACTGGGAGACCTTCGGGGAGGTCCGCGGCGTCGCCTTCGATGGCGCCGGCAACCTCTACGTCTTCGACGTGCAGAGTTCCCGGGTGGTGGTGGTGGATCCGCGGGGGCGGTTCCTCCGCGAGGTGGGCGGGCCCGGCGAGGGGCCCGGCGAGCTCCGCACACCTTCCGCCTTCACGGTGTTGAGGGACGGGAGCGTCATCGTCGCCGACATGGGCCACCGGGCCTGGGTGGTGTTCGGCCCGGACGGCCAGTACTCCCGCATGGCCTCCTTCGGCGATTCCCAGATGGTCCGGCTCGGAGACCTGTCCCCCGACCCGGTGGGTGGTGGGGTCATTTCCGGCGGTGGACGCATGATGATGTCCTTCGCCGCCGGTCCGGGAGCGCAGCCTCCCACGTTCACCTCGCGGCCCATCGAGCGCGTGGCGCTGGACAGCGACCCGGCCTCCCGGGTCACGATGGTGGACGCGTGGCAGCCTCCCCTCGAAGCTCAGCCGGCCACGGTACGGATGGGAGGCGCCACGCTCCGCATGGCCATGGCGCAACCCCGGGCCTTCGAGCCCGGCCTCCTGGTCGGCGTCCTCCCCGAAGGAGGCGTGGCCTACGCGGACAGCTCCACCTGGTCGGTGAAGGTCACCGCACCGGACGGCTCGTTGGTGCGGACCATCCGACGGCCCTTTTCCCCGCGCCCGGTGACGGAAGCCATCCAGGAGCGGGAGCGTGCTCGCCGCCTCGAGGAGTTGGAGGCAGGGGAAGGACCCCGCGTCCGCATGCAGATGACCGGCCCCGGGGGAGGCAACCCCCAATCGGTGAGCCAGGACGCGGTCAACGACATGCTGAAGAACCAGATCGCCCAGATGGAGTTCTATCCGGAACTCCCGGTGCTCGCCGATCTCGCCGCCGGGTGGTCGGGGAAGCTCTGGGTCGTTCGGCGGGGCGACGATCCGGCACGCGAAGGGCCCATCGACATCCTCACCTCGGATGGCCGCTACGTGGGCACCCTCGCCTCCGGCGCCACGCTCCCCGCGGCCTTCGGCCCCGAGGGAGCCGTGGCCTATCTCGAGCGTGACGAGTTCGACGTCCCCAGGGTGGTGGTGAAGCGGCTCCCGGCCATCCTCCGCTGACCGCGGAGGGTTCACCCGACGAGGCCGGAAACGGACGAGGGGGCGGCCGCCGAAACGGCGCCGCCCCCTCTCCCGTTCCTGGAACCGCCGGTTCCTAGAAGTACTCCCTCGTGATGATGAGGAAGGCCAGCACCGCGCCGATGGCCACGGGGCAGACGTACCGCACCACGAAGGCGAACATCGCCCGTCCGGGCACGGGATTCCCACCCATCTCCACGTACTGGAGCATCTTGTCCGTCCCCCACTTCCATCCCACGAAGATGCAGATGAGCAACGCGCCGATGCTCAGCCCGTAGTTCCCCCAGATGATGTTCTGGACGTCGAGCCACCCGAAGTCGGTGAGCCAGGCGTTGGCTCCCTGGGAGAGTGCCGACGGAACGGCGAGGACGAAGCAGGCCAGCGAGATGATCAGCGCGGCCTTGGGACGGCTCCACCCCTTCTCGTCCACGAAGTACGCCACCACCACCTCGAGGAGCGAGATGGTCGAGGTCAGCGCCGCGATGGACAGGCAGGCGAAGAAGAGCACGCCGAACAGGTGTCCCATGGGCATGTTGGCGAACACGGTGGGGAGCACCACGAACACGAGTCCCGGCCCGCCCTGCGGATCCATCCCGGCGGAGAAGAGCGCCGGAAAGATCACCAACCCGGCCAGGAGCGCGATCCCCATGTCCGCCAGCGCCACCGCGGTGCCGGCGAAGGGGAGGCTCGCATCCTTGGGGAAGTACGAACCGTACGTGATCATCGCTCCCATCCCCAGCGACATGGAGAAGAGAGCCTGCCCCAGGGCCGTGATGAACACCTTGGGAGTCAGCTCCGACATGTCGGGACGCAGGAGGTATTCGAGTCCGGCGCCGGCGCCCGGAAGGGTCACCGCCCGGATCAGCAGGAGGACCAGGACACTCAGGAGTACCGGCATGAGGATCTTGGATGCCTTTTCGATCCCCCCGGCCACGCCACCCCGCACCACCACCGCGGTCACCCCCAGGAAGAGGACCGTGAGGGTGATCGCCGGTCCCGCACTCCCGATGAGCCCGCTGAAGATCTCGGCGCTGGCGGCCGCGTCGACGTCGGGGCCGAACGTCCCGGTGATGGCCATCCAGAGGTACCCCACCGTCCACCCGGCGATGACGGAGTAGAAGGCCAGGATGGCGAAGCCGGCGAGGACGCCCATCCCGCCCACCGCGGACCACCACGTTCCCGGGACCAACTTCTTGAAGGCCCCCACCGGGTTCCGCTCCGTGGCCCGGCCTATGGAGAGCTCGGCGAAGAGCACCGGGATTCCGATGGCCAGAACACACCCCAGATACACGAGCACGAAGATCCCGCCACCGCCCTCCGCGGCCATGTAGGGGAACCGCCAGATGTTGCCGAGACCGATGGCGGAGCCGGCGGCGGCGAGCACGAAGCCGAGCTTGCCGCTCCAGGCGCCACGATCGGAAGATGGGGAAGTGGCCATAGGGTCTATACGTGGGTCGTCGGGACGTGAACCCGTCCGGGAGACGGGAGGAACACTTCCATATGCTCCCCCACCCCGCGAAAATCAAGCGGATCCTTCGCAGAGCGGTCCCGGTTCGCTCCTTTCCATGACCGGCTCCGCGCCACTCCCGCCGCAGGAGGTGCCCCATGGACCGTCGCGTCACCGTGAGCGCTGCCCTCGCCACCACCCTCCTGTGTGGCGCGTGTGGGGGAGGAGCCGACACGGACGAGCCCGCCTTCCGGGCCGCCCTCCTCACCTCGGGACCGGTGAGCGACGCCGGCTGGTACGCGGGAGCCTACGAAGGCCTCCTCATGATGCGGGACTCCCTCGGCGCCGGCGTGAGCCATCAGCAGACCCGTACCCCGGCCGAATTCGACGAGGCATTCCTGGCCTACGCCGCCGACGGATACGACCTCGTCTTCGCCCACGGCTTCGAGTACCAGGACGCCGCCCTCCGCGCCGGACGGCAGTTCCCGGAGATGACCATCGTGGTCAGCGGTGGGGGGCGGGTGACCGAAAACGTCGTTCCCCTCGTCTTCACCCTCGAGGAGGGAAGCTACCTGGCGGGGATGATGGCCGGCGGAATGACCGTGTCCGGAACGGTGGGGATGGTGGGTGGGGTGGCCATTCCCCCGGTCCAGGGAACGTTCCGGGCCTTCGAGGCCGGGGTCTTCGCGGTGAATCCGGACGCGCGGGTCCTGGAGGCGTACATCGGGAACTGGGACGACGTCTCCGCCGCCAAGGAGGCGGCCTCCGCCCAGCTCCGCCAGGGAGCCGACGTCCTGATCCACAACACCGACGCCGCCTCCTTCGGAGTCTTCCAGGCGGTCCGCGAGCGGGTGGCGGAGGGAGAGGTCGCGTGGGCCATCGGGATGAATCGAGACCAGAACGGGATCGCACCCGAGGTCACCCTGGGGAGCGCCGTCATCGACATCCCGCGGGCCTTCCTCGCCACCGCCCGGTCCTGGCAGGCCGGCGAGTTGGGTGGGGTGCCGATCTACGTGGGAAGCTCCCGTAGCGTCATCGACTTCGTGCCCAATCCGGCCGTCCTCGACGCCATCCCGGCGGGGCTTCTGGAGGAGGTGGACTCGGCACGAGTGCGCATCCGCCGTGGGGAGCTCGAAGTGCCGCGCGTCCATTTCGTGGAAGGCGAAACGGAGGAAGGGTGACCACCCCCCCCGCGGCCCGCCTCGGGAACATCACGAAGTCCTTCGGCCGCTTTCCGGCCCTGTCCGGGGCATCGCTCGAGGTCAGGAGCGGAGAGATCCACGGTCTCCTCGGCGAGAACGGCGCCGGCAAGAGCACGCTGCTCTCCATATTCGGAGGGCGCCTTCGTCCCGACGCGGGGTCGCTGGAGATCCGGGGAACCCGGACCGAGTTCGGAACGCCGGGCGACGCGGCGGCGCAAGGGATCGGGATGGTGCATCAGCACTTCGCGCTGGTCCCGGCGTTCACGGTCCTGGAGAACCTGGCCCTGGGATACCGTTCGTCGCGGTCTCGCTGGACCCTCCCCATCCCGGACCTGCGGGACCGGGCGGCGCGTCTCCAGGCGGAGACGGGGTTGAGGGTTCCGCTGGAGGCGTCGGTCGAGAGGCTCGGCGTGGGAGACCGGCAGCGCGTGGAGATCCTGAAGGCGCTCCTGATCGATCCGTCCATCATCCTTCTCGACGAGCCCACCGCCGTGCTCGCCCCCTCCGAGGTCGACACCCTCTTCGGGCTCCTCGACCGCCTGCGTGCCCAGGGCCGGGCCATCGTGCTGGTGGCCCACAAGCTCGACGAGATCCTCGGCGTGGTCGACCGGGTCACCGTGCTGCGCCGGGGACGGACGGTGCTGACCGCTGGGCGTGACGAGGTGGATGGTCCGGCTCTGGTGCGTGCCATGGTGGGGGAAGGTCCGGTCGCCGACCCGGCGGTTCCGGACATCCCGCGTCCCCGCGGAGGGCGGGTTCCGCCCGGAGAAGTGGTGGTCTCCCTCGAAGGCGCCCCCACCTCGGGACTGAACGGTCCGCTCGAGATCCGCCGAGGGGAGATCGTCGGCATCGCGGGGATCGAAGGAAACGGCCAGGGCTCCCTCGCCATGGCGCTCGCCGGGAGATCCCGGCCACCCGGGACGCGGGTCCGCCTCCCCGCCCACCTGGGCTTCATCCCCCAGGACCGGACCCGTTCCGGGCTCGCGGGATCCATGAGCCTGGTGGAGAACCTGGCACTGGCCCTTCACCGCGACCCCGCATACCGGACCTCCCGGCCCGGTCTCCCTTCACTCCTGCGGTGGAGTGCCCTGAGGGAGCGCGCCGGTGAGCTGATGGAGCGCTACGGAGTGTCCGGTCCGGGGCTCGACGCCCCCGTGGCCGCTCTCTCCGGAGGGAACCAGCAGCGGGTGGTGGTGGCCCGGGAGATGGCGTTGGCCCGCGACGTGCTCGTCGCCGAGAATCCCACCCGGGGTCTCGACGTGGCGTCCACCACCTTCGTCCACCAGCAGATCCAGTCACTCTCGTCGACGGGAGACCGCCCGCCCGGGGTCGTGCTCATCTCCACCGACCTGGACGAGATCATGGCCCTCGCCCACCGGATCTTCACAATCGTGCGCGGGTCCCTCAGGGAGGTCCCCCGCGACGCGCGCTCGAGGGAGGAGATCGGCGGACTCATGCTCTCCGGCGTGGAGGCGGTATGAGGGCACGCCCGTTCATCGCCATCATGGGGAACCCCTGGGTTTCCGGCGCCACGGCCCTCGCCCTCACCGGGCTCGTGGCCGCGGCGAGCCTCTGGCTGGGAGGGTTCGACCCCCTGGCGGCGTTCGCGTCGCTGGTGCGGGGATCGCTGGGGTCACCCGGGGCCTTCCTCTCCATCACCCTGGTGCGTGCCGTCCCCCTCATCCTCACGGGCCTGGCGGTGGGGGTGGCGTTCCGCGCGGGCGTATGGAACATCGGGGCGGAGGGACAACTGTACGCGGGGGCGGTGGCCGCCGTGTGGGCCGGGCTCCATTTCGGAACGCTCCCCGCGGCGCTCCTGGTTCCCCTGGTCCTCTGCGCCTCCGCCCTCGGCGGCGTGATCTGGATCCTGGTGCCGGCCTTCCTGCGGATCCGCATGGGGGTGGGTGAGGTGATCACCACCATCCTGATGAACTTCCTTGGGATCCATCTGGCCGCCTGGATGGTGCGTGGTCCGCTGCAGGAACCCAGGGGGATCTTCCCCCAGACCGAGTCCATCCCCCTGTCGGCCCAACTCCCCGTCCTCTTCCCCGGCACGCGGCTCCACCTGGGATTTCCACTGGCCATGGGGCTCGCGGTCCTCGCCTGGGGATTCTATCGCTGGACGGTGGCCGGATTCCGTGCGTCGGCCGTGGGCGCTTCGGAAGAGGTGGCGCGGGTGGCGGGAGCCATGGACGTGAACCGGGTCCTCACGGGAACGTTCCTGGCTTCGGGCGCCCTGGCCGGACTCGCCGGAGGCGTCGAGGTGGCCGGCGTGACGTTCGCGCTCTACGAAGGCTTGTCGCCGGGATGGGGCTACACGGCCATCGCCGTCGCCCTCCTCGCCGGGCTGCATCCTCTGGGCATCGTCGGGGCGGGAGTCCTCTTCGGGGCGCTGGAGGGAGGCGCGGGGGCCATGCAGCGCAACGCCGGGATCCCTTCCGCCTGGGTGAGCGCGGTGGAGGCCATGGTCATCCTTTCGCTCCTGGCCGTGGGCGTCGCCTCCCGTTCGCGGACGGCCGGTCCGCCCACCACCGCGAACGAGTCCGGTGGAATCGTGGCCGGCACAGGGGGTTCGGACGAGGATCCCGGCCATGCCTGAGATCCTCGCCCTCACCGCGTTCCTGGAGGCCTCGGTGCGCCTCGGGACTCCCCTGGCCCTCGCGGCACTGGGCGAGACGGTCACGGAACGGAGCGGGGTCATCAACATCGGTCTGGAAGGATCGATCATCGCGGGAGCGCTGGGAAGCGCCCTCGGCGCGATCGCCACCGGATCTCCCCTGGCCGGCCTCCTCGCCGGAGTGGTGTCGGGAACCGCCGTGGCGGCGTGCTTCGCCCTCTTCGCCGTCGTGCTCCGCACCGATCAGATCATCACCGGAACCGCGGTGACGCTGGGTGGGCTGGGATTCACCGGAGCCGTGTACCAGGCCCGCTTCGGGACCACGGGAACCGCGCTCTCCCTCCCCACCCTGGACGCGGTATCCTTCCCCGGCGTGGCCAGGATCCCGGTAGTGGGGTCCGCCTTCTTCTCCCAGCCGATCACGGTCTACCTGGCGTACCTCCTGGCCCCCGCCCTCTGGTACGTCCTGTTCCGCACGCCATGGGGGCTGTCCCTGCGCGCGGTGGGAGAGAACCCCGACGCGGCCGACGCGGCCGGCGTCTCGGTGGTGCGCACGCGCCTTCACGCGACCCTCGTGGGAGGCGCGCTGGCGGGGTTGGCGGGCGCACACCTGACGCTGGCGCACACGGGGACCTTCTCGGAGGGGATGTCCGCCGGGCGGGGGTTCATCGCCATCGCGGTGGTGGTCCTGGGACGGTGGAATCCCCTCTGGGTCCTGGTGGCGGGCCTCCTCTTCGGAACCGCGTCGGCCTTGCAGTTCTTCCTCCAGACACTGGGGCTCGACCTCCCGTACCAACTCTTTCTCGCCCTCCCGTACGCGTTGACGCTGGCGGCGCTGGCCGGCTGGGTGGGCCGCGCCCGCGCGCCGGCCGCCCTCGCACGGAGTTGGCCTCCGCAGCAGTGACCGGAAGCGGAGTATCGTCCGCTCCGGAATCGGCCCGCCCATGGAGCGTCCGGCGGGGTTTCGGGTATGTCCTGCTCGTTCCATACTCCTCACTTCGTGAATTCCACTCCTCGGGCGGATGAATCCAATGACGCTGACCGGCTCGTGGGGCCTCGTGCGCTCCGTCGTCGTGGCCTCCCTTGTCACCGCCACGACGACGGGTGTGGGTGTCCTTTCCGTCCCCGACTCCCTGACGGCTCAGGACATGGACGGCTCGGGCGTGGTGGCCACCGGGCTCCTCCTCCGTCGCATGGAAGGCGTGAAGCGGGTGCTCATGATCGGGGCGCACCCCGACGACGAAGACACGAGCCTCCTCACGGCGCTGGCGCGGGGGGAGGGAGTCGAGACGGCCTACCTGGCGCTCACCCGCGGCGACGGCGGCCAGAACCTCATCGGGCCACAGCTCTGGGAGGGACTGGGGATCATCCGCACCGGTGAGCTGGAGTCCGCGCGCGCCCTGGACGGCGGACGCCAGTTCTTCACGCGTGCCTTCGACTTCGGCTACTCGAAGCGCGCCGACGAGGCACTGGCCGCCTGGCCTCGCGAGGAGCTTCTCGAAGACGTGGTCTGGGTCATCCGCTCCTTCCGGCCCCAGGTGATCGTGGCCGTCTTCACCGGCACCCCCGCGGACGGACACGGACAGCACCAGGCCTCGGGAATGATGGCCCGTGAGGCCTTCGCGGCGGCCGGAGACCCGACCCGATTTCCCCATCAACTCCGGGAAGGCGTAGAGGCATGGACACCCCTGAAGCTCTTCCAGCTCATGCGCCGACGTCCCCAGGAAGCCAGCACGTCCGTGGTGACCGGTGACCTGGACCCGCTCCTGGGCCGTTCCCACTTCCAGCTCTCCATGGACAGCCGTAGCCGGCACCGCTCACAGGACATGGGCGCCGCCCAGACGCCCGGACCTCGCGCCTCGGGACTGGACCTCCTCGAGAGTCGCGTGGGTGGCCCGGCGGATCAGGACGTCTTCCAGGGGATCGATACCACGCTGGCCGGCACGGCCGCCGGCATCTCCGAAGCCGCCCGCGGCCGGGTGGTCGCTCATCTCGACGCCTATCTCGCCGACGTTCGCCGGGCTCGTGATTCGTTCTCGTTGGTGGACCGCACCGGCACCGCGCTCCCTCTGGCTTCTGCTCTCCGGCACCTGCAGATGGCTTCGGCGGCCGCCGGCGGGCACGCTCCCATCGAGTTCTCGACCACCCTGGAACGGAAGATGGGCATCGCTCGCCGGGCCTTCCTCTCGGCGGCGGGGATCGTGGTGGACGTCCGCGCCGACGACGACCTCGTGGTCCCGGGGCAGGCCCTGGAGGTGGAGGTGACGCTCTGGAACGGGGGGGCGGCGCCCCTGGGGAGCGCGTCGGCCGCCCTGGACGTTCCGGAGGGATGGGTGGCCACCCCGGTTTCCGTGGCGGGTGTGGAGCCGGACGGTACCGTGGGTCCGGACCGGCTCGCCCGCTGGACGTATTCCGTGGCCCTTCCTCCGGACGCCGACGTGTCCCGGCTGTACTACCTCCAGGCTCCCAGGGACGGGGCGCGGTACCGCTGGCCGGACCGACCCGACCTGTGGGGGCTCCCGCGCGACCCGGCGCCCGTCGCGGGTGCCGTCTCCTTCCGGGTGGACGGTGGAGGGGCTCCCGTCGAGGTCCACCATGCCCGGCCGTGGAGCTTCGTCGGCGTGGACAAAGCGAAGGGCGAGTTCCGGCGCCCGGTGCTGACCGTGCCCGCGTTGTCCCTCTCGGTGTCCCCGGGGATGATGGCGTGGCCGGCGGGACTCGCGGAGCATCGCACCGTCACGGTCCAACTCGGGTCGCAGGCTCCGGAGTCCGTGGAGGGTGAGGTCGTTCTGGAGGGGCCCACGGGATGGACCGTCTCCCCGGCGGGGCATCCGTTCTCCCTGACGGGCCCCGGCCAGGAACGGACCTTCGTGTTCGACGTGACCCCGTCCGGGACGGTGCCTCCGGGGGACCACGTGTTCCGGGCCGTGGCACGGTCCTCCTCGGGGCGGAGCTTCGGAGAAGGCTACGAGATCCTGGACTTCGAGCACATCGAGCGTGCGGCTCTCTTCACCCCCGCGGAGATGCGCACCTCCGTGTTCCCCGTGGCCGTACGACAGGACCGGGCCATCGGCTACGTCATGGGGTCCGGGGACGACGGCTTCGAGGTGCTTCGGCAGATGGGAGCCCGGGTGGAATTGGTGGACCCGGCTCGCGTTCGGGAAGGTGACTTCAGCGGATACGACGCCATCGTCCTCGGAGTGCGCGCGTACGAGACCCGCCCCGACCTGGCGGCGGCCAACGACGCCCTCCTGGAGTTCGCCAGGTCCGGTGGCACCGTCGTCGTCCAGTACAACAAGTTCGAGTATCCCGACGGCGGCTACGCCCCGTATCCGGTGGCCATGTCCCGTCCCGCCGCGCGGGTGGCGGAGGAAGACGCTCCGGTGAAGATGCTGGACCCCGAGGCGCCCATCTTCACGGCTCCCAATCGCATCACCGCGTCCGACTTCGACGGCTGGGTCCACGAGCGCGGCCTGTACTTCCTGAGCGAGTGGGGCGAGCCCTTCGTTCCCGTGCTCGAGATGAGCGACCCGGGTGAGGAGCCGCAGAGCGGGTCCACGGTGATCGCGCCCGTGGGAGAGGGAGTGTACGTCTATTCCGCTCTCGCGTTCTTCCGGCAGTTCCCGGCCGGCGTCCCCGGCGCCTACCGGCTCTTCGCGAACCTGGTGTCCCTCACTCCGGAGGAGTGGGCCGGATACCAGGCGGGCCGATGAGACTCGGCGGAGTCCTGGCGGGGCTCATCGCCCTCTTCGCGGCCGGATGCGGTCCGTCCGGGCCGACCCTCGTGGTATACGCCTCCCTCGAGCCGGAGTTGGCGAAGGCGATGGCGGCGGCGTTCGCGGAGGGGCACCCCGGCGTATCGATGAAGGTGATCGAGGTGCCCCACGATCAGATCATCGACCGCCTCTCCGCGGAGCGGGACGCGCCCGGGGGCGCGCTGGTGTGGGGAGTCCCGGCGTGGCTCCTGCACCGCGCCGCGCTGGACGGACTGCTGGCTCCGACTCCGCTTTCCTGGTCCGGCTCGCTCCCCCGCGAGGCCCGCGATCCCCAGGACCGTTGGGTGGGCGTCCTGGTGGACCCGGTGGTGTTGGCCTTCCACCCGGACCACGTCTCCCGCTCCCGAGCGCCTCGGGATTGGATCGACCTCTTCCATCCACGGTGGCGGGGCGAGGTGGTCGTCGTCGACCCCGAAATCTCGCCGACCCTCACCTCGTTGATCGGTCTGAAGGCGGTGCAGGCCCTTCGCGCCGGCGCCGACGAGACGGTGGGCTTCGACTGGCTCATGCGGCTCGATGCCTCCGTGGACGAGTATTCGACGGACATCCCGTGGACGCTGCGGCGCCTATCGGTGGGCGAGCACCTCTTCGCGGCTGCGCCTCTCTCCGGAGTGGACGACATGCCGGGGGACATGGGCCTGGAACACCGCTACTTCGAGTCGGGAAGTCCATCTCTGGTCATCGGTGCCGGCCGCATCGTGGGTGCAGCTTCGAGTCCTCAGGCGGCCGAGTTCCTGGAGTGGTTGGGATCCGACGAGGCGGCCACCGCCATGGCGGAAGATCACCACCGGATCGCCGCGGTCACGCTCTGGGGTCCCGGGGTGGAGACTGGCCTCCTGGACCGGATCGACCCACTATTGGCTCCCCCCGACACCATGGACACCCACCTCGATGGGTGGGTGCGACGCTGGCGGTCGGAAGTCCGCGGGCACGGAAACACGCTGTACTGAGAAAGGCGATACGATGACACACTCACCCGACCTCGGCCCACCCGACGAGGACGAAGGCCGCATCGGCATCTTCGCCAGTTGGAACTGGCTGTACGCCTCGGTGGTGATCTACACGATCATCATGTTGGTGGTGCTCTACGTCTTCACGGTCACCCTGGACCACGGTATCGGATGAGTTTCATCGACTGGAGCGTCTTCGCCGTCTATTTCGGGGCCGTGCTCGGCTTCGCGTACTATCAGAGCCGGAAGAACGTGGGGGTGGAAGGATACTTCCTCGCCAACCGCCGCCTCCCCTGGGGCGCCGTGGGGCTCTCCGTCATGGCCACCCAGGCCAGCGCCATCACCTTCATCGGCACCACCGGGCAGGCATTCGACGACGGGATGGAGTTCATCCAGGTCTACCTTCCCCAGCCTCTGGTGATGGTCCTCCTGTGCGTCCTCTTCGTACCCTTCTTCTACCGCGCCAAGCTCTACACGGCGTACGAGTACCTGGAGAACCGGTTCGGACCCCATACGCGTTCCCTCACGGCGTTCCTCTTCCTGGTCTCCCGGGGGCTCGCCGCCGGCATCGTGCTCTATGCCCCCGCCATCGTCCTTTCCGTGATCATGGGTTGGGACGAGCGGGCGACCATCCTGATCATGGGCGCGGTCACCATCGGCTACACGACCATGGGCGGGATCACCGCGGTCATATGGACCGATGTGGTCCAGATGGTCATGATGTTCGTGGGAATCGCCGTGGCGCTGGTGATCCTCTTCACCACGCTCCCCGCTCAGGTGGACTTCGGTGACGTGGTCTACATCGGCGGAATCCAGGAGATGTGGAGCAGCGTGGATCTTTCCTGGGACCCCACCAACACCTACACGATCTGGTCCGGGATGATCGGCGGGTTCTTCCTGGCGCTGGCCTACTTCGGCACCGACCAGAGCCAGGTCCAACGGTATCTCACCGCGTCGTCGCTGAAGCAGAGCAGACTCTCGCTCATCTTCAACGCCTTCCTGAAGGTCCCGATGCAGTTCTTCATCCTCAGCATCGGGGTCCTCCTCTTCGTCTTCTATCACTTCGAACGGCCGCCGCTGGTCTTCAACTCGGCGGAGGTGGCCCTGGTGCAGGAGAGCGACCTGGCGGGCGAGTACCGCCGGCTGGAGGAACAACAGGGGCAGATCCACTCCCTGCGCCGCGACGCCACGCTGGAGCTCCTCGAGGTGAGGCACGGCGGGGGCGACACCGATGAGATCAAGGAGCGCATCGGCCGCTACGACGGGCAGCTCCGCGGGTTGCGGCAGGACGCCAAGGCGGTGGTGGCGGAGGTGCGCGGCTCGTCCTCCAACGACGTCAACTACGTCTTCCCGTCGTACCTGATCAAGTACGTCCCCGTGGGTATCCTGGGCCTCATGATCGCCGTGATCTTCGCCGCGGCCATGTCGTCGCTGGACTCGGAGCTCACCGCGTTGTCCAGCGCCACCGTCATCGACTTCTACCGCAGGCTGATCAAGCCCGGGGCCACCGACGACCACTATCTCCTGGTGTCCAAGATCAGCACCCTGGTCTGGGGGCTCCTCGCCTGCGTGGTCGCCTTGTACGCGGGTCGGCTCGGGTCGCTCATCGAAGCGGTGAACCAGGTCGGCTCGCTCTTCTACGGGTCACTCCTGGGAGTCTTCCTCCTGGCCTTCCTGGTCAAACGCTCCAACGGCACCGGCGCGTTCTGGGGCCTGGTGGCCGGAATGGGGTCGGTTTTCGTGGTCAGCGTCACCACCGATATCTCCTGGCTCTGGTACAACGTGGTCGGCGTGGGCGTCGTGATGGTGGTCGGCACGGTGCTGAGCTTGTTCACCGGTCATTCCGAAACCGTGGTCGGCGACCTCCCGTAGTATCCCGCATCGCAGGCGGACGCCCCCGCGTCCCGCCCGCCCCCGGCAGTCCGCCGCGGGGCCCTTCGTGTGATGAGGGAGAATGGGATGTCAGGGTTGCTCGGAGACTTCCGCTACGCATTTCGCATGCTGTTGAAACATCCGGCCGTGTCGGGACTGGCGGTGGTCGCACTGGGGCTCGGTATCGGTCTCACGGCCGTGATGTTCAGTATCGTGTACGGTGCCCTCATGCGGGGGCTCCCCTTCGAGAACGGCGACCGGATCATGGCGATCCGCCGGGCCAACCCGTCCCGCGAGATCGAGCAGATGTCGGTGTCGGTCCACGACTACCTCGACTGGCGGGCGCAACAGACCTCCTTCGAGGAACTCGCCGGCTTCTTCGAGGGAACCGTGAACGTACGGTGGACGGACCAGCCCGAGCGTTTCGACGGGGCCTTCGTGAGCGCCAACACCTTCCGGGCGGTGGGCGTGCAGCCGATGCTGGGTCGTGGTTTCCGTGACGAGGACGACGTACCCGGCAGCCCCGCCACCGTGATTCTCTCCCACCATGTGTGGATGGATCGCTTCCAGGGCGACCGCACCGCCGTGGGGCAGATCGTGAAGGTCAATGGGGAACAGGCCGAGATCATCGGCGTGATGCCCGAAGACTTTCTTTTCCCCAACCGCCAGGATCTGTGGGTTCCCCTCCGTATCGACGCGCTGGCGATCCCCCGTGGCGAAGGGACCGGGCTGAGCGTGTTCGGACCCCTGCGGGAGGACGTTACCCTCGACGCGGCCCTGGCGGAGTTCACCGGCATCGCCCAACGCCTCTCCCGGGAATACCCGGACACCAACGAAGGCGTGATCCCGGCCATGAGGCCCTTCACCGAGCAGTTCATCGGCGACGAGGCTTCCGCTCTCCTGTACACCATGCTCGCCGTGGTATCGCTGGTTCTTCTCATCGCATGCGCCAACGTGGCCAACCTCCTCCTGGCCAGGGCGGCCCAACGCACTCGTGAGGTGGGGATCCGAACCGCTCTGGGCGCCAAACGTGCGCGCGTGATCGGGCAGATGGTCATCGAGGCCTTTGCCCTGGCCCTGGGAGGCGCCGTGCTGGGGACGGCCATCGCCTGGATCGGATTGGAGCTCTTCCAACGCGCCGTGGCCGACACCGATCCGCCGTTCTTCCTCGTCTTCAAGGTGGACGCGCCCATCCTGGGCTTCATCCTCCTGGCTTCGGTCCTGGCCGCGGTGGTGGCCGGGGGCATCCCCGCTCTCAAGGCCTCGGGATTGGACGTCAACTCGGTGCTCAAGGACGAGTCACGGGGGTCCTCCAGCCTTCGCGTGGGGCGCCTGAGCCGTGTTCTGGTCGTGGGCCAGATCGCCATGTCGCTGGGCCTCCTGGTTGCGGCAGGGCTGATGACGAAGAGCATCACCACGCTGCGGGACTTCGACTTCGGGTTCGATCCCGATCCCGTCTTCACGGCCCGCGTGGGGCTGTTCGAGACCGAGTTTCCAGACAGCGCCAGCCGCCGGATCTTCTTTCGGGAACTCGACGCGCGGCTCAAGCAGGTCCCCGGAGTGACCGCGTCGGCGTTGGGCACGATCCTCCCCGGCCTGGGCTCCAATGGCGCGGCGGTAGGGGTCGAGGGACGGGCGTACGCCGAAGACCGGGACTACCCCTTCTCCCGGTGGGGACAGGTCGGGCCCGGATATTTCGCCGCGGTGGGCGTGGACGTTCTCCAGGGACGAGACTTCAACCTCCTCGACGACGAGACCGCCCTCCCCGTCGCCGTGGTCAACCGGAGCTTCGCGGACAAGCACTTTCCCGGGGAGGACCCGCTGGGCCGCCGCTTCCGGACGGGCCGGTCGGAAAGCTCCTCTCCATGGCTCACGGTGGTGGGCGTGGTCCCGGACCTCTACATGGAGGGAGTCGGAAACCTTGATTCGGAGAAGGCGGGATTCTACGTCCCGGTGGCCCAGAGCGACGCGCGCTTCATGAGCATCCTCGCGCGGGGACCGTCCGACCCCATGTCGTTGAGCGAGGCCGTGCGCAGAGCGGTCATGTCCGTGCACTCCGACACCCCGACCTATTTCGTCCAGTCCCTCGCGGACCGGATCTCGGAGAGCACCTGGTTCTACAGGGTGTTCGGCGCGCTCTTCATGGTCTTCGGTGGCGCCGCCCTCTTCCTGGCCGCCGTGGGCCTGTACGGCGTCATGTCGTTCACCGCCGCCCGGAGGACGCCGGAAGTCGGTATCCGCATGGCGCTGGGCGCCGACGGGAGGCAGGTGCTCGAGCTCATCCTGCGGCAGGGGGTGACACAGATCCTGGTCGGGCTCGTCCTGGGCGTGGCGATGGGAGTTCTCGTGTCGCGGGGGCTTCGGACGGTCCTGTTCGAGGTGAGCCCGAACGACCCTGCGGTGTTCGCGGGAATCGCCGCGATCCTGGCCGCCACCGGCATCCTGGCGTCCCTCGTCCCCGCGTGGCGGGCCACCAAGGTGGATCCCATCATCGCGCTGCGCTACGAGTGACGCCATCCCGGCCGTGACGATCGCTGTAGGGATTTTCCCCACGACACAATCTTCCGAATCCTGACGGCGCCTAACCTCACCGCGGCGTACGCTGTGGCTGTTTGTGGTGGGGTAATTCATCATCTACACATGATGTTTCCGGTGGCCGTCCCATTCCCACCCCTGGCGGATGTCGGTGGCGACACCTACTCGGAGGAGGTTCCACATGGTTCAGCGTTTCGCGGCGGGTGTGATGCTCACGTTCTCCCTCGCGCTCGTCGCATGCGGCGGCGGAGACGTGCAGGACGAAGGATCCGGGGAAGCGGCGGAGGTCGCCTCCGCTCCGGCAACTCCCGGACAGGCCATCTTCGAGCGCAGCTGCTTCGCCTGCCACACCATCGGAGGCGGCGACCTGGTGGGACCGGACCTGAAGGACGTGCACCAGCGCCGCGAGCACGACTGGCTCGTGCGGTGGATCCAGGACCCCCTGGGGATGGCGCAGACGGATCCCATCGGAATCGAGCTGCTCGCCCAGTACAAGGTTCCCATGGCCCCCAACTTCCTCACCGAGGAAGAGATCGAGCTGGTGCTGGAGTACATCACCGCGGTGAGCGACGGGACACTCACCACGGCCGCCGTGGAGGACGAGGGCCCCGTCGAACTCTCCGAGGAGCGCTTCGCGGAGGCTCAGGAGATCTATTTCAACCGGTGTGCGGGCTGCCACGGCACACTCCGCGCCGGTGCCACGGGCCCCAACATCCAACCCGAGATCACGACCCAACGGGGGACGGCGGTCCTCAAGGCCACCCTCACCCACGGGCTCCCCGGTGGAATGCCGGCGTGGGGTGACGCGGGAATCCTCACCGACGCCCAGATCGATCTCATGGCCCGGTACGTGCAACTTCCCCCACCCGCCCCGCCCGCCCGGCCCATGTCGGTCATCCGCGAGTCGTGGCGCCTGATCGTCCCGGCGAATCGCCGCCCGAGCGCTCCGGTCACGCAGCGGAACTGGCAGAACTACTTCGGGCTGGTTCTTCGTGACGCGGGGCAGGTCGCCATCATCGACGGCGACACCAAGGAACGGGTGACGATCATCAACACCGGCTTCGCCGTGCACATCCTGCGCGCATCGTCCAGCGGAAGGTACTTCTACGTGGTGGGTCGGGACGGAAAGGTGAGCCTCATCGACCTCTGGCCGGAGACGCCCACCCTGGTCGCCGAGGTACAGGGATGTGCCGACGCGCGGAGCGTCGACGGATCCAAGTACGAAGGGTACGAAGACCGCTACCTCATCGAGGGGTGCTACTGGCCCACCCAGTACGTCGTCTTCGACGGCCTCACCCTGGAGCCGCTACACGTTCAGAGCGTGGAAGGCGCCACGTTCGACACCGGAGAGGAGCTCTCCGAGGTGCGGGTGGCGGCCATCGTGGCCTCCCACTTCGATCCGATCTGGGTGCTGGGATTGAAGGAATCCGGACACGTGGGGATCGTGGACTACTCGAAGCCCGGATTCCCGCTGGTGTCCCGCATCCCCGCGGAGCGCTTCCTCCACGACGGCGGATGGGATCACACCGGCCGGTACTTCCTCATCGCGGCCAACATGCGCGACAAGATGGCGGTGGTGGACGTGCAGGAGCAGAGGCTGGTCACCACCTTCGAGACGGGGATCCGCCCCCACCCGGGGCGCGGGGCCAACTGGGAGGACCCCGAGTACGGGTGGGTGAACGCCACCGTCCATATCGGCCAGGGCCTGCTCACGGTCTACGGAGCGGACCCCGTGGGTCGTCCCGACGTGGCCTGGCGGGTGGTGCGCCGCGTGGAGTTCACCGGCACGGGCAGCCTCTTCCTGAAGACACACCCGAACTCTCCGTGGGTATGGATGGACATGCCGTTGAACAACGATCCGGAGGGAGCCCGTCAGGCATGCGTCTACTCCAAGTCCGAAGGGGCGGTGGAGCGGTGCTGGTCCATCGGCCCACGCGGAGCGGCGGTACACTTCGAGTACAATCGGGCTGGGGACGAAGTATGGGTCTCGCTCTGGGACAAGCAAGGTGAAGTCGTGGTGTACGACGACAAGACGCTGACGGAGAAGACCCGCATCACCGGCGACTGGGTGGTCACGCCCACCGGAAAGTTCAACGTCTACAACACTGCCCACGACATCTACTGAGCGCACCTCCGGGGGTGGCGGCCGCCGCCCCCGGAGACGCCGGGTACAGGAGCAGCGAAAATGTTCAGGAATCGATGGCTCGCCATCGGAGCGTCCCTGGTGATGGCATCCCCCCTGGTGGCGCAGGAGGTCACCTTCCATGGGCAGATCCGGCCCCGCTACGAGGTGCTCCGCAGAGGCGCGAACGACGTGGACGAGTTCACCTCCATGCGGGTTCGCGCGGCGGTACAGGCGCTCATCGACGCCAATCTCACGGTCTTCATCGAACTCCAGGACGTGAGGCTCTGGGGCGAGGAGACGAATACGCTCACCGACTACCGGGCGGACAACCTGGATCTGCATCAGGGATACATCCGCTACAAGGGGAAGAAGCTGGACTGGCTGACGGCCATGATCGGACGGCAGGAGACCAACCTGGGTGGCCAACGGCTCGTCGGAGCCGTGGGGTGGACGCAGCAAGGCAGGTCCTTCGACGGCGCCCGGTTCGACATCGCGCCCGGAGGGGCCTTCGCCGGGAGCGTGGTGGCCTACAAGATCGCCGAAGAGACCGCCCCCACTCAGGACAACGACGTGGAAGTATACGGTGCCTACGGCACCATCCAGGACGTCGGGCCGGGCAACCTGGACGTGTACCTTCTCTACGATCGTACCGACGGCGCCCCGGCCGTGGAATCGAACCGGTACACCTTCGGCTCCCGCTGGGACATCGTCACGCCCATCCAGGGCACCATCAAGGGACGGCTGGAAGCATCCATGCAGCGGGGCACGGTGGGCTCGGACGACGTGTCCGCCTACATGTTCGGCGCGCGCCTGGGCACCACGGTGGCGAACGGGAAGGGTGGAGTGACCCTCTGGTACGACCACCTCTCCGGTGACGACCGTCCCGGTGACGGTGAGATCAAGGTCTTCAACACGCTCTTCGCCACCAACCACAAGTTCTACGGCTTCGCCGACCTGTTCCTGGACATCCCCGCCCATACCGGGGGTCACGGCCTCAGGGACATGGCCGTGAAGCTGAACTGGTCCCCGGCCCCGGACGTGAGCGTGGGCGCCGATCTGCACACCTTCCGCGCCGCCCAGCAGAGCACGCTCACCACGGCGAAGTTCGCGGATGAGTTGGACCTCACCGTGAGCCATCGCTACACGCCCAACCTGACCATGACGTCCGGGCTGAGCTACGTGCGGAACGCCGACGGGCTGACCGAGATCGGGCACCGCTTCGCAGGATCCGAAAGCATCACGTGGTTCTACATGATGCTGAACGCCACCTTCTGACCGCTCCGCCATGACGCGCACCATCACCCACGGCGTGCTGGCTTTCACTCTCTGGGCGGCCGCTCCGGCGGCCGCCCAGACTCGTGAGGGCACCCATCCCGTTCCCGACTCCGCCGCGACCTTCCTCCTGGACGGGTTGAACGTCACCGCCGTCCGGAGCCTCCGGTCCACGTACTCCACTCCGGCACCGGTCTCCGTGATCGACGTGCGCACCCTGCGCCGAGTCGCGCCCGCCAACGCGTCCGACCTCTTCCTGCGTGTCCCGGGAATGGACGCCGAAGGGGTGGGGCCCGCCCAGCGGCGACCGGTCATCCGGGGAATGCGCGGCCAGCGCGTCCTCCTGCTGGAGGACGGTCTGCGCCTGAACAACGTGCGCCGGCGCGTGGACTCGGGGGAGCCCACGGGGTTGGTCTGGACGTCGTCGGTGGAGAGGGTGGAGGTGGTGCGGGGTCCGGCGTCGGTCCTGTACGGCTCCGACGCGCTGGGGGGCGTCGTGAACCTCGTCACCCGCCCCGCCCCGGCGGGCGTTTCCGGCGCGCACGGATTCTTCGAGGCCGGACGGCGTTCGGAAGGGGAGGCCTACACCCTCTCCGGAGAGATCGCTTCCACCACGGGCCCCCTCGGCCTTCGCATCGCCGGCGGGTTCCGCGACACCGGGTCCTATCGCGCGCCGGCGGGCACCTTCGGCACCCTTACCCTGAACGACGGGGCCGAAGTCTTCGACTCGGGGGTTCGGGACGGATCCCTCCGTGTGGAGGCCCGCTACACCACCGGTCCGAGGAGTTCCGTCTTCGTACGCCACGAGGCATACCGGTCCACGGACTCGGGCTACGGATGGATCGCTCCCGAGAATTTCGGCCCCGACGAGGCGAAGACCCGGCTGGTGTGGCCGGACCAGGACTTCGCCCGTACGACCTTCGGCGTCCAGGGCAGCGGTCTGGATCTGCGTTTCGCGGATGACCTGGAGGCTTCCGCGTACTTCCAGGGGAACCAACGTCGCTTCCTCACCGAGGTGTACGTCCCGGCCTCCACCGTCCCGGGAGCCTACACCGAGGTGATCTCCGACAACTTCACGGACCTGGGTAGCTCCGGGCTGCGGATCGAGCTCCGCAAGCTCGTGCACCGCGACGTCCTGATCACCTACGGGGTGGATGCCTATCGGGACCGGTCGGAAGGGACCGACACCACCACGACCACCGTGTTCGGTTTCGGCCCGACGGTGGTGGTCGGCCGCGGTGGCCCCCAGGTGCCCGACGCGCGCGTCCGGAATCTCGGTGTCTTCGCCCAGTCCCAGTGGATGGCACGTCCCGGCACCGAGATCGTGGCGGGAGTGCGCTACCAGGACGTCACCGCGAAGAGCCTGGCCACCGAAGGAAACGACGCCACGCCGCGGTCCTACGACGACCGGAACCTCGTGGGGTCGCTCAATCTCCTCCACGATCTGGGAGACTCGTTCAAGCTCCTGGCGTCCGTGGGGCGTGGATTCCGGACACCCAACCTGGTCGAGCGCTTCTTCACCGGGTACACCGGTGGGAATCGTGGATTCTGGGAAGCGAACCCGGATCTCCGTCCGGAGGTGGGTCTCAACCTCGAGGTCGGGGCCCGCGCCCGCGGCGAACGCTTCCGCGCCGAGGTCTTCCTCTTCCGGAACACGCTCTCCGACGGGATCGTGCTCGAGCCCACCGGCCAGACCCTGGGCCGCACCGTGTTCTACCGCAACGTGAACGTGGACGAGCTGAGGTACCAGGGCGTCGAGCTCGGCGCCGAGGTGGCCCTCACCCGGGCGTTCACCCTCGACGGCAGCTGGACGGTCCTGGCCACCGAAGACCGGCGCGATCCTACCCGCGTGCTGGCCGACAGCTACCCCGACAAGGTGCTGGGGTCGCTCCGCTTCGACGAACCCTCGGGAAGAGGTTGGGCCGCGTACTCGGTCCGCCGTTCGGGCTCACGCGCGACCATCGCGGGCACGACTCCGGTGGGCGACACCATCCCGGGATTCACGGTCCACGAAGTGCGGGCCGGGATGAGGGTCGCGGGGAGACACCACGTGGGCGTCGCCGTGGAGAACCTCACGGACGCCCTCTACGCCGAGGCGCTGAACACGGGGTTCTTCCGCCCGGAACCGGGGCGGAGCTTCGCGGTGAGTTGGCGCGTGGAGTTCTGAGGACTCCCGACTACGGCAGAGGCGCCGCCTCCATCCGCCGGGCCAGTTCCTCCAGCTGGGAGGGTACGCCGGTCGACGCATAGGCCACCGTCCCGTCCGGCTCCACCAGGTAGACCAGCGCCGGGTGGGACACGTCTCCGGTGCGCCCGTCCCTCTCCCGCGCGACGTTCCACCCTTCCAGTGCCTTCTCCACCGCCTCCACCGAGCCGCTCAACACGAAATCGCCGGCCGCCATTCCCCAGGCCTCGGCCATTCCGGGAAGCCTCGAAGGCGTATCCCGCCACGGGTCCAGGGTGAACACCACCACCGCCAGGCTCCCGTGATCCACCACGGCGTCCCTCGCCGCGAGGGCGTTCCTCACCACCACCGGACAGATGGTCTCGCAGTGCGCGAAGGCGAAGGTGATCAGAGCGCCCCGTCCCCCCAGACTCGCCAGTGAGAACGACTCCCCGTTCTGGTCCACGAGTCCATCGGTGGCCGGGTAGGCCCGGTCCAGGCGCGGATAGGTGTCGGGCAGCTCGGCGGCCCCGGCGATGACGATCCCCGTGGCCGTGGCCGATCGGACCCGCACGACCGTCAGGGTCGCCCCGGTGAGAACGAGCAGCACGCTTCCCATGAGGGCCGCCCTGCCACCGGGCGTGCCGACCGCCATGGCCATCCCCTCCCCGAGCTCCCGGCGCCACCCCACCACGAGCAGCGCCACCATCCCCAGAGGCTGCCCGATGAGGAGAATCCACCCGGATGCGGTGGGTAACCCCGTGGGCCCCGTGTTGAAGCAGACCGCCCGCGCGCGCTCCAACCATACGGGGGTATCCGCGGGAAGCGGCCAGAGAGCCAGGGCCCACCAGGCCACGGTGATCACCGCGATCGCCGCCACGGCGGCCAGCGTCCATTCCTTTCTATCCTTCACCATCTCACATCACCTCGATGGAAACGGGGGGCCGCCACGGTGACGGCCCCCCGATGCCGAGCAGACTGGTTCAGCCGACCTTCCACACGAAGGACAGCAGCTTCCAGTTCGCGAAATAGTACACGATGAACGCGACCAGGAAGACGATCACCAGGATCATCGTTCCCGGCATCATCCCCATCCACCCGTGCTCCTTCACTTCCGTGTCGTCCGCGGGGATCTGGAGGAAGGGCCGGTTGTAGACGCCCGGAGGAACCGATCCCTCCAGCGCCGCCTTCGATGCCTCCGCGCCCAAAGGCTTCCCGAAGAACACGGACCATACGGTGATGAGGATGTACATCCCACCACCCACCGCGGCCAGGAGACCGCCGATGGCCATGACCCCCATGACGAGGTTCACGGCGGGCGAGTACGGCACGTCGAAGGGCGCGCCGGCGAAGGTGATGTCCCAGTGCCGGCGCGGAATCCCGAAGCTTCCGGCGAACGTCATGCACATCGAGAAGATGAGCATCCCGATGCTGAAGACGTACGGCTGCCACCTCGCCATCCCGTAGAAGGCCACCTTCTTCCGGAAGATGAGGGGGATCACGTAGTAGGTGATCCCCATGAAGGCCATGGCCGTCCCGCTCACCACCGTGGCATGGAAGTGTCCGGGGATCCGCAGCGTGTTGTGGGCGATGATGTTGATCTGCTCGGTGCCGAACGTCACACCGGTGATCCCACCCACGAATCCGAAGATCACCACGGAGAGCCAGAGCGAACTGAAGCCCGGGTCACCCCAGGGTGCCCGCCGCAGCCATCCGAAGATCCCCTGCGTGAAGCCCCGCAGACGCATCCCCAACTCCACGCCGGCCGGAACCGTGAAGCCGTGGAGCATGGAGGCCAGCACCGCCATGTACATGAAGTAGGAGGTGTTCACGACCTTCCAGGCCGACCCGAACCCGGGATCGACCAGGAGGTGGTGCGCCGAGGCCATGGAGATGAATCCCACGTACAGCACGAAGGCCGTACGGCTGACCTTTTCGCTCACCACCACCGCGCCCACCGTGAGCGCGCCGAGGAGGTACCAGATGGACACCATGGCCGCCACGTTGATCTGCTGCGACGAGTGTCCCAGTCCCCACCACACCAGGCGGTACACCTGAGGGTCCACGTTCATCATCCCCAGGGACCAGAAGAAGGTCGGGATGTAGATGGCGGCGCCGTGAACCAGCGTGATCACCGCGATGATCGCCGCCGTGATGGCTCCGAAGGTCACCAGGGGGACCGAGCCCGTGTAGGTCCGCTCCCGCTTGGCCACGACCAGGGTCGCGAAGAAGATGGACACCACCGTGAGCGCGCCCACGGCGAAGAGGATCACACCGAGGTAGAAGAGCGGGTGGGCCCTGAGCGGTACGTACGAGGTGAAGAGGACGTCGGCCCTGCCGGTGAACATGGTCCACTCGACCATGAGGGTGCCCAGCACCATGAGGCCGAAGGCCCCCCATCCCACCTTCGGCGCGGCGACCCTGGAGTTGAGGATCACCGCCGACGCGAAGTACAACACCGCCATCTCGAAGAACAGGATGAAGAAGATGAGCATGTTCATCCCGTGGATGGTCAGGACGCGATAGAACATCTCCGCGTCCAGGAGATGGACCGCCTGCCAACGGGTCAATAGAACGAGTATCGCGGTGAGCCCGCCCACGAGGAGGGCCACCGTGGCCGCCACCGCGTTGGCCTTGATCAGGTTGTCCGCGTCATTGTGGACCTGGAGTCCGGTGGTGGGACAGGTCCGGAACGGGCCCCGTGCCGGGGCGTCAGCGCCATGTGTGTTCATCGATCCCCCCCGGACGCGTCAGTGGACTCCGTCACGATGACCTTCCCCACCATCAGGTGATGGCCGACACCGCAGAACTCGTTGCAGACGATGCGATAGTCCCCGGCCTCCGTGGGAGTGACGCGCAGGCCGTAGTCGTAGCCCGGCACCACCTGGAAGTTCACGTTGAAGGGGTAGAGGTTGAATCCGTGGTTCAGATCGATGGACGAGAGGTGGAGCGTGTACTCCGCACCCTCTTCCAACTGGAGGATGGGCGTCCACGCCCACATCTGACCCAACAGGTAGACGTCGCTCCCCGCGGGGGGCGCCACGACGGGAATCCCGTTCTCCGTCCCCACGCGATAGTCCTGTATGAACTGCGTGACGCGCGCCTGATAGTCGGCCGGGTTCACCTTGGCCCGGATACCGGAGGGGTTCTGACCCCCCTTGAAGTGCCAGAACGGCATCATGGCGAAGAGGATCAGGCACCAGATGAAGGAGATGGTGAACCAGATCTTCTCCGACTTGTGGGCCGGCTTCCACCAGACGCCCTGTGGAGATGTCACACCGGTGGTGTACATGGTCGAGCCTCCGGGTTCAGGGCAGGGTGGCTTCGGGAAGCGTCAAGACCTCCCAGAGCCCCCAGAACGTGAAGAGCACCAACATCACCACCAGCCCGAACGCGAGAAGCACGAACGGACTGTCGTAGAGACGCTGGAAGAACGGGATCTCCGGCGGGTCGTCCGGAACCATTCGAGGATCGTCCATCACTCCCTCCTTGAGGTTGAACCGTCACGCATACGTCGACTTCCGCCGGTCGCCTCGGCAACCGGATCGTCGGGCTCGTGGAAAGAGGGTCACGAGGCCGGGCCCGACGGGGTGTTCGCGACGTCGAGGTCAGTCGACGCCGAGGTGTTCCAATTCCAGGCGCGCTCCCGAGTGTGTGAGGTCGGCGATGGTCGTCTGATCCAGAAACTGTCGCACGGCGTTGGAAACGTCGCGCCAACGCTGGTGAGCGGCACAGGGAGACTCGTCGCTGCACCGCTCTCGCCCCAGGAGGCATCCCGATCCCGCGGCGATGTCGTCGAACTGCGCGATGACCTCCCCGAGAAACAGCTCGTCCGCCCGCCCCGCCAACTGGAATCCGCCCTTCGGCCCGCGCGCGGACACGAGGATCCCCTCGCGCGCCAATGCGTGCAGGACCTTCGAGAGGTAGTTCCTCGGGACGCCCACCGCCTTCGTGATGTCGTCCACGCGCAGCGGAGCGTGCGCGGCCTGCTCCGCCAGGTGCAGCACCGCCTTGAGTGCGTAGACCGCCGTCTGCGAAAGGATCAAGATCTCGTTTGGTGGCACGGGTGAAGTTGTGTTCGTCATGATGAGATGATTAATTGGTGGACGCAAGAGGAAACCCGCCGGCAGCGGCCGGAGCGGTCACCCCCATGAGCCCCATCTGCCCGATATGCGGCGATTCCTGAGGTCGACGGAGAAGTTGAGCCACGCGCTGTTGGCGCGACTGGACGCTGCGTTCAACGCCGTGTACACATGGCGATACAACCCGCTCTACTACACGGGGCAACTGGTCATCGCCGCCTTCGTGGCCCTCCTGGTCACGGGGCTGTACCTCCTCCTCTTCTATCGCATCGGCGCGCCCTACGAGTCGGTGGCGCGGATCACGCAGCAGGTATGGGCGGGCCGCTGGATCCGCAGCCTCCACCGCTACGCGTCCGCGGCCGTGGTGGTGGCGGGCGTCCTCCACGCCATCCGGTACTTCGCCCAGGACCGGAGCTGGGGTCCGCGAGCGCTGGCCTGGATCTCGGGAATCATCCTCTTCGCCCTCTTCTATCTCTGCGGGTGGACCGGCTACGTCATGGTGTGGGACGTGCAGGCCCAGCTCTTCGCGGCGGAGGGCGCGCGCCTCTTCGACTTCCTTCCCATCTTCTCCGAGCCCATCGGACGGACCTTCGTCGGGGAACGCGACATGCCCGCCGCGTTCTTCTTCCTGAACCTGTTCGCCCACATCGCCGTCCCGGTGGGGATCGCGCTGGGGCTGTGGATCCATCTGTCACGCCTCGCACGCAGCTACCTCCTTCCGCCGAGGCCCCTCCTGTGGGGAGCGACGCTCCTCCTGGTCGCGGTCTCCGTGGCCTGGCCCATGGGGATGACGCCCAAGGCCGATCTTCTGCATCTGCCGTCCGCCACGCCCTTCGACGTGCTCTACGGATTCTGGCTCCCCGTGACCCGCGCCCTCCCGGCCGGATCGGTCTGGGTGGGGGTCCTGGCCGGGTTCGGAATCCTCATCATGATCCCGTCCCTGGTGCGGCCGCAGCCGGGAACGGGTCCGCAGCCCGCCGTGGTGACCGAGCGGATGTGCACCGGGTGCGAGCAGTGCTACATCGACTGCCCCTACGAAGCCATCTCCATGGAGCCGCGTACGGACGGACGGGAGGGCGTGGTGGCGGTGGTGGAAGCCGCCAAGTGCACGGCGTGCGCCATCTGCGCCGGATCCTGTGCGCCCATGTGCATCGGCATTCCCGACGTCGGGGGGCGGGACCAGTTGGCGCATGCGCGGGAATTCCTCACACGCCACGCTCCCGGGCCAGAAGACGTGGTGGTCATCGCGTGCGAACGGGGCGCCGGCGGCATCGGCCGAGGTGACGGATCTCCGGAGACGCCCGTGCTCCCCGTACCGTGCTCGGGGAGCCTCCACACTTCCGTCGTGGAGGTGCTCCTCCGTGGTGGCGCCGGCGGCGTGCTGGTGGTTTCCTGCCGCCCGGGGGATTGCTGGAATCGCGAAGGGGTGAAGTGGCTCGACGAGCGCGTCCATCATGGACGCGAGGCGGAGCTTCAGGAGCGCGTGGACCGGAGCAGGGTCAGGGTGGGACACGCCGGAGCCGCCGAGCGCGGACACGTCCTGGCCCTCATCGAGGAATTCCGGTCGGAGATCAGGTCCCGATGAGCACGCTCCAGCGCATTTCCGCATTCGTGGTGGGAACCCTCGCCATCATCGCCATCGCCGCCGCGTCCCGGATCCCCATCTCCCTCGGGACGGGCACCGACGCACTGGTGCGGCTCTCCTGGAGGGTCGACGGCATCATCATGGAGGAGTGCCGGCAACTCACCGACGAGGAATTGGAGAAGCTCCCGGTCCACATGCGGAACGAGAACGCCTGCATCGGCCGGATCGCCCCATACCACCTTCAGGTCGGTCTGGAGGAGACCCGGCTGGTGGACGATACCATCTACCCCGGGGGAGCCCGCGGAGACCGGCCCATCTACGTCCTGCACGACATTCCCGTCACCCCCGGAAGGCATCGCGTGCGGATCCGTTTCGAGCCCATCCTCCCCGTGGGCGCCCCACCGGGAATCGGGGGAATCCCCCTCTACATGGATACCGTGGTCACGGTCCGGGCGACGCAGATCGTCCTCGTGACCACCGACGAGAACGCGACCGACCTGGTCATCCGGTAGAGGGATGTCCTCCGTGCCCCCACGTCATCATCCCCGCCCGCTCCGCAGGGCCGTGGCGGCGGCGCTGGTGATCGTGGCGGTGAACCTCGTCCTCTGGGCCGGCCACACGTGCTGGGTGGATGTCCAACTCACCTCCCTCGAGCCCCTGGTGGCGCAGATCGACAGCCTGGAGTCCGCCCTGGCGGAAGACGACGCCTGGCTCCAGCGGAACGGACGGATCGCCCAGGAATACTCGGAGCACCAGCAGTTGGCGGAGAGACTCTCCCTTCGGAACCGCCGCGCTCGGGCGCACGACGCGCTGGTCGACGCCCACGACGCCCGGATCGACCGGCTCGACCGGCGCTTCTACCTCGCCCCGCCTCGCCGAACTCCGCTTCCGCGCCGACGGTACTGGGGGAGAGGCGACCCAAGGTAGCCGCGCGCGGACCCCGTCGCCGTCTCGTTGTGGCTCCACGGATCCGCGATCATATTGGACGGGATTCCCACCACGTAAGGAGTACCGGACCATGCGCCTACCCTCCCCGACCTCGGCCGCGCTCGCCCTCGCGCTCCTTCCCACCGCCGTGGCCGGACAGGACGCCCCGGAATATCCGGCGTTGTTCGCCGACCCCATGCCCCTCACCACCGAGGCCTTGGGGCCCTTCACCCGGCCCGTATCCGGAGTAGCCGGGGCCCAGGCGTACTTCGACCAGGGGATGCAGCTCCTCTACGCGTTCGCCCCCGAATCAGCCGCCCGCTCCTTCCACGAGGCATCCAACCGCGATCCCCACTGTGCCATGTGCTGGTTCGGAGAAGCATGGGCGTGGGGTCCGTACCTCAACGGACCCATGGGTGCCGACGACGCACCGCTGGCCCACTACGCCATCGAGCGGGCGCGGACGGTCGCCGCGGACCACGGAGCCTCCGAGGTGGAACGGGCGATGATCGAGGCCATGGCCGTGCGATACGAGCCCGTCCACGATCCGGCGAGGCGGCGCGACCTGGACGAGGCGTACGCGCGGGCGATGGGGGAGGTGTACGGACGCTTTCCCGGAGATCTGGAGGTGGGCACGCTCTACGGCGAAGCGCTCATGCTCCTGCAGCCCCGTCGGGGCCGCTGGGACATCGAGCGCCCCGAGATCGGACGCATCCATGAGGTCCTGGAGCACACCCTCGCCCTGGACGTCCGGCACCCCGGCGCCTGCCACCTCTACGTCCACGCCACCGAGCCCACGGTGCAGCCGGAGAAGGCCGAGTCGTGCGCGGCCTTCCTGGGATCGTCCATCCCCGGCGCGAGCCACATCCAGCACATGCCGTCCCATACCTACAACCGCATCGGGCGGTGGGGTGACGCGGTCCGCGCCAACATCGCGGCCTGGCACTCCGACCTGAAGGCACGGGAAGGGATGGGGTTCGCGATCTATCCGTCCCACAACCTCCACATGCTCCTCTTCGCGGCCTCCTTCGACGGCCAGGGAGGCGTCGCGACCCAGGCGGGAAAGGACTACGGGCGGTTGCAGATCGACGGCCAGTTCTACCACGTCCTCACGCTGCTCCGCTTCGGACGTTTCGATGAGATCCTGGAGATGGAAGAGGCCCCGACCGGCCCCATCTTCAGGGGATTATGGGACTTCGGGAAGGGATACGCCCACCTGAGATCCGGCGACGTCGCCACCGCCAGGGAGTACCTCGAGCGCGTGCGTGCCGCGTCGGCGTCGGACGAGAAGTTCCGCAACCACGGCGCGGACCAGCTCATGGGCGTGGTGGGAGGGATCCTGAACGGTGAGATCCTCCTCGTGGAAGGAGACCTCCCGGGCGCCATCGCCGCGCTGGAAGAGGCGGTGGAGGTGGAGGATGGGCTCCAGTACGACGAGCCCGAGCCCCTCAACTTCACCGCCCGGCACTGGCTGGGCGCGGTGCTCCTCGAGGCGGGCCGGCCGGCCGACGCCGAGGCGGTGTACCGGGCCTCCCTGGAGGACCATCCGCGCAACGGGTGGTCCCTCTTCGGGTTGGAGCAGGCGCTACGAGCCCAGGGAAGGGACGCGGACGCCGACGTCGTGGACGGGGAGTTTCAGGATGCCTGGGCGCGGGCCGACCACTGGATCCGGTCTTCCCGCTACTGACGCCCTTCCCGGGGCGTCACCCCAACGATTCCTCCAACACCCGGATCCAGTTCCCGCCCATGATCTTCTCCCGCTCCGAGGGGGAGAAGCCCGCGCCGCTCAGCGCGCGGTCGATGACGAACATGCGGCGCACCTGATTCAACTCGGGGATGACCACGTGCCGGGGAAGCCGCTCCGCGTCGAACCCCAGGACCCCCTCCGCCGCCACCGACCTCCACCACTCGTGGTAGGCCTTCACGCCCTCCTCGTTGTCGTTCCCGAGCGCGATGAGCTCCGCCTGGCCCGACACGGGGTAGTCGTTGGCGATGGCCACCGCGTCGATTCCCCCCACCCTGGCCACGTGCCTGATCTGCGCGATCAGATGGTCCACCGTGGGCACGGGGTCCTCCGTGAGCCAGAAGCTCATCATGAAGATCCCCATCACCCCCCCGGTGTCGGCCACCGCCCGGATCACCTCGTCCGGCGCACAGCGCGCGTTGCGCACGAAGGCCCGCGCCGCGCCATGGGAAAGGATCACGGGACGCGTGCTGGCCGCGGTCACGTCCATGGCCGTCTGATCCGACGCGTGGGAGATGTCGGGAATCATCCCCAGTTCGTTCATCCGGGCCACCAGGTCGTGTCCCGCCTCCGTGAGTCCGGTGGGCGCCGCGTCCAGCGCGCCACCCGCGAACGGATTGGCGTTGTGGTGGGTGAGTTGCATCACCCGGAGACCCAGCTCGTGGAACACGTCCACCCGCCACAGCTCCCCTTCCAGGGGCTGCGCTCCCTGGAACTGCAGGAAGACGGCGGTGGAGCCGTCCCGCCACGCCCGCGCCACGTCCGATCCGCGGGTGGCGAGGAAAGCCCCGGGGATCTCGTCCCTCAGGAGGGCGCGTCGCGTCGCCACCAGAGCTTGCACGCTGGCGTCGAAGGACCGGTAGTAGCGGATGGAACCGTCGTCGGTTTCCACCCGCTCGACGGCGGACACGTCCAGGATGAAGGCGGAGAGCCCCGACCGACCGATGTCGGACAGGTCTTCGGGAAGAAAGGAGAGACCGTCCACGAAGGGATAGGGGGTGGACGCCCCCCCCCACACCCGCGACGGAGCCACCAGGGCACCCACCCCCGCCGTGGCGACGGTCGCCACGAAGGATCGCCTGTCCATCACATCGATGTTCATGGAGTCACCACCCTCACTTCCACCGAATCCCGGATTCCCGAAGGCCACTGGGCCACGATGCTGTGGACCCCGGGAGTGATCACCCACCTGGACGCCGCCAGAGGGCGTCCGTCGACCATCCACCTTACGCCCTCTCCGCCGGCGGCCACCAGGGGGACCGTCGCGTAGCGGGCGTCCACGCCGGGAGGCACCTCGAACACGTCCCCCTGGGTGGGCGAGAGGATCACGAACCCGGAATCCGCGCCGGCACCGTCCCCAACGTCGGGTTCTCCCGCGGCGATGCGGAGGGCGCCGACGTCGTCGGGCTCGCCGGGGCGCACCTTGTTCGACACCCCGGCGGCCCATTCGGCGTACTCCGCCGGAAGGGTCACGTGCCCCCCGACCTCCCAGTCGTCGGCCCTCTGCGGAACCGTCCCGGGGAGGAACCACTCCACCACCGACGCGCATCCGTTCGCGGCCCGCATTCCGGACAGAACGCACACCGCCACGCGTTCCCCTCCCACGACGCCGGGATCGCCGAAGTCGCCGGCAGGATATCGGCGGGCCGTCTCGTACACGGCGCGATTCAGGAGCGGCCCCGCTCCCGTGATCCCGCTGGAGGCCTCCATGGGGCTTCCACTGAAGTTCCCCACCCACACCGCCACCGTGAAGTCGGCGGTGGTGGCCACGGCCCAGTTGTCCGTGAAGTTCCGTGACGTTCCGGTCTTGGCCGCGGCCGGGAAGGGGAAGTCCAGGGGCGAGTTGGATCCGAAGCCCTGCATCCGCGCCACGGGATCGGAGAGGATGTCGAGGAGGAGGGCCGCCGTACCCGCCTGGAGGAAGCGGGTACCCTCCGGTGGCGCCACGTCGGCGGCACTCCAGCGGACCGGCCGCCACACGCCCCCGGCGGCCAACCCCCGGTAGGCATTCGCGAGCTCCAGGAGGGTGACCTCTCCGTTCCCCAGGGCCAGCCCCAGCCCATAGTGGGTGGCGTCCCGGTCCAGGGACTCGAACCCCGCCGACCGCAGCACCCCCAGGAGCGCCCCGGGGCCGATCCGGCTGGCGAGCTCCACGGCGGGCACGTTCAACGAACTGGCCAGGGCCACTCTCGCACGCACCGGCCCCCGGAACCTCCGGTCGTAGTTGTCCGGCTCGTACGGGCCGGTGGGCGTGGCGTACGCGCGGGGCACGTCGGGGAGCACCGTGGCCGGAGTGTACCCCTGCTGGAACGCCAGGCCGTACAGGAACGGCTTGAGCGTGGACCCGGGCTGCCTGCGGGATACCACCATGTCCACCTGGCCGGTGCTGTCCGCCCAGAAGTCGGGGGATCCGACCCAGGCCAGGATCGCTCCCGTGCCGTTCTCCAGCACGACCGCGGCGGCGTGCCGCACGTTCCGCTCACCGAGAACGTCCACGGCGTGGCGAACCTCGGCCTCCAGCGCCTCCTGGAGGTCCAGGTCCAGCGTCGTGCGCACCCGGTCCGCCCCCGAATCCGCATCCTTCGCGCGGGCCAACGCCCAGGAAGTGAAATGGGGCGCCCGGAAGGGCGGCTCCTCCCGGTGCCCCACGGGGGGCTCCGCCAGCGCGAGCGCGACGTCCTCGGCGCCGGCGTACCCCACGTCGAGCATCTCCCCCAGGACCACGGCCCGTCTCGACGCGGCCCGTGTCGCCGAGGTGATGGGATTGTCCCGGGCCGGGGAGCGGGCGAGCCCGGCCAGCAGCGCCGCTTGCGCCAGGCTCAACCGTTCCGGGTTCGCGGAGAAGTAGAGCTCCGCCGCGGCGGCCACGCCCACCGTGGCCTGTCCCAGGGGGACCCGATTGATGTACTGCTCCAGGATCCAGTCCTTGTCGCGGTGCGACTCGATGCGCATCGCCCACAACGCCTGGCGGATCTTTCCCGGCCACGTACGGGGAGTCGGGCGCAGGATCCGCGCCGTCTGCATGGTGATGGTGGAGGCCCCGGACACCACACCACCGCTGGCCAGATTGTCGCGCACCGCACGTGCCACGGAGAGGAGGTCCACTCCGTGGTGGTGGTAGAAGCGCCGGTCCTCCACGGCCAGAAACGCCTGCAGGAGCTCGGGATCGACATCGTCCAACGACACCCATCCACCCCGCGCGCCCCCCGACGCCCGCGTCGAGCGGAGAGGCATCCCGTTCCGATCCACCAACTCCACTCCCGTGACCGGCGGCGCCTCCGCCACCTCGGTGGGAAGGGGAAGGAGGAGCCATCCCCCGGCCGACAGCGTCAGGCCGGCCGAGCCGGCCGCGTACGCCAGGAGGAGACGCCGCGCCCGCGGCGACTCCCTCATGCGGCGAAGAAGCTCCACCCTCACTCCTTGGGAGACACGGTGAACGTCCCTCCTCCGCTCCGTCCGTTGACGCCGGGGTTGTACATCTCCTCCGCGTGGGTGGGTGGATACAGATAGCTCCCCGCGGTGGTCGCGCGTGCCAGGTACGCCATGGTGTAGGTCCCCTTCCAGAGCACCGTGGCCGAGTAGATCACGCGCTCGTCCTCGAACTCCTTGTGGTCCCACGGCGACCACCAGCCGTAGTCCCACCGTCCGAACCGGGTACGCTGGTCCGCTGGCACCATGGACTCCAGCCCGGAGCTCCCCGGCCCGTTGGGACTCACCGTCCGCAGGCTCAGGTCCACCACCTCCAGCCCGGCGGGCAGTCCGTCCTCCACCACGACCATCTCACGGTCCGTGGGCGCGGTCACCTTGATCTTCACCCGCACCAGGTCTCCCTCCACGGCGCTCGTGACGGGCTCGCCCGTCTCCGGATCCTCGAACCACCGCTCCACGGTGAATCCCTGATCGACGGGTTGGGGGTGCTCCCCGGCGGGTTGTGCGGAAAGCGTGAGATACCAGAAGACCGGTCGCTCGTCGCCTTCCGAGCGCAGCGTGACCGGCACCTCTCCCTCCGTCATGAAGTCCGACACGTCCCGCAGGTGGATCACCGTGTCCCGGGGAGCGTCCGACGCCGTGAGCGTGATCACCTGATCGCCCACCCGGACGTCCACCGGAATCGGCTCCGCCCGGGCCAGTGCCTCGTCCAACTCGACCAGAGCCAGCACGGTGAGCCCCTGATCATAGGTGTTCGACCACCACCGCCGGTGCCCTCCCCGTGATCCCGCCACCAGCCGCTCCACCGCCGGACCGAGCATGGGATGCGCCCGATCGACGGACAGGAGTGCCTCCAGGAGACGCGCGCTCGGCCGTGCCCGGGACCGGAAGTAGTACCACCACGCCTCTTCCCGGTCGTCGTCGGGAAGGGTGAGGTACCTCCCTTCCACCCGGGCCCCCTGGAGGAGACGGCCGAGGAGGACCCGCGCGGGCATCACGTCTCCGCGCCGTGCCAGGATCTGGACCAGGAGCACCTGGTCCTCCCAGCGCATCTGGGCCACGTTGGCCACCAGGGCGTTCTCCGTTCCCTGGTCCGCCTGGCCCATGCGGCTCAGGAGGTCCACCGCCGCCAGGCGCTCCCCGAGCCGCTGTTCGGACCTGCTCCAGCGATGGCTGACCGCGGATTCCTCGAACTCTCCCCTCAGATACCGGCGGAGGTAGTCTCCCATGCGCACGAACACCGAATCCTGCACCTCGAACCCCGCGGCCCGTGCCTCCAGGAGAACGCGCCCGGCGTACGCGGTGAGGGTGGGCGACGTCCAATCCCCCTGGTTCCAGTACCCGATCCCGCCGTCGTTCCTCTGTCGGCCGGTGAGGATCCCCACCGCCTCCCGGATCTCCTCCTCCGCGTCCGCGGGCACGGCATCGGCCACACGGTCGCCCGCCCTGAAGAGGGCGATGAGCGGGAGCGCCGCGCTGCTCACCTGCTCCGAGCAGTAGTACGGATAGACGCTCAGACGCTGGTTCACCCCGGCGACGTACCCCAGGGGAGAATTCCCGAAACTCACCTCGAGGTCGACGCCGTCGGGATCCGTGTCGTCGGGGAGCGCCAGCACCGCCGAAGCCGAATCGCGAAGCACTCCCGACGTCGTGTGCACGATGGGGTGGGACCGGGGCCGCACCGGGATCCCCACGCGCACCGCGTCCGCCTCCCCACCCCCGCGTACACTGAAGGTGAAGTGGGCGCTGTCTCCCTCCGTCGCCTCGAACCCGAAGCGGACGTCCCTGCCTCCAAGCGGTTCGATGGACCCTCGACGTGAGTTCCCCTCGGTGACGGTGATCCCGCGGGTCTCCACGTCGGTACGGATGTCGGCCGCACCGGGGAGCCGTGAATTGACCACCACCCCCGCCGAGAAGCGGTCGCCGGGACGCACGAAGCGCGGGAGGGCCGGGCGGGCCAGGAGCGGCCGGGTCACCAGCAGGTCGGACTCGCCCGACCCGTACCGGTCGCCCGAGGTCACCGCCACGGCCATCACACGGAAGGTGGTGAGGTTGTCGGGAAGCTTCACCCTCGTCACCGCATTCCCCGCAGCGTCGGTGGTCACGCTTCCCAGGAAGAACGCCGTGGTCTTGAAGCGCGATCGCAGAATGGCCGCAATCTCCGCGCCACCGCCGCCGCCGGGATCCCGGTCCCCCTTCTCCCCTTCAGGGATCTGCGCCGCCACGGAAGACATGTTGCTGGCCAACCTCACGCCCAGCCCCCGTGACGGATAGAGCAATCCCACCGGATCCGGCGTCTTGAAGTCCGTGAGGGAGAGCACGCCTTCGTCCACCGCCCAGAGCGTGACTTCGGCGCGCCGGCCCCGTCCTCCGGAATCGCGGACCCGGGAGGTGATCTCGGCCTCGTCTCCGGGACGGTACTCTTCCTGGTCGAGGGAGACGTCCACCTTCAGGCGCTTCACCTCCGGTTCCACCCGCATCTCGGCGTACCCCGCCCGGATCGTGGGGCGGCCCGGATCGTCGAGGGGTCCAGGAGGCGCGCTCCGCCCCCGAACCAGGAAGACCGAAATGAACGCATTGGGCGCGAACCGCTCGTCGATGGGAAGGCGGAAGGTCGTCGCGCCGTCGGTGATGCGCACCCTGCGACTCTCCAGGATCCGCTCCCGTTCCACAGTCACCCACGCCTCCACGTCCGTGAAGGGCGCGGCGAGCATCACGGTGGCCGTGTCGCCCACCTCGTACCGCTGGCGATCGAGGATCACGTCCATTTCGAGTTGGTCCGAATCCCACCAGGGAACCCATCCGGCCCCCGACGCCCACCGGTAGAAGGTGGTGCGAGCCACGCGCCCGCGCGCGTCTCTCGCCTCCAGGCTCATGATGTACGACCCACCCGCCGGCGGAGTCACGGTGCACAAGGTGGGCTCGGCGGCCGTGCGGACCTGGCACGTGGCCACCGTGTCCTGCACCCACGACCCCACCGTGGACGACACGCCGTCGCGAGTCCGCCGTACCCGATGCCACTCCCTCCGGACCAGGTTGCCCGTCACCTGCACGCCGGGCACGCGCTCACCCGTCGGCGCGGTGGTGACCACCTGGACGTTCACCGGTTGTCCCGCTTCCCAGAACCACCGATTGCCTCCGGTGCGGGCGCCAACGTAGAAAGACGCCGGGTGCACGAGCACGGAAGCGCCGCCCGACGCCGTCTGCCGATTGAGGTCCGAGACCGTTCCGGTGATCCCCAGGCGATACGGCATCCCGGAAGACGCCGGCGGCGCCGTGACCCGCAGGCTTCCCCTCCCGTCGGGACCCAGCGTGTCGGTGGTGGTCCGGAGCATCCTGGCGTCCGGTCCGGCCTCGCCGTCCCACCAACGCGTGGCCACGCCCACCGACCACCCCTCCAGCCCGGGTATGCGCAGGTTCCACGGCGACACCGGGTCCTGGCGCACCTGCCAGACCACCGGCGCTCCGGCCATGGGGGCGCCGAACAGGTAACGGCCCACCACGGTGGCGTCCACGGACTCCTCGCTCATACGCGGCTCGTCGTCGGTGAGCACGTCCACCAGGAACTCCGGCGGACGGTACTCCGCCACACGATACGTGGCGAAACCGTACCCCTGCCACGCATTCTTGCGGAACAGCTGCGTCTGGACCCGATAGGTCCCGAGCGGCATGTCCGCGGACAGCTCCAGTTCCACGTCGGCGGTCCCGAATTCGCTCAGGGCCGCCACCTCCTGATGGAGGACCCCACCCTCGCGGTCCGAGAAGAGCCAGCGGACGGAGTCGGCGGCCGGCGCGGCCAGGTCTCCGAGGGCTCCCTCGCGCACGATGGTCTTCGCGTAGAGCGGCTCTCCGGGACGGTAGATCCCCCGCTCGGTGAATACCGCCACCGACACCGGGTCACGACCCGACCCCCACGCGCTCCGGAGACTGAAGCGCCAGGGGCTCAACTCGTCTCCGTGCGCCGAGACGGACGCCACCGCCCGGTCGTCTCCGAGTTCCGCCGAGACGTACCCGGCGGAACAGTCGCCCCGGCAGGCTCCATCCCGGTCCCGGAAGTGAACCATGCCGTCGCCGTCGGTGGTGGCCGTGTGGAGGACCGCGCCGGACCGATCGTGCAGACGGACGGTCACGCCTGGACGGGACACGCCGTCCCCCACTCCCGTCACCCACACGGCCAGGTCGTCCACACCCGTCTTGGTGTGGATTCCCAGGTCGGTGACCTGGACGATGCTGGTGGTCA
>JAOUPR010000133.1 GCA_029879725.1 Gemmatimonadota bacterium | reverse complement strand
GGTTCATGAGCGACCCGAACGTGCTGGGGCGCACCATGACGGTAGACGGCACCATCTACACGATCATCGGCGTCATGCCCGCGACCTTCGACATGCTCCCGGCCAACGTGGACGTATTCCGGCCCACGGACTTCGTGGACCAGATGGACCGACACGACTCTCGGAACTACCTCGTGCTCGGGCGCCTCTTTCCCGGCGCCGACGCAGCGGCGGTGCAGCGGGAGCTCGCGGGCGTGTCCGCCCGACTCGCCTCGGAACATCCCGACGCGAACCGAGGGTGGGAGCTCCATTCCGCCCCGGTCCGATCCTTCTTCCCCGGCCCCACCGACCGTAGGCTCTTCTCCGTGATGACGGCGGTGACCATCTTCGCGCTCCTCATCGCGTGCGCCAACGTCGCCAACCTCCTCCTGGCTCGCGCCGAGTCGAGGCAGAAGGAGATCGCCGTGCGCACCGCCATGGGTGCCGGCCGTCACCGCATCCTGAGGCAACTCCTCACGGAAAGCGTGGTCATGGGAGCGGTGGCCGGAGTCATCGGCAGCATTCTGGCCATCTGGGTGGTGCGCTGGCTCCAGACCTCCATGCCCGCGGAACTTCCCGCGACGCTGATGCCGGTGCTGTCGCCCCGCGTGGTCGTGGCGACCCTCGCCGTATCGGTCATGGCCGGCATCGTGTTCGGGATGGCCCCGGCGATCCACGCCGCGCGGGCCGACCTCCGCGAGGCGCTGGGCGAGGGAGCGCGCGGCGGCACCGCGGGGCGGAGCCGGAAGCGTATCCGCAACGCCTTCGTCGTCAGTGAGTTCGCGGTGGCGCTCGCCCTGCTGACCACCTCGGGGATCCTCGTCGAGGCGTTCGACCGTATGTCCAACGCGGACCCGGGGTTCGACACGGAAGGGCTCCTCACACTCGAGGTATCCATCGGAGACGACCGGTACCCCTCCGACACGGAGGTCTGGACCTACCAGGAAGAACTGATCCGCGCGCTCGAACACGTGCCCGGGGTGGGTGGAGTGGCCCTCATGTCGAGTCTTCCGCGGAGCCGCAGCAATCCCCAGTCGCGCTACACGGTGGACGGACGACCGGTGCCCGACCCCTCCGAACAGCCCACGGTGAGTACGCAGGCCGTGAACCCGAGCTACTTCGATGCCATGGGGATCCCCCTTCTCCAGGGGAGGACGTTCGGCGAGGTGGACGGCCCGGAAGGGCAGCCGGTGATGGTGGTGAGCCGATCGTTCGCGGAGCGGGAGTTCCCCGGAGAGGATCCCCTGGGAAGGTCGGTCACCGTGGGCGACGAGTCCCGTGTGATCGTGGGCGTCGCCGACGACGTGCTCCAGGAGCGTCTCGCCCTGGCCGGAGAGGGTGGGCAGGGGATCTACGTCCCCGCCGCCCAGGGTCCGGAGAGGAACCCCGCCATCGCGGTACGCTCCACGCTCGAGACGGGGGCCCTCTCCGACGCCGTCCGCCGGGCGGTGTGGTCGGTGAACCCCGACCAGCCCCTGGCGCGCGTCCGTACCCTGGAGAGTCACGTGGCCGAGTCCCTGGCCGGGCCCCGGTCCATCTCCATCTTCCTGGGCGTCATCGGGGGCATCGCGCTCCTCCTGGCGGCCATGGGAATCTACGGCGTCATGTCCCACTCGGTGACTCAGCAGAAGCGCGAAATCGGGATTCGCATGGCCCTCGGCGCGGGGCGTGGCGCCGTCGTGGGGATGATCACTCGTTCCGGCATGCTTCTCGCGGGAGTGGGAATGGCCGTGGGCGTTCCCCTGGCATGGGTGATCCAGCGGATGATCTCGCAGACGCTCAACGTGTTCGAGAACGGAGGCGGTCCCACCTTCGCCCTGGCCTCCATCGCGGTGTTGGCCCTCACGGCGAGCCTCGCGACGTACCTGCCGGCCCGCCGGGCGAGCACCGTCCCTCCCGTGGTGGCGTTGACCGGCGAGTGAAGGGCGGGGGGGGCGCGCCGACTGCGGGCGGACCCCCCGTCGCCTCACGAGAGGAGAAGTGTATCCAGCAGCGCGGTCAGGTCGGCCACGGGAAGGGCACCCGCGACCACGATCCACGATCCGTCCCGTTCGTGGGCGACCCACTCGCGGCCCGCCAGATGGGAGATGACTCGCGGTGGGGGACGCATCGGTCCCGCGTCCGACGGCTTCGCCAGGAGCACCTCCACCAGGCGTCCGTCCGCAAGGGTCTGCCGCACGGAAAGTCCCCTCTGCCCGGGCCACACCTCCACCTCCCGGACGGAAGTGACCTGCGCCCCGGAGAAGGTCACCTCGGACACATCGTGTTCGGTCACCGAGGCGGCGGCCCCGGCCACCACCATCTCGTCCAGTGAGACCGAGGGCGCCGCGGCCTCCCTCGTCGCCGCCGGAGCCGTCCGTCGGGCCTCGAGCGTGACGCTCCGCGACGGGGACTCGACAGCGGCGGCGACCTCGGCCTCCCCTCGCCCACCGCGGGCGTCCGCGACGGCGCCCAGGGCGACGGCGTCCTGGACCGCCACGGGAGCGGCCTCTTCCGCGGCGACCTCCGCCGGCGCCTCCGCGGGCACGACCGCGAGCACCTCCATCCGCTCCGCCTCCGGTTCGATCCGCAGAGGTGGTGCGGCCCCTGCGGCCGGTCCGGTCGCCCGCTCCACCGTCACCCCCCCCGTCTCACTCGGCGGCGCGCTCGGCGGCGCGCTCTGCGGCGTAGCCGACGCCGCCTCCGGACTCTCGACTACCGCGCGACCCAACCTCCCCGCGTCGTCCAACGGGACACCCCCGGAGACGTCGTCCCGCAGCCCCCCCTGGTCCGTCCCGATGCCGTAGCCGATCCCCAGGGCGAGAACCACGGAAGCGGCCCATCCCAGGGTGAAACCACCCCGGCGCATCCGCGTCCCGATTCCCGGCCCCGTCGCCCTGGCTCGCAGGTCGTGGAGTGTCGGGGGCTCCCATCCCTCCATGGGGTCGTCCGCCGCGAACAGGGCTCCGGCCCTCTCCCGCACGGCGTCCTCCACCACCAGTCTGTCCCGGCACGCCGAACACGCGGCGAGGTGCGCCCTGATCCGGCGGGCCTCGTCCTCACCGAGCGCGTCCACCTGACCGTCCAGGAAGGTGTGGACCTCTCCCTCGGTCACGTGCCTCAGCTTGTCATCCACGGGCTTCATGAGCCTTCTCCTCCATCTCGTACAACGCCACGAGCCGTTTCCGCGCCCGTGCCAGCGTGGTTCCCACGGCACCGACCGAGAGACCCGCGCGGGCGGCGATCTCTCCGTAGTCCATCCCCGCGTCCCAGAGCTCCAGGACCTCCCGGTCGCGGTCTCCCATCTTCTCGAGGACGGCGCGTAGCCTGTCCTGCTCTTCCCTCCGCTCCACCATCTGGTGGGGATCCGGAGCCGGGGCCGGCCCGGGAAGGTCCGGCCCCAGCAAGGTGAGGTGCTTTCTGCGGCGCAGCACGGTGCGGGCCTCGTCCCGGGCCAGGTTCGCCGCCACCTGGAAGAGCCACGCGCGGGGATCGCGGGGCGCTTCCCGCAGCGCCCTCACGAACACCTCCTGGGCCAGGTCCCGGGCCCGCTCCGGATCCCACACCTTGCGGTGGAGGAACCGGACCAGGCCCGGGAACGTCCCGCGGTAGATCTCGTTCCAGTCGATGCTCATGCACGGCCCATCGTGGTTTGTCGTCTTCTACCGGAACGCCCGCACGATGCGAGACAGCGCCCGTTCGTCCAGCGTCTCCTCTCCTGCGTCGTCGAAGCGGAGGCGCATCCCCTTCCCGCCCACCTCGAAGTCGTCACCGGCCCGCGCCACGTCCTCCAGCTCGGGGAGCGCGGCGACCACCTGGAACCACGCCCTGCTGTACCGGCGCACGCTCACGAGGGGAGACCCGGCGTCGGCTTCCACGTCCTTCCATACCCCATCCTGCGCCACGAAGACCCTTCCGGCCAGGATACGGCTCCGTCCGCCGGCCGACACCGAGGGCGCCGAAAGCTCGTCCAGCTGGTCTGCCCGCGCCGCCGAACGGAAGTCCCGGGCGGATTCGGCCATCCCCACGGCACCCGCTCCCGTGGCCTGTTCGGCCGCCGACATCACCCTGCGTTCGGCTTCCCTCCTCACGGCGGCCGGCGCGGGGGACCGCGTCCCCACCACCACGTCCAGGGCCTGGGGCTCCTGGACCAGGATGGAGGTGAACGGGCTGGGAAGGCCGTAGCGGAGGGCCGTGGACCGGATCTCCTCGACCAGGGCGGGCGACTCGCCCTCGAGCCAGAGCTGTCGGGTCAGGTGCCCGAGCTTCCTGGCCGCCCAGAGACGGGGGAGGTAGTCGTTGCGGTCCTCGCGTCGGGGAAATTCCGCATCGGCGGTGACGCGCACGCGGGACTCCCCCCGGCTCCCGGTGAAGGTCACGCTCCCTCTTCCATCGGCGGCGTACCGCGCCAGGAGGACAAGGTTCTCCCCCGAGAACAGGTCGGGGATGTCCACCGGATAGATCTCCGTGAGTCTGACCGGAGAGCCTTCGATGCGCAGGTCCGTGAGCACCGGGTGGCTGATCTGCTGGGCCAGGAGGGACACCGCCCGCTCGACGTTCTCACCCGGCTGCACGTACTGCGTGCTCCCCCTGGTCGCCGCGCTCAACCCGTCCAGGAGCCTCGTGTTCACGTCGTGCCCCACTCCGAACGCGAAGACCCGGAAATCGCCCCGCCGCGAGGCGGCCGCGTCGGCCAGCCGGCGTGGATCCTGCTCACCCACGGAAGGAAGCCCGTCGGTGAGGAAGAGCACCACGGGAAGCCGTCCCCTCCCGGGCCGGAGCCGGAAGGCTTCGGTGAGGGCGCCGTCGATGTTGGTACCGCCGTCGGCGCGGAGGCGATTCACCCAGCTGCGCGCGCGGGCGCGCCCGTCCGGCGTGGCCTCCACCCACCCTTCGTCCGCGGGGGTCACGGCGTTGCTGAAGGAGATGAGGCGGAAGCGGTCGGCGGATCCGAGCCCGTCCAGCACCCTCAGGATCGCCGCCCGCGCCTGCTCCATCTTCGCACCGCTCATGGATCCGGACACGTCCGTGACCACCACCACGTCACGCGGTTGCGAGGCGCCGCCGACCGCGGGAGGGGTGAGACTCAAGAGCGCGTAGCCGTCGTCTCCCGCCGGGCGGTGGGCCACCACCGTCACACCGGCCAGCCGCTCGCGCCGGGGGAGGAAGATGGACACGGGGCCGGTGGGTGCGGTCTCGGTGAGCCGGACCAGCAGATCGTCTCGGTCCCGCTCCTGGTTCAGCCCGTGGGTGGGAGAGAAGGCGTCGAGGAATCCCTCCCCTCCGGCCACCCGGATCTCCACCCGGACCGGGGCCAGCTCCCGGGAGTTGGAGGCTTCCGATCCGTTTCCGCCGGGGCGCAGGGCTCC
>JAOUPR010000132.1 GCA_029879725.1 Gemmatimonadota bacterium | reverse complement strand
TCTCCATCGCAGGTTTCCCGATGGAAGAGGGGACAGGATCCGGGAGACGAGAACGCCGATCGGCTCGGGGGGTTGGCGCTGGTGGTGGAGATGCTGGCGCGGTGGCTTCCGGCGGAGGCCGTGGAAGGATGGCTTCAGGGGCGCAACGCCCACCTCGGTGAGCGGTCGCCGGCACAGATGATCCGCTCGGGTCGGGTGGCCGACGTCATCGGGGCCATCGAGGCGGAGAAGGCGGGTGTCTTCGCCTGAGCCTCCGCGCCGGTGTTGGCGGGTCTTTCCGTGGGACCCCCGCGCGGCGGCGGGGGCCCGCTTCTCGTCGTCCTTCATTCCCGCGCCCACGGGTCGAGGGCGCTTCGATCTCCCACGTGATCTTTCGCCTGCGTTGTACCTGGCCGAGTCGCCCGAGCACGCGGTGGCGGAGGTCCTCCAACCGTGGCGGGGACGGCGGCTGGAGGCGTTCCATCTGGTGCGCGCGGGCCTCCCCCTGGCCGTGGTCGATCTCCACCTTCCCCCGACCACGGCGGAACGGCTCGCCGATCTGTGCGACCCGACCACGCTGACGAAGCTGGGGGTGGGGCCCGACCGGACGGCGTCGCGCCATCGTGACCGTACCCAACCCATCGCCCGGGCCGCGTGGGACGCGGGCCACGCCGGGGTGCGCTGGTGGTCCAGCTTCTGGGGGGACTGGCACACGGTGGTCCTCTTCACCGCCCGGGGGAGGGGGCGGCCTCGGTTCGGAGCGCCGGACGTGCTGACGCCGGACCATCCCGTGGTGGAGGCGGCGGGAGACCTCCTCGGGATGCTCGGGTAGGGTTCCGGGCCGGACCTCTGGTCCAATCCGCGGCGCCGCGTCACTTTCACCCCCGCTCCCCGTATCCCCTTCGTCCGGATCTGCCCTACGTGTCCACCATCTCTTCCCGGGCCTGTGTCGCCGCGGCGCTGGCCTTCCTGTCCATGGCGCCCGCGGGCGCGCAGCAGAACGGCCGCACCGTCGACCCGGAGGCCACTCCCCGGCCGGTTCTCCACGTGAAGCCCGGCACGGGGATCCGTATCGACGGACGTCTGGACGAGGCGGCGTGGGCGGCGGTGGGGCCCATCACCGACTTCGTGCAGGCGGAGCCCGACGCGGGGATGCCGCCCAGTCAGCGAACCGAGGTGCGGGTGACCTTCGACGACACGTACCTGTACATCGGTGCCGAGCTCTTCGACTCCGAGCCGGAGGGGATGGTGTACGGGGGGATGGAGCGGGACTCCCCGGGGATCCTCTTCGAGGAGATGGACGCGTTCGGCGTCACCCTGGATACATACCTGGACCGGCGGAGCTCCTTCATCTTCTTCGTGAACCCCGCCGGAGGCGTGAAGGACGGCCAGGGGTTCGACGACGGCCGCTCGCGGGACTACGGGTGGGACGGCGTGGTGGACGTGAAGACCACCATCCACGACCGGGGGTGGACCGCGGAGATGGCGATTCCCTGGCGGACCCTCCGCTTCGATCCCACCCGTGCCGAGCAGGAGTGGGGGATGAACCTCCTGCGCCGTATCCGGAGGCGCAACGAAGTCTCGTACTGGGCTCCGCTGGACCGGAGGAATCGGATCTTCCTCATGTCCAGGGCCGGGACGATCACCGGGATGGGCTCGCTCCCCGCCGGGCGGAACCTGAGCGTGAAGCCCTTCGCGCTGGCGTCCCGGGCGTCGGGGAGCGCGATCCCCACCGAGGCCGTGGGGCGGGACGGGGACGGGGGTGTGGACGTGAAGTGGGGAATCACTCCCAACATGACGCTGGACCTGACCTGGCGCACCGACTTCTCCCAGGTGGAGGTGGACCAGGAGCAGGTGAACCTCACGCGCTTCCCGGTCTTCTTCCCCGAGTTGAGGGAGTTCTTCCTGGAGAACTCCGGGACCTTCACCTTCGGAGACGTGGACGGAGGACCCGGTGGGCCGCGGCTGGGGTCGTCGTTGCGGGACATGACGCTCTTCCACTCCCGGCGGATCGGGCTCACCGGAGGGAGCCCGGTTCCCCTCCTGGGGGGCGCTCGCCTGACGGGGCGGGTCGGCGGGATGGAGGTGGGACTCCTGAACGTGCAGGGGGAGGAATTCGACTCCCTCCCCGCCGAGAATTTCACCGTCGCGCGGGTACGCCAACGGGTATTCGGAAAGTCGGACGTGGGCGCGGTATTCACGAACCGCGACGTCACCAGCGCCGACTCGGCCACCAACCAGGCGTATGGGGTCGACGCCAACCTGAACCTCTTCGGGAACCTCTACGTGAACACGTACGCGGCGGGGTCGAGGAAGGGCGACCAGGAGGACTGGGCCGGGCGCTTCTCCGTGGGGTGGCGGGACCGCTTCTGGAACACTTCGGCGGCGGTGCGCCGGGTCGGCGAGGACTTCGAGCCGGGGATGGGGTTCGTGCGTCGCCGGGCCATGCGGGAGAGCTACGCCACACTCGGGATCCATCCCCGCCCAGGTTGGTCCAGCGTCCTGGAGGTGAACCCCTACGTGGAGTGGACGTACACCACGGACCTGGCGGGTGTGCTCGAGTCCCGGGAGGAGAGGGCTTCGCTCGGGGTGAGCTTCATGGACCGGTCGTCGCTGGCCGTGTCCTACACGCGGAACTTCGAGCGGCTGGACGGCCCCTTCCGTGTGCGGCCGGGCGTGTCCATCCCGGCGGGCGACTACGAGTTCGCGCAGGGGTCCGTCTCGTATCGGTCCAGCCAGGGGAAGGCGCTGTCCGGGAACGTGAGCGTATCGGGAGGGGGCTTCTACGACGGAACCCGCTACACCGTGAGCGGAGGAGCGCGGTGGCAGCCGAACCACCACGTGGTTCTCGACCTGGACGCGACGCACAACGCGCTCGACGTGCAGGGGACCTCCTTTCCCGCGGATCTCTACAGCGCGCGGCTCCAGTACGCATGGAGCACCACCTTCAACTTCTCCGGATTCGTGCAGTACAACGCCGCCTCCGAGGAAGTGGTGACCAATCTTCGCGCCAACTACATCCACGCACCGCTGAGCGACCTGTTCTTCCTCTTCACCGAGCGCAGGTCCCGGGCGGGGCCGGGAGTGCTGGAGCGGTACTTCACGATCAAGGTGACGCGGTTGCTCCTCTTCTGAGGAACCGTGGAACGCGCAGAAGGGCCCCCCGGCAACCCGGGAGACCCTTCTGCGAATGTCCGACCCGGGGGATTCCCCGAGCGTTCCGGACGCGTCTCAGAACTCGTTCAGGACGTCATCGTCGTCGAACGGGATGAGATGGTGCGCCGCGGCGCCGGCCACTCCCGCGGGTGCGAGCTCGCGGGCGACGGCGGGACGCGGTCGCGCCTGTCGGGGACTCGACCGGCGGGCGCCGGCGCGGGACGCCGGACCCACCGACGCCGCGTCGGTGAGGGAGAACTGCGTGACGAGTGACTTCAGTTCTTCGGCCTGCCCGGAGAGCTCCTCCGAAGCGCTGGAGGATTCCTCCGCGTTGGCCGCCGTCTGCTGGGTGACCTGGTTCATCTGCTCCACCGCGGTCGTGACCTGATGGATCCCGTTGCTCTGCTGCTCCGACGCCGAGGTGATCTCGGCCATGACCTCGCTCACCTTCACCACCTGTGATGTGATTTCCTCCAGGTTGGCCATGACTTCGGAGTTCAACGTCACCCCGCCTTCGGCATTCTGCACCGACTCCTCGATGAGAGAGGCGGTGGACTTGGCGGCCTCGGCGCTGCGCATGGCGAGATTGCGAACTTCCTCGGCCACCACCGCGAATCCCTTCCCCGCGTCGCCGGCGCGCGCCGCTTCCACCGCGGCGTTGAGGGCGAGAAGATTCGTCTGGAAGGCGATCTCGTCGATGGTCTTGACGATCTTCGCGGTCTGGTCGGACGAAGCCTTGATCTTCTCCATGGCCGCGACCAGGCGCTTCATCGAGTCCACGCCCTTCTCGGAGAAATGGCGTGCCGACTCCGACAGCCCCCTCGCCTCGTGGGCGTTGGCGGCGCTCTGCTGGGTCATGGAGGTCATCTCCTGCAGTGAACTGGAGACCTCCTCGAGCGTGCTCGCCTGTTCGGACGTGCTCTGCGCGAGCGACTGGCTCCCGGAGCTGATCTCGTCGGCGGCGGATGCGACCTGATCGGACGCGGCCTTCACCTGGGTCATCCCGTTGTCCAGATTGTCCACCGCCTGGTTCAGCGCTTCCTTGATGCGGGCATGGTCGCCCTTGTAGTCACCCACCATGCGGGCGGTCAGGTCCTTGGCGGCCACGCGGTCCAACACTTCCTTCGCTTCCTGGATGGGCGCGACGGCCGCGTCGAGCGTCTGGTTGATGCCTCCCACCAGATCCTGCCAACCGCCGGCATACTTCGACGTGTCTCCACGGGCGGACAGGTCGCCGGCCAGGGCGGACGCCGTCAAAGACCGGGTTTCTTCGAGGAGTCCTTCCATGACGGCCAGAACCTGGTTCACCGCTCCTTTGATCTGGTTGAAGTCACCATGGTACGGGTCGGTGATCTTCGCGGGAATGCGACCCTGGCTGATGTCTTCCAGGTATCGGGACGTCACGGAAATGGGCTTGACGAAGGCATCCACGACCCCGTTCACCCCCGACACGAGAGCGGCGTACGCCCCCTGGAATTGACTGACGTCCCCACGGTGCTTCAGTTGACCCGCGCTCACCGCATCCGCCGTCCGAGAGATGTCGTTCACTACGTCGCGGATCCCGTCGCGCATGTCGGCGAACGCTCGGGTGAGATCCCCGATCTCGTCCCCGCGATCGGTGGTGAAGGAGTGGTCCAGATTCCCGATCGCCATCTCCCGAGCGACTTCCACGACGCCGACGATGGGGCGCGAGAGGTATCCCGCGAGCAGGAGCCCGAGCCCCACGGCGAGGAGCGCCGCCACCACCGACCACACGATGAGGGAGGTCCGCGCTCCGCTGGCGGCGGCGACGGACTCGGCGGCGACTTCCGCGATGTTCGTCCGGGCGAGCGTGGCGATCCGCGACACCAACTCCTGCATCTCGTCGCCCACCGCGTCGGCGGCTTTGTCCGCCGCGGTCACCTGGGTGCTCAGCCGAGCGGCCTCCGCCGCGTTCCCCTGTGCCTCCGCCCGGAAGATCTGGGTCCGTAGATCGTAGACGGCCTGGAGTTCCGGCTGAAAGCGGTCGTTGTGCAAGACATCGGCCTGCTCGACGACGGTTCGCAGCTCGGGATCACTGGCCGGCACGACGTGCACGCCCTCCACCTCGCCTCCCTCGAGCACGGCGGTCGCCCAGTCGTCGAACGACTCGACGGTGGCCTCATGGATCGCCCAGTACTCGTCGAGCTCGGCCTGATTCTCGGAAGCGAGAAACTCCATGATGAGCCACATGTCACCCTGCACGGCGTACTGCATGCGCAGGGACGCCGACACGAGGGGCGTGGCCTCCCGGACCGCTTCTTCCCCACGGGA
>JAOUPR010000131.1 GCA_029879725.1 Gemmatimonadota bacterium | reverse complement strand
CCGCATCGGGCTCCTCTCCCCGCTCCTCGCCGGGTCGGTTCAGGGGCCCAATCTAGCTCGCCTTTACGTTAGTCGCCCTGGATCAGGAATCGGGTGTTGGGGCACGTCTGTTTCTGCGGTTGCGCCTTGTGTATCGACGAATCGAGTGTCAGATGGCCCGCCACATATGCTCAGACCGGCAGGTCCAGGCGCCTCAGGACATCGAGGAACCTCGGATCACTCTCCAGAGCGGCAGAGTACGGGGCGGCGGCCAGGTACGCGATGGAGTGGTCTTTCAGTTCGATTCCCTTGTCGATCCACTCCATGGCCGAATCGATCTCGCCCGCCCAGTCGAATAGGCACCAGATCATGGTGGGCTGCACGAACCTCTCCCGACTGCGTGCCACCAGAACCTCCGCCGCACGCCTCGAAGCTGTAGCGAATTCTCCCGGTTCGTCACCACCGCGCAAGGCATCCGTCACCTCGACGTCGCCCACGATCGTGAAGTATTTCATCCACGCGCGCATCGCCTCCGGGAGCCTTTCCTGATGGAACCGAGAGAACCCGAGGACCAGGTGGGCAAGGGCATCGTTCGGTGAGGTTGCCAAGGCCAATTCCACCGTCTCGTCCACCTCGGTCCATCGTCGCGCGTGCACGAGGATGGCACTGTACATCGTCCGGTGGAACGGGTTGTACGGATCGATCTCCAGCGCTCGCTGCCCCTGCGCCAGGGCCTCTTCGGTCCGCCCCATCATGCTCAGGAAGTGTGAGTAGAACGTCCGGATCTGCGCGTCGTGCGGCGCAAGTCCTAGACCCCGCTCGAAGGCGGCCTCCGCCGGGCCCCACTCCCAATCGAACCAACTGTATACCCCTCCCAGGGCCATGTACCCATCGGACAGGTCGGAATCCAGCTCTACGGCCCGCAGCGCGTGTCTCCTCCACAGGGGACCGACGTCCAATGGTTGTTTCACCCCGAGCACGATCTGGGAGCCGAGTACGAGCGAGATTCCCGCGTGCGCCGGCGCGTAGTCCGGCGCCCTTTCCAGGGCAGCCTCGAAGTACCGGATCGCGTTCGCGAAATCCTCCGGTGTGAACCGCTCCTGGTGCACACGGCCCCGCATATAGAACTCGTAGGCCTCGGAGCTGATCTGTCGTCGGTCGGCTTGAGTTCGCGTCGGTGGCGTTGGCGCGGGCAGCGCCACCTCGATCTCATGTGCGATGGCGTCTGCCACGTCAGCGCACAGCTGGGACAGGTCTGCCAGGGGCCCTTCGCGCGAGTCGAACCAAAGACCTTCCTCACTGGACCCGTCGATGAGACGGGCCTGGATGCCCACTGTGTCGTTCCCCCTGCGAATCGAGGACTCGACTACGGCATCCACCTCCAGTTCGCGAGCGATCTCCCGGACTGGCTTGTCGGTCCCTCGGTATTGCAGCACCGAGGTTCGGGCAAGCACGGCCACGTCGCCTCGGCCCAGAGGAGAGATCAAAGCCTCGTGCAGACCCAACTCCAGATGGCCCTGGTCCCCGGCGTCACTCATGACGGCTGGTGGCAGAACAGCCAGCCGCCGCCGGCCTACGCGACCGACGACCACCTGGGAGGTCAACGTCTCCGCAAAGTCCTTGGGTGAATCGAAACGCGACGCCGGATCTCTGGCCAGCACACGTTCCACGGCGCGCTCGAAGAAGAGTGGAATGGTATCGTCGTCTGCCCTCAGCCCCCGCGGCCTGCCCATGACCTGCTTGGCCAACTGCGCCTGTGGCGTGCGTGCCGCGAACGGAAGATGCCCGGACACCATCTCGTAGGCCACGCAGCCGAGCGAGTACAGATCGCTGCGGCCATCCACCTCGGCGTCTCCCAGAGCCTGCTCCGGACTCATGTACGCGATGGTCCCTACCGCCATCCCGGTTCGTGTCAGGCGTTCGCCCCCAACCGTTTCGACAGCCCGGGCGATTCCGAAGTCGGCGACGAACGCCTGGTCACGACTCAAGAGGATGTTTCCCGGCTTGATGTCCCGATGGACCACCCCACATTCGTGAGCGTAGGTCAGTGCCGAGGCCACTTGATCGATGATTCTGACCGTGTCCACGACAGGGAGCCGGCCGTCACGACGGAGTCGATCCTGGAGCGACTCTCCTTCGACGTACGGCATCACGTAGTAGAGCAATCCGTCGGCATCACCCGACTCGATCAGCATGAGAATGTGGGGATGCGTCAGCTTCGCCACGATCTCGATTTCGCGAGCGAATCGCTCTGGCCCCAGCGCAGCCGACAGCTCGGGTCGAAGCACTTTGATCGCAACCGCCCGCGGGTGCCTCAGATCTTCCGCAAGGAAGACCGTGGCCGTACCGCCGGCGCCGATCTCTCGCTCGACACGGTAGCGGCCGTCCAGGGCGCCGTTGAGGTGATCGATGGGGTCGGGCATCGCCTACCTGTCCGGGAATGGCCGGCTAACGCTTTATGCGCTCCGCGCACGGGCCATGCAACCAGTGACAATCCTGCCCCGCATACTCAGGGCTTCGGAACGAACATGCAACGCTCACGTTCCCTGACCATCAGTGGGTCGTATTCCCTCCGTACATCTCGAAGAACCCGATCCGCGAGTACCACTCCCGTTTTCGCGCTTTCGACATATGGGAAGGGTAGGCGGCACCCCATCCCCACCGACCTCCAATACCGGCGACGGCTTTCGTTCAACCTCGCCCACCTTGTTCTGGTCGGTGGGGGTGGGGTGACCCGCGTGGCCGAAGGCCGCGCAGGCCATACGGTCATGCTGCGGGGGCCGACGTCCTGGAACTTCGCGGCCGTGATGAACAGGGCGTCATGGCCAGAAGTCGGCACCGAGATAGTGCGCCAATCTCGCTGAGGTCCGCGTCCAGGAGAACTGACCAACGCTGAAGCCGCGTCCTTTAGAAGCTGATCCAGACCCCTCCGTTGAGGGCACGCCCCTCGAGCGGCGCCCACACGTCCGTGATCCACCGGCCATCCGGCGCGCGTGTGGGCCGCAGGAGCGGGTCGTAGCGGGTCTGCCTGGTGTCCAGGACGTTCTCGGCGTTGAGGAAGAACCGGAAGCGGCCGATCCGTCGATCGATCAGGAAACCGAACATCATGTGCGGCCTGGACGTGGCTCGGTACGGATCGTCGTCCAGTTCCTGGGATCCGGTATAGTAGACCTCGACACCCATCCGGCCCTTCCCCTCCTCTTCGTACGCGCCGACCACGCCGACCGAGTGGCGAGGGGTCAGCGGCACCTCGCGACGATCGGTTCCGCCGGGGTCGGGCTCCGTGGAGCGGAGGAACGCGTGGGAGCCGATGAGCCGCCACGGACCCTGACGAAGGGCCGCGAAGACCTCCGTTCCCCAGGTGTCCACCGAGCCTCCGCGAGCGTTCTGGATCGTCAGGGTGCCGTCACCATTCCGAACCGTCTGCAGGGGGTCGTCGATGGTAGATGCGAAGCCGCTCAGGTTCAGCTCCACGGGACCGAAGCTCCGGGCTACATCGACCATGGCGCTTCGTGCACGTTCTTCGATCCAACCCTCGGGCGGGTTGAGCCGGGACAGGCCGACAGCCTCGACTTCCTCGGTGAAGGGTGTCGGCGCGAAGAAGCCCTCACCCGCCGAAACCCGTGCTACCCATGGGCCGAAGTCGCCGAGGGCCGACAGGCGGGGGCTGAGCGAACCACCGAAGCGGCTGTGGTGGTCGTACCGGAGGCTGCCGACGACGGTGAGCCAATCGGATAGCTCGACCTCGTCCTGTACGAACAGCGCGGGCACCGTGTAGTCGAACGAGAAAGCCGGCAGGCTCTCATGCGCGTACGAGTCGTGCTGGATCGCTACACCGGCCACCCACAGGTGGGCGTCGTCCTGGCCGGAGAGGGCCACCTCGGCAAAGCCCGTTCGATGCTCGTCCTCCTCCGATACCGGGCCGAAGCGGTGGTCGTGCCGCTGAAGCGAGGCGGACGCACGCAACGACACCGCCCGTCTACCCGACAGAAGCGTACGTGCACTCACGCCACCATCGATACGCCCGGTCTCGAGTGACTCCGCGTACGGTGTCCCTGCCGGCGTCACCTGCCCGGGCAACGTCCCGCCCGCCCGGGTCTCCAGCATGCCGCCCACGGTGAAGACCGCGGATCCACCCCGGCCGTCGTTCCAGAAGAGCCGCGGCCGCACGGACGCCCTGCGGAACCGCGGAACGTCCGCCCACCCGTCCGAGTTCACGTCGGCGAAGTCCTGCCTGTGCGCGCCGGCGAGCAGGGTGTATCCCCAGCGGTCGGACAGCTCGTCGGCCAGCCATCCGACGGCGTCCGTACCGTCGAGCGTGCTCTGGTTGAGGATCAACTCACGGGCCCGGTCGGGTCGCCTGGAGATCAGGTTCACGACGCCACCGAGCGCGGTCGGTCCGTACAAGGCCGAGGCGGCACCCTTGATGACTTCGACCCGCGCCAAATCCATGGGAGGCACCTGCAGCGGGCCGAGCGCGCCCGCCTGCCCACCATACAGGGGCATCCCGTCGCTGAGAATCTGCGTGTAGCGCCCCCGGAGGCCCTGGATGCGGACGCTCGCTCCACCCAGCGACGGGGCCGTCGGCTGTACCCTGAGCCCGGCGGTCTCGTTGAGGAGCATGGCGATGTCCCCGGGTGTCATCAGGAGCTTCTCCTCCACCTCTTCGCGCGGGACCGCCTCGATGCGCAGCGGTTCCTCTTCGATCCGGCGCTCCGTCCGGCCCGAGGTGACGACGAGGCCCTCGGTCTCGATCGCCATCACCTCCATGACGACCACGACCGTGGTGTCGCGAGGCGCATCGAGCACCAGGCGCACGCGCACCGTCGCGAAACCGATCCGCTCGGCAACGAGGTCGTGGGCGCCGAGGGGGAGTCGCAGCTGGGCGACGCCCGCTTCGTCGGTGAGGGTCGAAGTGCCGGAGGCGGTGAGCTGGGCGCCGTCGAGCGGCCCTGCCTCGCTCTCCACTCTGATCGTGACCGTCGCTCGGGGCGGCTGGACCTGCCCGGCCCCAGGCTCGGGGATCGCGACGAAGAGGAGGGCCGCCGCTGACATCGCGACCCGTTGGACGAACATCAAAGACGGACGCCGCATCGAGGACACTCGAGGTTGGCGCGAATCGGATCGAGTACGATCTCGTCCGCTACGCGAAGGAGGAGGGATACGTGGTCGTCGGCGTGCCGATAGAACACGAACCGGCCGCGACGCTGCGAAACGACGAGGCCGCATCCCACGAGGCAGGCCAGGTGATTCGACGTGTTCGGTTGCGAAAGGCCCACCGTCCGGGCGATCTCCGAGACACTCAGTGGCCCGTCGGCCAGTGCGTACAGGATCCGAAGTCGCGAAGGCTCGCCGAGACCTCGGAACAACTGTTCTCTTCGTCCCGAGACAGCGGGAGAGCATTCGTGGGCAAGCGTGGGCATGGCGACTCACTCATATCATGGGGCACTGATATATAGTCGCGGGGGTCGCGGGCTACAACCGGTCACGG
>JAOUPR010000008.1 GCA_029879725.1 Gemmatimonadota bacterium | reverse complement strand
CACCGCCGCGTCGACCTCTTCGTCGTAGAAGTCGGCGATCTTGGTGAGCATCTCGTCCAATCCACCCGTCTGCTCACCCACGTTGATCATCTGAACCACCATGGGTGGGAACACGCCGGACGACTTGAGCGGGCCGGCGATGGTCTCACCCCCCGCGATGGAGGCTCGCGACCCCATGACGGCGTCATGGATCACGCGGTTGCCCGAGGTCTTCGCGGTGATCTCCAGCCCCTCCAGGATGGACACGCCGGACGAAACGAGCGTACCCAGCGTCCGGGTGAAACGGGCCACCGCCGCCTTGCGCTGCATGTCTCCGAGAATGGGAAACTTGAGCAGCATGGAGTCGATGAGCAGCTGCCCGGAGTCGGTGCGGTAGAACTGCTGGATGCCGACCACGGCACCGACCGCACCGGCGCCCACGGCCCACCAGTACGCCTGGAGGAACTTCGACATCCCGATGACGACGCGGGTGGGCATGGGGAGCGGAATCCCCGCGGCCTCGAACATCTGCTGGAAGGTCGGGATCACGAAAATCAGGAGGATCACGATGGCGCCACCGGCCACCGTGAAGATCACGGCCGGGTAGATCATGGCGCCCTTGATCTTGCGGACGAGGGCGTCGTTCTTCTCCAGGAAGGTGGCCAGGCGGAGAAGAATCGTATCGAGAATACCGCCGGCCTCACCGGCCGCGACCATGTTGACGTATAGCTCGGTGAACACCCGGTCGTGCTTGCCCATGGCGTCGGCGAGGGTATTCCCCGACTCCACGTCGTAGAGCACGTCCTGGATCACCTTCTTGAGCGCGGGGTTCTCCGACTGCTCGGCGAGGATGTCCAGGCTCTGGACCAGCGGCAGTCCGGAGTTGATCATGGTCGCGAACTGTCGCGTGAAGATCACGATGTCCCGGGTCTTCACGCCGGTTCCGAACGTGAAGCTGATCTCCTTCGACTTCTGCCGTACCGACACCGGAATGAGCTTCTGCCGGTGGAGGTACGCCATCACCTCGTCCCGGGTGGGGAGATCGATCTCGCCCGCCTGGATGTCACCGCCGGCCGCGGGACGAGCACTGTACGAAAACATGGGCATAATCGTCTACCTGATGGACTCGGTTCGTTCCGGCTAGGCCATGCCCTTGGGCATGGGCTCACCGACGGCGCGGAGGAGTTCGGAGGGATCGCTGGACCGCTTCAATGCCTCTTCCAGGGACACCTCGCCCTGCATGTAGAGCATCTGCAGCGCGTCGTTCATCGTCTGCATCCCGTGCTTCTTCCCCGCCTGCATGAGGGAGTAGATCTGGTGGATCTTCTCGTCGCGAATGACCGCCCGGATCGCCGGGGTACAAACCATGATCTCGGCCGCGGCGACCCGTCCCTTCCCTTTCACCCGCGGAAGGAGGGTCTGGGTCACCACCCCTTCCAGCACGAACGCCAACTGGGCACGAATCTGTGCCTGCTGGTGGGAGGGGAAGGCGTCGATGACGCGGTTGATCGATTCGGCGGCGGAATTCGTGTGCAGCGTGGCGAAGACCAGGTGTCCCGTCTCGGCGATGGTGAGCGCGGCGCTGATGGTCTCCAGGTCCCGCATCTCGCCGATGAGGATCACGTCGGGATCCTGCCGCAGTGCGTACTTCAACGCGGCCGTGAAGGACTTGGTGTCCGCCCCCACCTCGCGCTGGTTGATCATGCAGTTCTGGTGGCGGTGGATGAACTCGATGGGGTCTTCGATGGTGATGATGTGCCCCTTCCGCTCGCGATTCACCTTGTCCACCATGGCGGCCAGGGTCGTGGATTTTCCCGACCCCGTCGGGCCCGTGACCAGTACGAGCCCACGCGGACGCTCGGCCAGCTTCCCTAGGATGGGCGGGAGACCGAGCTTGTCGATACTCACGATCTCGTACGGGATCTGCCGGATGGCCATGGCCACGCAGCCACGCTGCTTGTACACGTTCCCCCGGAAACGGGACAGATTCTGCACGCCGAAGGAGAAGTCGAGCTCGTCTTCGGTTTCGTAGCGCCGCTTCTGGTTCTCGGTGAGGATCGAGTAGGCCAGGCTCAGCGTGTCCTTGGGCGCCAGCACCGCCGGATTCTTCGAGTTCACCAGGTCGCCGTCCACCCTCAACTTGGCCGGGTTCCCCACGGTGATGTGAAGGTCGGACGCCCCCCTCTGGATCATCTCCTGCAGGAGGACGCGAAGGCTGATCTCCTGCTTCCCGGACTGTGCCGACGGGTCCGCGGACTGATTCATGCTGTATTCCCCATGGTACGGTGAGGCGGTGTGTTCCGCTCCCACGTCAAGTTCGTCAATCGGATGCCGTCGTTTCCTTCACGATCTCTTCCAGCGACGTGGCCCCCCGCGCCACCTTCACCAATCCGTCGTCCCGCAACGTCAGCATCCCCTCCGATCGGGCCAGGTCACGGATCTCGTCGGTCCCCGCCTCCCTCATGATCGCCTTGCGCAGCGCCGTGGACATGATCATGACCTCGTACACACCCTGCCGGCCCTTGTATCCGGTGCCGCTGCACTGGTCGCATCCCTCGCCACGATAGAAGGTCGTCTTCCCGGCCCAGTCCAGGGGAACCTTGGCGGAATTCAGGTATTCCTCCCCGTACTTCACCTCGGTCTTGCAGTTGCTGCAGATCCTCCTCACCAGCCGCTGCGCCGACAGGAGGTTCATCGCGGAAGCCACGTTGAAGGGCTCCAGCCCCATGTCGATGAGACGGGTGATGGTGGACGGCGTGTCGTTGGTGTGCAGCGTCGAGAGCACGAGGTGTCCGGTGAGCGCCGCCTTGATGGCGATGCCGCCCGTCTCGAGATCCCGGATCTCACCGACCATGATGATGTTGGGGTCCTGCCGCAGGAACGCCTTCAACGCCGCGGCGAAGGTCATCCCGATCTCGTTCCGCACCAGAACCTGGTTGATCCCGTGGAGGTTGTACTCCACCGGATCCTCCGCGGTCATGATGTTGGTGTCGATGGTGTTGATCTGCGACAGGGCGGAATAGAGCGTGGTGGTCTTTCCCGATCCGGTCGGGCCCGTCACCAGAACCATCCCGTACGGGCGGGAGATGGCCCACATGAAGTCCTTCTCCGCCTTCGGCTCGAAACCGAAGGTGGTCAGGTCGAAGGTCAGGTTCCCCTTGTCGAGAATACGGAGCACGATCTTCTCGCCGAAGATCACGGGCAGGGTGGAGACACGGAAGTCCACCACCTTGTTCTTGATCTTCATCTTGATGCGCCCGTCCTGGGGCACCCTGCGCTCCGCGATGTTCAGGTCGGAGAGGATCTTCACGCGGGAGGTCAGCGCAGCCTTCATCTTCAGCGGCGGCTTCATGACCTCCTGGAGGGCCCCGTCCAAGCGGTACCGCACCCGGATCTCGCGCTCGTACGGCTCGATATGGATATCGGAGACGCCCTTGAGCACCGCGTCGGTGAGGAGTCCGTTGATGAACTTCACCACCGGCGCCGAGTCCACCTCGGCCTGGAGGGCGGCCATGGACACATCGTCCTCATCCTGCTCGACGACCTCCACGTCCGCCTCGTCCATGACACCCAGGAGTTCCGCGATGGCGCTCTCGTCCGACCCCTCGTAGTACTTGTCGAGATGCTTGCGGAGCGTGAACTCCCCGACGATGACCGGCTCGATCTCCAGGCGCGTGACGAATTTCAGATCGTCGATGGCGGAGAGATCCGTGGGGTTGATCATGGCCACGGTGAGCACGCGTCCCACCCGCCGGAGGGGAAGGACCAGGTGCTTGACCGCCATGTCCCGCCGGACCAGACGGATGATCTTGGGATCGACCGTCACCCGCTCCAGATCGACCGCCGGCACCCGGTACTGCTTGGCGAGCATACGGGTGAGTTCCTCCTCGGCGACGAACCCGAGCTTGACGAGGGCATAGCCGATCCGCGTCCCGCCCGACTTCGCCTCCTGGAGACCGGCCCGAAGCTGCTCGTCCGTGATGAGCCCTTCGCGCACGAAGAGGTCACCCAGGCGAATTTCTTGAGCTACCTTTGCTGCCATGGGGTACGAGCTTCTGCGAGGAAGAAGACGTGCCGACACCGGAGTCCCGGCAGACCACCGTAAAGAATACGAGCGCCCCCCGGAGTCCTACAAGGGACGGCGTCCCGGAGCCATCGGACATTCTGTCGGGTCGCGACCCCGATACGATAAGGTAAACGTCCGTTTATCTTCCTCCAAGGTACGGCCCCTGCCCCCGATCCGGCAACGCGCACGTGCTCCCTCACCGCCGGCCCACGGCCACCCGGCCGCGCAGCCTCTCCACCGTCGCCGGTCCGATCCCGGGCACGCGCGTCAACTCCTCCACCGACGCGAAGGGCCTGCTCCCGCGTGCCGAGACGATTCGCGCGGCCAGCGAGGGTCCGATTCCCGGGAGGGACTGGAGTTCTTCCACCGTCGCGGAATTGACGTTCACGCGAGCGGGGTCGCGAGAGCCGACCCGTGGACGAACGAGCTCGACCGGTGCCGGGTGTGAGAAGTCCAGCTTCGGCTCCACGCGGGCGATGGTGGCCTCCCCCACTCCCTTCACGCGGGAGAGGTCGGCGGGCCCGGCGAAGGCCCCGTGCGCCTCCCGCTCCCGTACCCAGGCTTCCGCCGTCGCCGGTCCGATGCCCGGAAGCCGATCGAGTTCCTCCGCCGTCGCCCGGTTGGGGTCCAGGCGTTCCCCCGGGCGCAGGGGCACCCTCCTCCGCTCCGCTTCGTCCAGCGCCTGCCGGCTCTCGTCGAGGAGGGGGGCGGATACGTCTCCGCCGTGGACCTCCACAGGTCGCTGCGGCGCGGCGGCCGCCCACCGCAGCGCGCTCACCACGAAGAGCGTGATCGCGGCACGTTTCAGTGCCCGGGTGTCCCCATCCATGAACACGACGCTACGGTCCGTCGCCGGACCGGGGGATGGCTGAACGGGTCGGCTATCGCCCGAACCCTACGGGCAACGTCCCGGCGGCGATCTGGAACTGGCCGAAGATTCCCACCTGGAACTGGGTCGATCCCGTCTGGCGACCGACGAAGGACTGGCGGTCGTCGTAGCTCGCCTGGAACCCCACTTCCATCCCTCCCACCGAGGTGTCCAGGGAGACGCTCATGCTCTTCCGTACCTGGTCGAGGTACGGTACGCACTCCGCCCGTGCGACGGTCGTCCGGCAGTCGGTCTCGGAGGTGTACCCCACCAGGAAGGAGAAACGCACGGGCCTGTCGAGCCGGTCGGCCAGCCCCCCGGGAGGAAGAAAACGCGAGGACACCGCCAACCGGTGTGTCCAGCGGTTCTGCTCCGTGTCTCCGGTGGGATCCTCTCCCCCTCCGCTCCGTAACGTGGCCCGGTAGCTCGTGACCAGAGAGCCGACCCAGGTGACGGATACCTCCACGGGGACCTGTCGATCTTCCTGGTACCGCCGCTGAAGTCCCTGCCCGCCGAACAGGAGCTCGCGGGTGTTGCGGGAGTATCCGGTCGAGAGGTTCAGTCGCTCGACCCCCCACCCCTCGGGGAGACTCACGGGAGGGAGCGCCACGCGCACGTCCGGCCAGCGCTCCTGGACGAGGTCCCTCCCGCTCCGCGTGTCCAACGTGGCGGCCTCCACGCGCTGAAAGGCCACGTCCACGCCCATGCTTCCCAGGAGTTGCACACCGGACCCCAGGGTCCAGGACGTGCGGTCGGTGAAGGTGGCCGCGGTATCTCCTTCCTGTACCCGGAACGCGAACGGATCCGCGTAGCCGAGCTGGTACTCCAGGGTGGGATCCGCGCGGTCGCGGTCGAAACGGGAATGGATCCCATCCTGGTACGTGGCGGACAGAGGCCGGACGGAGCGGAGCATGCGCCGCACCACCCCACCGCCTCCCCCGGTGCCCCCGGGGTCGAGGAGCCGACCGGCCAGCACCGACGGATCGAGGGCGAACACCGCCCGGAGATCCCTCTGGCCACGGGCGTTCCGCGTCAGGAAGAAGAGTGTGTCGGTGCCCACCACGTCGCGCTCGATGAAGTTCGCGTTCCGGTCTCCGCGATAGACGGTGGTGAAGTCGACATCGTGTCTCAGCCACGGAAAGATGCGCGGGCGGAAGCCGAGGCGCGTGCGAATCGACCGATCGGTCTCCCACCCCAGGTCGAGGCCGGAGATCGACCACCGCTCCTCCTCCAGAAGGGAGACGACGCGGGCATCGGACACGGCCCGGTCGGCGGGGAGGAGATCCCGGATGGAGAGCAGCGTGACCTCGGCCGACAGGGACCGCAGGGGCGTGAACGCCACCATGGCCGCCGTCTCGAGGGCCTCCCTGGGAGCCAGCCGAACGGCGGCGAGGGAGTCGTCGGGACGGCGCACGATCCGATCGAACCGGACGATCCGGCTCTCCTGCCGCGAATAGGACGTCCCCACGGCGAGCCGGTCGGGCGTCCAGCGGAGGCGGGACTCCAGGAGCGGGTCCTCCAGGAACCCGGGCAGGAGCGCCGCGACCACGCCTCTCAGGAAGCCGGGCACGAGGGAGAAGTCGCGGCTCCGGGGCCGCCGGGACCAGTCGAGGCCGGCATCGAAGGCGTCTCCCTCGAGCTCCGACGTCACCGTGGACCCCGACGTGGACGAAACGGACATCCTGGCGTCGAGCCCGTCCACGACGATCCCCACCAGCGGATTCACGCTCCGCGTCCGCTTGTGGAAGGATATCCCCACCCTCCTCCGCGAAGAGTGTGTCCGGCGGAGATTCTGGATCCGATCCGCCCGCAGGTCGGATCGGGACAGGAAGGTCGGGTCTTCACTGTATCGGCTCAGCGAGAAGGTCACCGGGAGATCGATCCCCCAGTCCGCGGGAACGAAGCGGTCCAGCCGGAGGGTCGAGGTGAGGTCGAGGGTACGCTCGGTCTGGAACGACGCCTCGTCACGGAGTTGGCGGAAGAAGGCGCCCCGGCTGCTCATGCTCACGCGGGTGGACACGACCCCGGCTCCGTCGAAGTCCGCCTGGAACGAGGTCGCGACGCCCCCGTCACGCACGGCGCGGTCCAACCGGAACTCGTCCACCCAGATCTCGCCGTCCAGCGACGTCGGCCCTTCGTTCCACACGCCCATGGACACCTCGCGAACGCCGGCGAGGTTGGGAGCCCGTCCCCGGTCCCGGAGCACCACGGCATACGCGGAATCCGCCGCCCACACGACCACCGGTGGATCACCGGGGCCGCGCGGGTCGGCCAGCAACACCTCCTCGGCCTCCCGCCTCAACTCGAGCCACTGCCCGAAGTCCACCACCACCTCGGGCAACCAGTCGGTGGGATCGACCCCGCCCCCTCCCGTGGGCGCTCCCAGGGGCGTGCGGAAGAGATAGAAGTTCTCCGGGTCCGTGCCCACCTTCAGGAAGAAGAAATGCGGCCGGTCGGGTCCGAAGTCACCGGACCGGGCGAGCACCCAGAGACGGGCCTGCCGGTAGTCCAGGAAGTTCCGGGGACGCTGTGGGAAGCGATGGTAGACCTCGGCCCGGCCACCCATGGGGATGCCTTCGAAGGCGAGGCCCAGGGACTTCTCGTTGAACTCCACGCTCCCGCCCGCGAACGCGCTGGTCGGATCCACCAGCTCCTCGAGAACCTCCGGAGGTGACGCGTAGGCGTCACCTTCCGTCACGCGTGACACCGTGCTCACCTCCACGCGCCCCAGCCCCGCCACCGTGTCCCCGACGATCCCCATGAACGTGCCGTCCCCGGCCCGTTTCACCCAGCGTGACCCCACCAGACGCATACGCGCCAGGGTGAGTCTCGCGGCGTCCGTCCCCACCGCGGTGACCCGCAGATGGCGCACCGACCGGAGATCGGCTTCATTGAGGCTCCCGCCGATCTCGAACCCGTCCGCGCTCCGGATGGGAATCCGGTAGAGCTGGAACGCGGTGCCCGTGGCGGCGGTGGTGCGTTCCAGGAAGGGGGACGATCCGTCGAGACGGACGACGAATCGCAGATGGCGCTCCACCGTGTCGAGGTTCCCGTCTTCGTCCAGGTCCTCGGTGTCGGGGCGGCCGTTTCCTCGGGTGCACACGGCTCGGAGGTCACCCCGCGGATAGATCCGACCGGGCTCGGCCGTGCACCGTTCGTCCCAGACACCGTCCTGGTCGGACGCGGTGCTCCAGATCTCTCCCCGCCCTGGATCCGCCTCCTGATCGAGATGTCCGATCCCCCACCTTTCCCCCGTGCCGGCTTTCGTCCCCTGGACGTTCCCCCCGGCATCCACGAAGAAGGCGTCTTCGCTCACCGTCCCCAGATCCACGAGGAGGGTCGTCCCCGCGCCATCCGCGACATAGAACTCGAGGAATTCCGTCCTGTTGAGGTCCAACCCGGTCCGGGAGAGGATGGTGGACACGGAGCGCCATGACGGCGCGGCCACCCCACCGCCCAGGGAGAGCGTCAGACCGGCCTCGCGGATGTCCGAGCCGGCCACGCGGATCTGGTTGTCGATGTCCTGCCTCGGGAAGTACCCCTCGTGGACCCCCACGCTGTCTCCCAACGGCGATTGGACGATCCACGAGTCCTGCCAGACCACCGGGGCCGCGTTGGCCACCGTGGCACCGGCGGGGAGGAGGGCCTCGGCGCCGTCCAGGGCCGAGGGAGCACTTCCCAGGAGCCATTCCTCGGCGCGCAGCGACACGGAAAGCTCGTTGGCGCCATCGAAGTCGTCGACGAAGACCTCCGAACGTGTGTTGGGGTTGGGGAGGGAAAACGCGACCTCGCCCTGCACGCTGAACGCGCTCCCCCCGTCGAAGCGAACGCCGGGGATCCCCCCGAGGAGGTAGTCGAACCACTCGGCCCCTCCGGAATACTCCCCGCTCACGCCGCCGAGGAGGGCGGCCCGGGGCTCCGTGCCGAGCTGCGGTCTCGTGACCAACGACCGCTCCTGTTGGTAGAGACCCAGGAAGTCGAGGCCGGCACGCCGGCCCAGGGCCGCGTGCGTCCGGAGTCCGAACACCTGGGTCGGCGCGACCTGGAAGAGCGACCTCTGCTCCCAGAGGGTCCGGATGGGGGCGTCGGGATCGGTGGTGAAGAGCTGCTCGGCGTCCACCAGGCTCACCTGTCCTACGTCGTAGTCGATCTCGTAGTCCACCCCCCGGGTGAGGAGACGGTCGCCGAGGTAGATCCGCTCGCTCCCTTCCCGGATCCCGATGGCACCGAGCGAAAAGGAGGAAATGACCCCCTGGCTGCGGAGCCGATACGAGAGATCGAGCCGGAATCTCCCCGAGTTCTCACGCTCGAACGGATCCTCTTCCTCGTAGATGAGGTGGTTGGCGTCATCGGCCAGGATCTGGGCCGTCGCGACGGCCGTCAGCCCCCGGGACGGCACGGGGGGCGGGGCGGAGAACGGACGGAGCGTGGGGAAGACGACGAACGTTCCCTGCACGGGCGGCTGGAGCTGGAAGACGTCTTCGCCCGGCGAGAAGAGGAACGACGGATCCATCTCGTCCAGAGGGGACTCCTCGTCGAGGCCGAAGAGTTGCAGGAAGGTGACGTCCCTCCCCGAAGGCGTGCGCTTGAAGGTGCGGCCGGCGGACCGCTCACCCAGCGAGATCGTCATCCCCACGCTGCCGGGCTCCACGTCCCTGGACCCGGAGACCCGGTAGACGTGATGGAACTCCATGTTCCAGGTGGGGCGGCCGGGCTGGTGGTTGGCGCCGGATCCCTTCAGGAGCCGCAGCCGGGGACGGCCCCCGGCGTTGTGGATGCGTTCGGGATTGTAGTCACCGAGGGTGTCTCCGGTGGCCGTGACGTACGTGACCGCCAGCATCTCCTCACGGCGCAGCGGGGTGCGCAGCGCCACCCAGAGTCCGCTGGGGTGCGTGTAGTAGTCGACGCCCGGCTGGAGATAGCGGAACCACCCCGACTCCTCCACGGACACGCCTCCGCGATCGGCCACCGCATCGGCCTGGATGAACCCCTCCACCTGCTGCCGGAGGACCGGATCGTCCTCGAAGCGGAAGAGCTGGATGGGGAGGGCGCCCGGCGCCACCGACGGCGGAGCGGAAGCCTGATCCAGGCCGAGGACGTCCACGTGGGGGAAGTCCGTGAGCTCCGCCGGGTCGACGATGAAGAAGAACTGCCCCTGGACGTAGTCGGCGTCGTCGAGGACCAGGCTGTCCTGCTGGACGAACCCCCTCTGGTCGCCCACTCCCGCCAGACGGAATTCCCGAGCGGTCAGGTTCCCCCTCTGCTGAGCCCAAACGGTCTGGAAGTCGAGGGGACCGAGTTGGCCGTCGGCCTGGAATCCGAAGTTCCCCGCCGGAATCCCTTCGGTGAGAAAGCGGGAGGCGGGGAGGCGGAAGTCGACGTCGCCCACCTCCAGGTTCTTCAGGATGTCGTCCTCGGCCCCGCGGTACGAGAGGTTGATCCGGTTGCCGGCATCGAGCTCACGGGACTGGTCGAAGTCCACGTCCACCTCGATGCGGTCGGCGATGCTCCCGGCCACCTGGACCCCGAACTGCATGTCCGGGCTGAGGCGCGGGACCAGCGTGGGCTGACAACTCGCGCGGTACCTTTCGTCGCAGGGTTCGAATCGCGTCCAGTCTCCCCCGAGCTCCACCCGGCTCGTCACCCGGAGAGCGAGGTCGGCGAAGTCGGTCACGAACCCCGCGGATCCCGGAGGGAGGGCCATCCCACGAAGCGCCACCGGAGAAAGCGGCGGCGGCGGGAGGAAGAGGCTGGAGTCCGGCACCTCCCTCCCCCAGTCCCGGACTCTAGAGCGCAACATCCACACCAGGAGACCATCGGGATCCACTCTTCGTGCGGCGGGGGCCAGGAGTGGCGCGGCCCCGGAACCGGGGAACGCCACCGCTCCGTCGACCTCCACCGGGATCCGCCGCAGCCCGAGAACGACGTGGGGACGGACGGAGTCGGCGGTGAGCCCCGCGGCGATGGACGCCGGGGGATCCAGGAGGCGAACCCGGTACACCGTGTCCGCCTCCATACGGTGCCCGGGCCGCTCGGCTCGAACGCCGCCATCTCCACCGGGCACCGCCCCGGACAGGAGGGGAATCAACGTGGACGACGCGGCGACGAGGAACCGGAATCCCACGGATCAGCCCCTCTCCACGAACAGAAGAGCCCCACCGGGTGTATCCACCCCCCGGTGCCGACCGAGGGTGACGCACCGCGCAGGAGCGAAACGCGCCTTGAGAACCGGGGTTCCCTGGGAATACCTTGCCGGCTCGAGGAGAATCTTCATTTCAAGACGGGATGCAGAATGCGTCCAGGCGTTCTCAGCAGATACCTCATTCGGCTCCATGCGGGTCCGTTCTTGTTCGCTCTGTCCACCCTCACCGGGCTCATCTTCCTCAATGCCATCGCGCAGAGGATGGACGGGCTCATGGGGAAGGGGCTGCCGTGGACCGTGATCGCGGAGTTCATGGTCCTTTCCCTTCCCCACACCATCGCGCTCTCCCTCCCCATGGCCGTGCTCGTGGCCGTACTCTACGCGTTCAGCGAGCTGACGGCATCCCACGAGATCACCGCCATCGCGGCGGGAGGGATCTCCCCCTCCCGGATCCTCCTCCCCCTGGTCGCCATGGGGGCGGTATACACCGGGGTGATGCTGTACTTCAACGACGCGGTCCTCCCCGAGTCCAACCATCGGCTAAAGAACCTCATGGTGGACATCGGTCGCAAGAGTCCGACGTTCCAACTCCGCGAGCAGGTGGTCAACGAGATCCGTACCGAAGACGGCCTGAACCGGTACTTCCTGACCGCGGACCGCATCGACCCGGCGACGAACACCCTGGAAACCGTGACGATCTTCGATGGTAACGAGTCACTGCACCAACGTACGACGTACGCCCGCACCGGGGTCATGCAGTTCAACGAGAATCGCACCGACCTGTACCTGACCCTCTACGACGGAGTCGTCAACGAGGTCCAGGGGGATCGGTACGGCGGTTTCCAGCGGCTCTATTTCGAGAAACAGATCATCCCGCTCCGAGGTGTGGGAGACCAACTCGAACGCCAGGCGGGTGGGACGGAGCGCTCGGACCGCGAGATGGGCTTCTCCATGCTGCGGGAAAAGGTCGTGGAGAAGGAAGGCGATCTGTCCCAGCTCCAGGAAGAGAGCCGCACGGAGTCGCTGGAGACGGTTCGCATGGCGCTGGGGATCGGCGTGAAGTCCGACTCCACGGCGGCCGGTGACCGCCTGGCGCGACTGGCGCGTGGCGAGGTCCCCCGGGTGGGGGGGGCCGGGCCGGCTTCACTCCTGGGACGAGACGGACTCACGCAGAACATCGTGGTGAGCAGCCGCACGCGAGCCTCGCGCGCGACGTCCATGAAGCAGTCGATGAATCGGTACCGGGTGGAGATCCACAAGAAGCTCGCCATCGCGTTCGCGTGCCTGATCTTCACCCTGATGGGGCCGCCGCTGGCGCTCCGCTTCCCCCGCGGCGGCGTGGGAATGGTCATCGGGGCCTCCACGCTGATCTTCTTCGTCTACTACATGGGACTCAACTGGGGCGAGGACCTCGCGGACAAGGGATCCGCCGACCCCATCGTGAGCATGTGGATCCCCAACGCGGTGTTCCTCGCCACCGGGCTCCTCCTGGCCCGAGCCATGGGCTCGTCGGGATCCACGGTGAGGGGAGGAGCCGAGTGGCCGGGCAGGATCACCGGTGCGTGGGAGCGCCTCGCCGGCTTGTTCCGACGAAGCGAGCCGGTATCGCCATGATCCGGATCCTGGATCGCTTCGTGGCCGGTACGTTCCTCAGACTCTTCCTCCTGTTCATGGCGGGGTCCCCTCCCCTCTTCATCCTGGCCGACTTCACGGAGCGGAGGGACGTGTACATCGACCAGGGGCTCACGACCACCGAGATCGCCCTCTCCTTCCTGTACCAGATGCCCCAGTACTTCCAGTGGTCGTTCCCCGTGGCGGCGCTGGTGGCGGCGGTGTTCACCGTCCACGGGATGACCACCCACCGGGAGATCGTGGCGGCCAAGGCCGGCGGGATCTCCTTCCACCGGCTGGTGGCGCCCGTCCTCGTCCTCGGCCTCGTTCTCACGGGAGCGGCCCTGTCGCTGGAGGACCTCGTCCCTCGTGGAAACCGCCTCTCCGCCAAGGTGCTGAGGCAGGAGCCCATGGGACGCTCGTGGCGTTCCGAGTTCGTGTACGAGTCCGAAGGTGGAATGACGTGGCAGGTGAAGAGGCTCACCTCGCAGGACGGGCGCATGACCTCCGTCATCCTGGAAAGCGCGGACGACCCCGAGGAGGGTGGGTTTCACCTCACCGCCGACGCGGCCATGTGGGACTCCATCGATGGATGGACGTTCCAGCGCGGATGGATCCGCTTCCTCCGACCCGACGGCGGAGAGCGGGCCATGGAGTTCGAGGAGGTGTGGATCCCCGGCCTCGAGGAGCGCCCCCGGGATCTCATGGAGAGCACTCCGGAACCCAAGGAGATGACCTACGCGGAGGTGGACCGGCTCGCACGGATGGTCGAGCGATCGGGCGGGGACGCGAAGAGGCTCCTGGTCCAGAAGGAGCAGAAGCGATCGATTCCGGTGGCCACCCTGGTGATCATCCTCTTCGGCGTGCCGCTCGCGACGAGCAGCAAACGAGGAGGGGCGGCCTACGGGATCGGTCTCTCCCTGGCCACCACCATCCTGTACCTCCTTCTCCTGAAGGTATCCGGCGCCCTGGGGACGGCGGGAGCGCTCTCCCCGGTATGGGCCGCGTGGTCGCCGAACCTCCTGTTCGCTTCCACGGCGGCCGTCCTGCTCGCACGGGTGCGGACCTAGGGTGGTGTAGCCGAAGTCCGGTCGCGACCGAGGGAGTGACCGCGCCCGCAGATCAAGGCACGACGACGAGGAACAGCAGGGGTATTGCGACGAGAAGCAACGCCGAGGTGCGGGATGCGGTCGCACCCGAATTGCAGCAGACTTCGACTACACCACACCAGCGCGTATCGAGCGCGTCCGCGCGCCTGGACCGGCGGGGTCCGGATCCTCCGCCGGACCCCGACGGATCACCTTCCGCCGTCGAGTCGGGTAAGGAAGCCCGGTGTCAGGGACCCCTCGCAGGTCTCCGCCACGGGACCGCGGAGGACCACGTCCAGCTCCTCGGTGACGGTCACCAGGAACTCGCCGCCGGGCATGAGGACCCGGATCTCGCCCGCGACCATCTCGCCCCTGGCCACCGCGGACACCGCCGCCGCGCACGAGCTGGTCCCCGACGCGGACGTGGGGCCCACGCCGCGCTCCCAGATCAGGATCCTGCACGCGCCGGCGGCGGTCGAGCACGCGAGCTGTACATTGGTCCCTCCGGCCAGGGACGGGTGCGTGGCCAACCAGGGTCCGATGAGGGACAGATCCTCCTTCCCGGGATCCTCCATCCACACCACCACGTGCGGGTTCCCCACCGACACGGGAACGACCTCCAGCACCCGGCCGTCGGGCCCCTCCATGGTGCCGCCGGGGCCCAGGGCTCCCGGATCCATGGCCACTGCGGCAGGGCCCGTCGTCGCCCGGCCCATGGCAACGGAGATGTCATGCACGCCGTCCTCCACCCCGTGGACGGTCATGACGACCCGGTCCCCACCCACCTCGACCACGAAGGGATCGCTCCCCACCCACCCCTTCCTCACCAGATGGGAACCCAACACCCGCAACCCGTTTCCGCTCCGCTCGAACTCCGAGCCGTCGGGATTGAACATCCTGAGGCGGAAGACACCACCGGTGCGATCCGCCGTCAGGATCACGATCCCGTCGGATCCCACGCCCGTCCAGCGGTCGCACACGGCCTCCACCGACCCGGGAGACAGACGCCAGCCCGGGCCCTCCTCGAAGACCAGATAGTCGTTCCCGAGGCCATGTCCTTTGTAGTACGTGGGCCCGGCGGTGGGTCTGGGAACGTCCGTGAAGTCCATGCGTCGATCTCGGTGGGTCGTTGGATACGGGTCCGGACAATCTGGATCCCGGCGACGTTCCGCGCGAGACGCCCCGAAACCGGAGCCGCTCCACTCCCGTAGGTCAAGGCACGCATCCGCGACTCCGGGGGGACGCACCCACAACGCAACGCCCCGAGCCGTATGTGCGTCATAGACGTCGTGGTTCCCGCGGCTCTTCCGACTTTCGGGGTGGGGTGTCATGAGAGACTGGTGTGGTGGTGTGGTGGTGGGGCCGGCGACGATGCTGGCGATCTGCATGGCGTTCCCCGCGCAGCTCACGGGGCAGGATTCTCCCTCGTCGGACGGATCCGGCGGCGGCGCTCCCGTGGTGGTGCGTGGATGTTGCACGATGGAGGGGCCTCCGGTTCTCCGGGCCACCGAACTCGACGGCGACGCGGTGGACATCGACGGCGTGCTCGACGACGCGGCGTGGCGGAGGGCGTCGGTGGCCACCGGCTTCGTCCAGTTCGAGCCGACGGAGGGCGACCCGGCGAGCGAGCGCACGGAGGCACGGGTCCTCTACGGCGACGGTGCGATCTACGTGGGGATCCGCGCCTACGACTCCAGCCCGGACAGCATCGTGGGGCAACTTTCGCGGAGAGACCAGGTCGGGTACTCGGATCTGGTGGGCGTGGTCATCGACTCCTACTTCGACAAGCGGACCGCTTTCCACTTCATGGTGAATCCCGTGGGCGTGAAGGCGGACCTCTACCGCTTCGACGACGTCCAGGAGGACGACAGCTGGGACGCCGTCTGGGACGTCGCCGTGACCACGGACGACCAGGGATGGACGGCCGAGTTCCGCATCCCGTACTCCCAGCTCCGTTTCCGTAGCGTAGAGGAGCAGACCTGGGGGATCAACTTCGTGCGGGCCATCGCGAGACGGCAGGAGCAGTCGGTCTGGGCGCCGATCTCCCGGCAGGACGGCGGGATCGTCTCGCGTTTCGGCGAGCTCACGGGGTTGCGGAATCTCGACGCGCCCAGCCGCATGGAGGTCATGCCCTACTCGCTGGCCCGGCTCGAGCGGGCCCCCGGCGATCCGGCGAACCCCTTCTACCGAGGCAACGCCACCATGGGGACGGTGGGCGCAGACGTGAAGTACGGCGTGACCAGCGACCTGACGCTGGACGTGACCATCAACCCCGACTTCGGGCAGGTCGAGGCCGATCCCGCGCAGGTGAATCTCTCGGCGTTCGAGAGCTTCTACCCGGAGCGGCGGCCCTTCTTCGTGGAGGGGTCCGGAATCTTCAACTTCGGCCTCGCCCTCGGTGACGGCGACGACGCCAACGAGTCGCTGTTCTACTCGCGCCGCATCGGACGCACCCCCCAGGGCCGGGCCGACCCCGGGGACGGATGGGTGGACGCGGGCGACCAGACCACGATCCTGGGTGCCTGGAAGCTCTCCGGGAAGACGGCCGACGGGTGGTCCATCGGCGCCCTCCACGCCGTGACCCAGGAGGAGCGGGCCACCGTGGCTCCCCTCTCGGGTGATCGATACCAGGAGGCGATCGAGCCCTTCACCAACTACGGGATGCTGCGGGTGCAGAAGGACTTCCGGGAAGGGCGCTCCGCTTTGGGGATGGTGGCCACCGCCGTGAACCGGAACGAGGAAGTGGCCAACGCCCTCGACCTGCGCAGGGAGGCGTACGCCGGCGGAGTCGACTTCCGACACCGTTTCGCGGACGACGAGTGGATCGTGAACGGGTACCTCATCGGATCCCACGTGCGCGGTTCTGAAGAAGCCATCGCGCGCACCCAGAGGTCCTCCACCCACTACTTCCAGCGCCCCGACGCGGGACACGTCACCTTCGACCCCACGCGGACGAGCCTGTCCGGGGCGTCGGCTTCCTTCTCGTTGAGCAAGATCGCGGGAGGATTCTGGCGCCTGGGAACGGGAGGTCAGCTCCGCACGCCGGGCTTCGAAACCAACGACGCCGGCTACATCCGGGAGACGGACTACGCGATCCAGTTCGTGTACGCGGGCTACGACCACAGCACCGCCCAGGGTCCCTTCAACCGGTGGCGTCTCAACGCCAACGCCTGGTGGGGGTGGGACTTCGACGGAAATCGTGTCTCCCTGGGCGGAAACCTGAACGGGAGCGCGCAACTCCGGAACTTCTGGTTCGTCTACGGCGGACTCAACAAGGACACCGGCGGCTATTCCTCGGGGATGCTCCGGGGCGGTCCGCTCTTCAAACGGGAAGGGCGTCTCAACTTCTGGTCGGGGATGTCCAGCGATTCGCGCAAGCCGGTCCAGGGAAGCGTGAACGCCTTCGGAAGCTTCGCGGACGCCAGCGACGCGTGGAGCCTCGGACTCTCTCCGAGCCTCAGGATACGGCCCTCGGGGAGAGCCACCTTCTCTGTGGGCTCGTTCATCCAGTGGAACCGTCCCGACGCCCAGTGGGTGGATCGCCTCGACCTGACCGAGCCCCAGTACGTGTTCGCGGCCATGGACCAGACCACGGTGGGGCTCACCGGGCGGCTCGACTTCGCCTTCACCCCGACGCTGACCCTGCAGCTCTACGCGCAGCCCTTCGTGAGCGCGGGCACGTACACGGGTTTCAAGGCCGTGGCCGACCCCACCGCGGAGCGGTACGCGGATCGCTTCCGGCCCCTCGACGGACGGTCCGACGGAGGCACGTACTTCGCGGACGTGGACCGGGACGGGACGGAGGATTCCTTCGACATCCCGGACTTCGATTTCAAGCAGTTCCGTTCCAACGCCGTGCTGCGATGGGAATACCGGCCCGGATCGACGCTCTTCGTGGTGTGGTCCCAGGGAAGGGATCACTTCGACGAGACCGGATCCTTCGCGTTCCGGGACGGCGTGTCGGCGCTCTTCGGCCCGGACGCGGAGTACCAGGACGTGTTCATGGTCAAGCTCAGCTACTGGCTGGGCAGATAGGCCGGCGCCACCGGCCCCGGGGAAAGCGGAACTCCCGGGGCCGGTGGTTGAATCCTCAAGAGATCGCTATCTTCGATCGACATTGAAGGAGACCGGACGTCGGTCACCATTCAGGGGCGATTTGCGGCAGATTGCACCCCGACCGCTCGGCGGAGGACGACACCGTCTCCGCCGGCGGCGAATGAGCTAAAGAGCCATGCCCCGTCGCACACGCGTGCGCGGGGCTCTCGCATTGAGGAACTCATGAAGCCTTCTCTGGCCTCGACGCGCCGCCGGGAACGGGCGGAACTCTTCCGGGACCACCTTGCCCGGCGCATCCTCATCCTGGACGGCGCCATGGGCACCATGATCCAGGGCCACCCACTCGCGGAGTCCGACTTCCGGGGAGAACGGTTCGGGGACCACGGCCACCCCCTGCAGGGGTGCAACGACGTCCTCTCCCTCACCCGGCCGGATATCATCGGCGGGATCCACGCGCAGTACCTGGACGCGGGGGCGGACCTGGTGGAGACCAACACCTTCAACGCCACCCGGATCTCGCTGGCCGACTACGGGCTCGAGCACCTGGTCCACGAGATCAACAGCGAATCGGCCCGCCTGGCCCGCGAGGCGGCCGACGCCGCGGAAGTGGCGGATCCCTCACGCCCCCGCTGGGTCGCCGGCGCCATGGGCCCCACCAACAGGACGTGCTCCATCTCTCCGGACGTGTCGGACCCGGGAGCGCGCAACGTCACCTTCGACGCGCTGGTGGAGGCCTACGCCGAACAGGCCCGCGGCCTCCTGGACGGCGGCGCCGACATCCTCATGGTGGAGACGGTCTTCGACACCCTCAACGCCAAGGCGGCCCTCTTCGCCATCTCCACGGTGCTCGACGACGTGGACGCGGACGTGCCGGTTATGGTGTCCGGCACCATCACGGACCTGAGCGGCCGCACGCTCTCCGGCCAGACGCCGGAGGCGTTCTACAACTCGGTGCGCCATGGCGTGCAGCGGGCACCCGGCTTCCCGGCTGGGCTCGCCGCGGTGGGGCTCAACTGCGCCCTGGGGGCGGATCAGCTCCGCCCCTTCCTGGAGGAGATCGCCGACGTCGCCGACGTCCCCATCACCTGCCACCCCAACGCGGGACTCCCCAACGAGCTGGGCGAATACGACCACTCCCCGGAGCACATGGCGGGGGTGGTCCGTGGCTTCGCCGAGGCGGGGCTGCTGAACATCGTGGGCGGGTGCTGCGGCACCACCCCGGCTCACATCCGTGCCATGGCCGGAGCCGTTGCCGGGCTGGAGCCCCGCGCTCTTCCCGAGCGCCCGGTGCGCACGCGGCTGGCGGGCCTCGAACCTCTGAACCTGGGGCCCGATTCCCTTTTCGTGAACGTGGGGGAACGCACCAACGTCACGGGATCCCGGCGCTTCGCGCGGCTCATCCGCGACGGCGACCACGAGACCGCTCTGGAGGTGGCGCGGCAGCAGGTGGAGGGTGGAGCCCAGATCATCGACGTGAACATGGACGAGGGCCTTCTGGATGCGAACGAGGCCATGGTCCGCTTCCTGAACATGGTGGCCTCCGAGCCCTCCATCTCACGGGTTCCGGTGATGATCGACTCCTCCGACTGGGACGTCATCGAGGCGGGACTGAAGACGCTTCAGGGGAAGGGCGTGGTCAACTCCATCTCGCTCAAGGACGGGGAGGACGCCTTCCGCGCGAAAGCGCGGCTGGTCCGGCGCTACGGCGCCGCCGCCGTCGTGATGGCCTTCGACGAGGCCGGCCAGGCCGACACGCTGGAGCGCCGGGTGGAGATCTGTCGGCGCGCCTATGCGGTTCTCCTGGAGGAGGGGTTCCCTCCCGAAGACATCGTGTTCGACGCCAACGTCTTCGCCGTGGCCACGGGAATTTCGGAGCACGACCACTACGCGATGTGGTTCATCGAAAGCGTGAGGCAGATCAAGGAGCATTGCCCGCACGTCCTCACCAGCGGAGGGATCAGCAACGTCTCCTTCTCGTTCCGCGGAAGTCCCGAGGTACGGGAAGCCATGCACGCGGCCTTCCTGTACCACGCCATCGAGGCGGGGCTGGACATGGGGATCGTGAACGCCAGCGCGCTCCCCGTCTACGACGAGATCCCGCCGGAGCTCCTGGACCCCATCGAAGACGTCCTCTTCGCCCGCTCTCCCGACGCGACGGACGTACTCACCCGCATCGCGGGAGAGCGCACGGGGACCACCGAGACCCGGCGCACCGAAGACCTCTCCTGGCGGGAGCATCCCGTGCACGAGCGGCTGGTGCACGCCCTCGTGCAGGGGGTGGACGCCTTCGTCGAGGAGGACGTGGAGGAGGCGCGGCAGGCCCTCCCGCGGGCCCTGGACGTCATCGAAGGGCCCCTCATGGACGGGATGAACGTGGTGGGGGACCTCTTCGGGAGCGGACGCATGTTCCTCCCGCAGGTGGTGAAGAGCGCCCGGGTCATGCGCAGGGCGGTGGGCCACCTGGTCCCCTACCTCGAGGCGGAGCAGGCCGGGATGTCCGGGAAAGGGAAGATCCTCATGGCCACGGTGAAGGGCGACGTGCACGACATCGGGAAGAACATCGTGGGCGTGGTCCTCCAGTGTAACGGCTACGAAGTCGTGGACCTGGGCGTCATGGTGCCCGCGGAACGCATCCTGGCGGAGGCCCGGGCCCATTCGGTGGACGTGGTGGGACTTTCGGGACTGATCACGCCGTCGCTTGACCAGATGGTGCACGTGGCCCGCGAGATGGAGCGCCTCGGGTTCGAGCTTCCGCTGATGATCGGGGGCGCCACGACCTCGCGCCTCCACACGGCGGTGAAGATCGAGGAGTGCTATTCGGGCGCCGTCGTGCACGTCCTCGACGCGTCCCGCGCGGTGGGGGTGGTGGGGAGCCTCCTGGACGTGGAAGGGCGTGACGCGTACCTCTCGGAGGTACGCACCGAGTACCAACGCCTGCGGGTGGAGCGGGAGGAATCCCGCACCCGCGCGCCCCTTCTCCCGTTGGACGAGGCCCGGGCCCGGGCGTTCCGCTGCGACTGGGCGGTACAGCACCCACCGCGCCCCGCCCACCCCGGCGTCCACGTGTTCGACTCGATCCCTCTCCCCGTGCTCCGGGAGTACATCGACTGGACTCCCTTCTTCCAGACGTGGGAGATGAAGGGGAAGTATCCGGCGATCTTCGATGACCCCCGGGTGGGAGTTCAGGCACGCTCCCTCTTCGATGAGGCCCAGGCGCTCCTGGACCGTATCGAACGAGATGGGCTCCTGACCCCGCAGGCGGTGGCCGGACTCTTCCCGGCCCAATCCGAGGGCGACGACGTCCGGATCTACACCGACGAAACGCGCACGGAGGTACGGGCCACCGTGCACGGGCTGCGGCAGCAGTTCACCAAGGAGGGGAGGGAGAATCTCTGCCTCGCGGACTTCGTGGCGCCGGCCGGGATCGAGGTGCCGGACTGGATGGGAGCCTTCGCCGTCACCGCGGGACACGGCGTGGAGGAACTGGTGGCCGAGTTCGAGGCGGACAAGGACGACTACGGGGCGATCATGGCCAAGGCGCTGGCTGACCGCCTGGCCGAGGCGGCGGCGGAATGGCTGCACGAACGCGTGCGCCGGGAGCTGTGGGGCTACGCCCCGGAGGAAGCCCTCCCCAACCCCGACCTCATCGCCGAGGCCTACCGGGGGATCCGCCCGGCGCCGGGATACCCCGCGTGTCCCGACCACACCGAGAAGGGAACCCTGTTCGACCTCCTGCGGGTGGAGGAACGCATCGGCGTGTCCCTCACCGAAAGCTTCGCCATGTCGCCCGGCGCCTCGGTGTCCGGGTGGTACTTCGCGCACCCCGCCGCGCGTTACTTCGGGATGGGACGGATCGGGAGGGACCAGGTGGAGGACTACGCGCGCAGGAAGGCGATGAGCGTGGAGGAGGCGGAACGGTGGCTTTCGCCCAACCTGGGGTACGACGCATGAGTGACCGCATGAGACGACTCATCGAAGACGGGCGGGTGCACGTGTTCGACGGCGCCATGGGCACGCTCCTGTACGACCGGGGGATCTTCGTCAACGTGTGTTACGACTCCCTGGTCCTGGACCAGCCGGATCTCATCCGGGGCATCCACCGGCAGTACGTGGACGCCGGAGCGGAGATCGTGGAGACGAACACCTTCGGCGCCAACCCGGTGAAGCTCTCCGCCTTCGGCCTGGAGGAGCGTACGGAGGAGATCAACAGGACCGCCGCCGTCCTGGCCCGGGAAGCGGTGGGCGATCGGGCCGCCGTGCTGGGAGCCGCGGGACCCCTGGGTATCCGCATCGAGCCGTGGGGACCCACGGGACTCGACGAAGCCGTCTCCCTCTTCCGGCGTCAGATCGAAGGGCTCCTGGCGGGCGGCGTGGACGGGTTCATCCTGGAGACCTTCGCCGATCTCAACGAGCTCGCCTGCGCCCTGGAGGCGGTGCGCGGCCTCTCGGATCTTCCCGTGGTGGCGCAGATGACCGTGGGGCGGGACGGAAAGACGTCGCTGGGAACCGACGCCCGCAGCATCGCTCTCAGCCTGGAGGGCTCCGGGGCCGACGTGATCGGGCTCAACTGCTCCGTGGGACCCGCCGAGATGCTGGACGCCATCGAGGAGATGGCGGCGGTGACCAGCCTTCCCCTCTCGGCCCAGCCGAACGCGGGGCTCCCCCGTACGGTGCAGGACCGGAAGATGTACATGGCCAGCCCGGGGTACATGGCCGAGTACGCCCGCCGGATGATCGACGCCGGCGTCCGATTCGTGGGCGGGTGCTGCGGGACCACCCCCGACCACGTCCGGAAATTCCGAGACGCGGTGGCCGCGGTCCAACCACGCCAGGCCACGGTCACGGTGGGCACTCCGGGCGCCGCCCTCGAAGAGGCGCTCCGCGACCCCGTCCCCCTCGAGCGACGCTCGGCGTGGGGCCGCAAGCTGGCGCGGGGAGAGACCGTGGCGACGGTGGAGCTCATGCCGCCCCGAGGGTGGAGCAAGGAGGATCTGATCCTCCCCGCCCGCGAGCTGAAGGTGGCGGGCGTGGACGCGGTGAACCTGGTGGACGGGCCCCGCGCGCAGGTTCGCATGGGCGCGGTGCTCGCGGCGCTCATCGTGGAGCGCGAGGTCGGGCTGGAGACCGTGGTCCACTACAGCTGTCGGGACCGCAACATGTTGGGGATGATCTCGGACCTCCTGGGCGCGGCGGCGGCGGGACTGCGGAACCTCCTCCTCGTCAGCGGTGATCCCCCCGCCCAGGGCCCGTTTCCGGACACCCGGGCCGTGTTCGACATCGACGCCATCGGACTCACCAACGTCGCCCACGGGTTGAATCGTGGTGTGGACCCCGGCGGCAACGCCATCGGGGCTCCCACCGAGTTCGTCATCGGGGTGGCCGCCAACCAGGGGGCGGTGGACCTGGAGCGTGAGGTGAGCCGCTTCGCGTACAAGGTGGAGGCGGGCGCCGACTTCGCCGTGACCCAGCCCGTGTTCGATCCGGAGGCGTTGGAGCGGTTCCTGGAGCGGGTGCAGGCCTGGCGCATCCCGGTCGTGGCCGGAATCTGGCCCTTCCTCTCGCTTCGCAACGCCGAGTTCCTCGCCAACGAGATCCCGGGGCTCCAGGTTCCCGACGCCACCGTGGAGCGGATGCGACGGGCCCACGAGGCCGAGGAGGAGTCGGCGGTGGAGGAGGGCGTGCAGATCGCCCTGGAAATGATCGAGAGGGTGAGACCGCTGGTGCAGGGCTTCCACATCAGCGCCCCCGCCGGACGGGTGGACGTGGCCCTGCGGGTACTGCGGGAAAGCGGGATCCGCTCCACCGCGTGACCGGGCGCTACACCAGCTCCAGGATGGATCGGAGGCGGCGGCTGGTCCCCTGGTTCCCCAGGTTGCTCACGTACACGTTCTCCACCCCCATTCGCCGCAACTCCCGGATGGTGCGCGCGCACACCTCTTCCGGCGAAGCGCCCGACTCGAACTCCCGGGTCACCTCCGCCGCCGGGACGGGAAAGAAGTCGCCGAGGATCTCCAGCGTGCGCGGGTTGGCGCTCCGGTAGTAGAAGACCCCGAAGACGAGCGGGATGTCCAGGCCGCTGTCGCGGAACGTCCGCAGGAACACCTCCACCTGGTCGAGGGAGTGATGCGAGACGATCTGCCCCAGGGCGAAGTCCACGCACACCTCCGGATCGGAGAGGAACCCCACCTGCGTCGAGGCATCCTTCAGCGGATTGAACCACCCCCCCAGGGTGAGAGCCGGGAGACGCTGGCCGATGAGCTTGCGGAGCTGGTTCGCGTGGGGGACACACCGGGGCGGCCCCACCGACCGATCCCCTCCCAGGACGGTCAGGGAGTCGAACCCGTCGGACACGGCGCGGGACGCGAACATGAGGCAGTAGTCCAGGGTGTGCTTGGCCGTGAGGATGGGAACGATGCGCCGGAGGTCGGCTTCCTCTCCCACGTTGGACCCCACGTGAGCCAGGCTCTCCTCCTCCGCGGACCCCACGGCGTTGTCCGTGAGGAACACGAAGAGCTCGTCTCGGGAGAGGCGGCGCAGAGTGCGATTCAGATCCACCCACTGCGACAGGCTCTCCTCCGTCCCCACGCCGGTGGGGGGAAGACGAAGCTCCACCGTCACGGTGGGACCCGGACTCCTCAGGGCCTGAAGGAGGAGAGAGGGCGGAGACGACTCCCCGGTCACGTCGCCCCTCCGCACATCTCCTCCATCGCCGCCGCCGAGGTGGGAAGCGACTCGGTGAGGTTCATGCACCCGTCGGAGGTGACCACCACGTCGTCTTCGATACGGACTCCGATCCCCGCCAGGCGTGGGGGAACCCCGATGGCGCCCGGACGGAGGTAGAGCCCGGGCTCCACCGTGAAGGCCATCCCGGGCTCCAGGGCCCGCGAGACGCCGTCCCGTGCGTAGTCGCCCGGGTCATGGACGTCGAGGCCCAGCCAGTGCGAGGTCTGATGAGGGTAGAAGGGCTTGTACGCCTCCTCCTCCACCAGCGTCTCCACGTTCCCCGTCAGGACCCCCAGCGCCACCAGACCCTCCGTGATCACCCTCACGGCCCGGCCGTGGACGTCGCTCATGGACACCCCCGGCGCCGCGGCGCCGAGAGCCGCGACCCTGGCCGCCTCCACCACCTCGTAGACGTCGCGCTGCTCGGGAGAGAATCGGCCCGAGGTCGGGAAGGTGCGCGTGACGTCGCCGCTGTACAGCTCCCGCTCGGCGCCGGCGTCCACCAGCACGAGATCCCCGGCTTCCAGCGTGTGGTGGTTGTCCACGTAGTGCAGAATACACGCATTGGCGCCCGACCCGACGATGGTGGGAAACCCCGGCCCGGACGCGCCCGCTTCCCGGAAGGTGGACTCCACGGCGGCCTCCACCACCCATTCCCCCACCCCGGGGGCGGCGGCACCGAACGCGGCGCGATGCCCCTCCATCGTGATCCAGGCCGCGGCACGGAGGTGGGCGATCTCGTGCTCGTCCTTGACCAGCCGCAGGTCGTCGAGGATCTCACCCGGGTCGACGATCGCTCGGGGTCCGGTTCCCCTACGGGGGCCCCGGGCTCGCGCTGCGGCCAGGGAGTCCAGCACCAGGTGCTCCGGCATCCCTCCCCGCCCCAACCGGAAGAAGACCCTGCGACCCTCCTGGAGGATGGCCGGGAGGAGTTCGTCGAGCTGGGAGATGGGCTGGGTATCGTCCGCCCCGTAGAGGGTCCCCGCATCCTCCGGACCCACGCGGGAGCCGGACCAGAGTTCCACCTCGGGATCCCGCTCGGGAACGAAGAGGATCCACCGCGGCTCCGTCCCACCCACCACGACGGCCACGCTGTCGGGCTGCGTCACGCCCGTGGCGTAGAAGAGCTCGCTGTCGGGACGGTAGCGGTGTTCCGTGTCTCGGGAGCGGTGCGTGACGGTGGCCGAAGGGAGAACCATCACGGCCTGACCGAGCGCATCCTGGATGGCCCGGCGGCGGCGAGCGAAGACCTCGGGAGGGAATCCCATGTGTGTCGGGGTCGTGTTCATGGATCCAAGGTAGTGCGCCCCTTCCGGGTCCGGCACCCTACCCCGGTGGGAGCGTGTGGACGACCCGGGGAGACGAGGGGAATCCGAGGCCGTATACTTGCTCATGACGAGACGACTCGACCCCCGTTCGTGGATGGAATTCATGCCCTCTTCCGTTGGTTCGCTCCCGGGTCGCCGGGCTACCGGCCTGGCCGTGCTCCCGCTCGCTTCCCTGCTCCTGTCCGTTCCCGCGGTGGGGACGGCCCAGGAGCCGGCGTCGTGGGGAGCCGACGTGCTCTTCCACACCTTCTCCATCGCCGCCGTCGATCCGGAGACGGGTGAGTCGGGGGTGGCGGTCACCACCCGGGTGGCGTGCGTGGGGAACGGGGTTCCCTGGGTGAGAGCCGGCGTGGGCGCCGTGGCCACCCAGGCCTCCACGCGCATGGAATACGGAGAGGAACTCCTGGACCTGCTGGCCTCCGGCGTCACCCCGGAAGAAGCCCTGAAGCGACGGATCGCCGCGGACGACGGGCGCGAACGCCGCCAGGTGGGGGTCATCGCGCTGGACGGATCCGGCGCGCAGCACACGGGATCGGAGACGGTTCCGTGGGCCGGGCACCGCTCGGGAGCGACGTTCGTGACCCAGGGGAACATGCTGGTGGGGCCGGAGGTGGTCGAGGCGGTGGCGCGGACGTTCCAGGCCAGTGAGGGGTCCCACCGCCACCTCGCGGACCGGCTCATCGAGGCGCTGGCCGCGGGGCAGGCGCAGGGAGGCGACGCGCGCAAAGGGAGGCTCCAGTCGGCGGCCGTGATCGTGGCGGATCCCCGACCGGGGATGGCGCGCCGGGCCGACGGCGTCGCGGTGAACATCAACGTGTGTGAGCATCCCACCCCGGTCGCCGAGCTCCGCCGCATCTACGGTGTCGTATCCCAGACGCTGGGGTACCGGACGCTCCAGCAGGAGGAGGGCTACGACGTGGTGCAACTGAAGATCATCCTGAGGGCGCTGGGATATCTTCCGACACCCGCCGACACCTCCGCCACGAGCGCCGCTTCGGACCGCTTCGACTCAGAGACCGTCGACGCCGTCGATCGTTTCCGGACCGACCGGGGGCTGTCCACTCCCGCCATGGGAACACCTCCGGGACTCGTGGACGAGGAGACCGTCCGCCACCTCTGGGAGGCGGTGGAACAGGCCGGCATGACCGCGGAAGTGCGAACCTCCATTCTGGACGGCACGAGGATCCGCCGATGAAGACATCCATCCGACCCGACTCCGCCGCCGGGCGGCGCGCCCTGGTGGGCATGGTCGCCCTGGGGGCGCTCACCTCCCCGTGGCTCCCCGCGGAATCGCACGCCCAGCAGGCGCCTCCACCGGACTCGGTGATATCGCTCCCCACGCCCGTGGTGGTCCGGGTCCTCCGCGGGTCTTCCGGGCAGGGACTCCCGGTCCCCGTCACGGTGGTGGCCGGCGAGGAACTGCGCCGGGCCACCTCCGGAGCCTTCCTCGAGGAGGCGTTGCGGGCGGTCCCCGGACTACAGATCCAGAACCGCTTCAACCTTTCCATGGGTGAGCGTATCGCGGTCCGAGGCTTCGGCGGGCGGTCCCAGTTCGGGGTCCGCGGCTTGAGGGTCCTCGTGGATGGCATACCGGCGACCCTCCCCGACGGGCAGTCGACGCTGGACCACCTGGACCTCGCCGGACTCGACCGCGTGGAGATCCTCCGTGGTCCGGGGGCGTCTCTGTACGGGAATGCCGCGGGAGGCGTACTCCACCTGGAGACCACCGCTCCCGGGCTCTCCGGCTCTTCGGCGCGCCTCCGCACAGTGGGCGGGTCCCACGGCCTCTTCAGCATCCAGGGTACCGCCGAGGGTCGCTCGGGCGAAATGGGGTACCGGGCCTCCTTCACCCGGCTCAACTACGACGGCTTCCGCCGTGACCCGGTGGCCGACGACGGGAGCACGTACGGAGAGGCGGAGCGCTCGGTGGCCAACGCCTCCATCACGCTCCCTCTCTGGGGAGGGACGGTGCGCGCCGTGGCCGCGGGGGTGGACCTGGCCGCCGAGAACCCCGGATCGCTGTCCCAGGTCCTCCTGGCTCAGGGGGATCGGCAGGCCTTCCGGTTCAACGTCCTCAACGGTACCCGGAAGGACATGCGACAGGGTCAACTCGGGGTGTTCTGGGAGGGCGAGGTGAGCGGGTCCACGGCGGAGATCGCCACCTGGGGCGTGCGTCGCGAGCTGGACAATCCCATCCCCTCCGCGGTGATCGGACTCGACCGCAACGCGGGTGGCCTGCGGGCGCTCCTGCGCAGGGACGGCCGAAGTGGGGACCACCCGTTCACGCTGGCGGGCGGAGTCGAAGTGGAGTTGCAGCGCGACCACCGCCGGAACTGGGAGAACACGGGGGGCGACGCCGGTGCCCTGGTCCTCGACCAGGACGAGGCGGTGACCGGGACCGGGCTCTTCGCCCAGGGCCGCTGGGAAGTCGCCCCCAGGGTGTCGGGCTCCGCGGGAGTGCGCTTCGACCACTTCCGTTTCCGCGCCGACGACCATTTCGTCGCCCCCGGCGACCCCGACGACTCGGGATCCAGAACCATGAGCGCCCTGAGCCCGTCGCTGGGGCTGGTGGTGACGACCACGTCCGACTGGGAGGTCTTCGCCTCCGCGTCGTCGGCCTTCGAGACCCCGACCACCACGGAACTGGGGAACCGGCCGGCCGGATCGGGTGGGTTCAACGAGCAGCTGGAACCCCAACGGAGCTTCACCGTCGAGGGGGGCGTCCGGGGCCGCCTGGCCGCGCTCTGGTCGCTGGAGGCGGCGCTCTTCCGCACGAACCTTCGCGACGAGCTGGTTCCCTTCGAGGTTCCCGGCGAGCCATCGCGTACCTTCTACCGCAATGCCGGATCCTCGAGCCACACGGGATGGGAGGTCAGCCTCCAGGGCCGCCCCGTGGACGCCGCGCGGGTCCGTGTTTCGTACACGCGGGTGGACGCGCGCTTCCGCGAGTACACCGTGGACGGCACGGACCATTCCGGAAACCGGATCCCCGGCTTGGCTCCCAATCGGGTGGACGCGGAGGTGACGCTGGACGAGGGACCGTTCTTCCTGACCGCCCGCGGACTCCATCAGGACGACATCGCCGTGGACGACGCCAACGCCTCGGCGTCGGAAGGCTACTTCCTCGCCGACGTGCGCGGTGGGATGACGGAGACGGAGGTGGGCGGGGCCCTGGTCTCACCCTTCGTGGCGGTGTCGAACGTCCTGGACGCCCGGTACAACTCCTCCGTGGTGGTCAACGCCTTCGGGAACCGCTTCTTCGAGCCGGGTCCGGGGCGGACCTTCCAGTTCGGGCTCTCCGTGGGGTGGAAGCGTCAGTGACACCCTGATCGGTCCCGGACCAGGGCGAGGCCGTTCACCACGGGACGCTCTCCGCTCGGGTCCGAGGGCCGGTTGCGGGCGGTGCCGCCCACGACCATGACGGAGGACCCCCCGCCGTCCAGGTTGAGCGCTTCCACGGCGCCGAGGGCCACCGTGAGGGACGTCAGCTCCGGAAGGGTCATCCCCACCGAATAGGGGTCCTGACGTCCGTCCACCACGAGCATCCAGAACCGCCCGGTGGCGGGGCTGAACGCCACCGCCGTGCGCGGATGCCTGGCGGCCGCGAAGGCGGGACGGCTCGCGACCTCGAGGTCCCCTACGCGGACCCCGCCGTCGAGGAGGTCCGGAAACCCACCGACGGCCTGGGTGCGTCCGTCGCCGTCGCGGAGGCTCACCGGCCACCCCACCCAGACGGAATCCCCGGTGACGCGAGCCTCCCCCATCCACGGCGCCCCACCCGGGCGCCAGGAGAGCGTGGGCCGGGCCCTGGCCGTGCCCACCACGCCCGACACGATCTCCGTTCCCACGGCGTTGCCCTCCGGCGTGAAGAAGTCCGCGTTCACCGCGGCCAGAGCGCCTCCTCCCCTGCTCACCATGGACGTCACCAACTCGTGTCCCGATCCGCTTTCCTCGCGATCCTCCGCCCGCACCACTTCCAGCGCGAGATCGCACCGTCCGAGGTCCGCCTCCACCACGTGGACGGCCCAGGGGCCCGCGGCGGACCAGAGGTACCAGTACCATACCCCGGCGCCCAGGCGGGCCCCGCGCACGGTGTCGGGACGAAGAAGCTCCACGGCCGCCTCCGAGAGCCGGTGTTCCAGCGACGGATGCCGGTCGGGTGGAGCGCACGCGGACGAGAGCGCCACCATCGAGACCACGATGAACCCCGGGTGCGCCCCGCTCCCCCCGTGGACCCCATCCTTTCGCATCCGTATACTCCGTTTTCCGAGTGAACGTCTCATGTGAGAGATTCCGCCATGCGCCACCGCTCCCCACCCCGCCTCCCCGCCGCGCGAGACCTCCGGGCCCGCCGGCGGCGTGCCCTCGTCCCGGCTCTCGTGGTGGGGATGACGATCCTCTCGGCGGGCACCGCCGTCCAGGCCCAGACGGCCACGACGGAGAGTGGAGTGCGTTTCGGCGTCACCTTCGGGGGGATCTCCACCTGGGGAGTGAACGTGGAGTTCTTCGAGGGACAATACGGGTTGGACGTCAATCTGGGAACGTGGACGTTCCGTGACCTGGGAATCGCGGTCAGCGGGCGCCGCTACCTGGGTGATCACGTCATCCGCCCCTATGCGGGAAGCGGCCTCTGGTTCGCGCTGGGCGCACCCGTGGACGAGTCCGAGCGGGTTGGGATGGCGTTGGTGCTCCAGTTCCCCGTCGGCGTGGAATGGGACATCACGGACACCCACGCGCTGGGCCTGAACGTCAACGTGAACCGCGGGCTCCTGGTGCGGCGCTCCGACCCCGAGGACGACCTTCCCATGGCGGGAGGGATCGTCCCGTTTCCCGGGTTCTATTACCGCTACACGCGCTGACACCCCTCCCGCCGTGCTACCCGGCGCCCCGGGCCCGTCCCCGTTTCCCGGGGCCGGGCCCGTGATCTCGGCGGGCGGTCAGTCCACCGGCACCATCCCCACGTACTTGAGCCCGCTCCCGGTATTGAAGAGCACGACCTCGTCCGACTCGGCGATGAGGCCCTTCTCCATGAGGAAGGGAACGGCGGCGGCGGTGGCTCCTCCCTCCGGCGCGGCGAAGATCCCGGTGTCGGAACCCATGACCCGGACCCATTCGGCCATGGCGTGGTCGTGGACGGCCATGGCGCCTCCCCCGGACTCCCGAAGCGCCCGAAGGATCAGGAAGTCACCCACGGCACCCGGAACCCTGAGCCCCGAAGCGTACGTGGCCGCGCCCTCCCACATCGCCGCCGACTCCTCGCCCGCTTCCCAGGCCCGCACCATGGGCGCACACCCGGCGGCCTGGACCGTGAACATCTTCGGCCGCTCGCTCCCGATCCAACCCAGGCGCTCCATCTCGTCGAAGGCCTTCCACATCCCGATGAGGCCCGTGCCCCCGCCGGTCGGGTAGACCATGGCGTCGGGCAGCCTCCGCCCGAGCTGCTCGAAGACCTCGTAGGCCATCGTCTTCTTCCCCTCCACCCGATACGGCTCCTTGAGGGTGGAGAGATCCCACCACCCCTTCTCCTCCACTCCCTGACGCACCACCCTTCCGCAATCGGTGATGAGGCCGTCGATCAACTGCACGTCGGCACCCAGGGCCGCCATCTCCTCCAGAATGGGAGCCGGTGTGTCCCGGGGAACCACCACATGCACGGGAAGCCCCGCCGCCGCGCCGTACGCCGCGGCGGCGCTCCCCGCGTTGCCGGCCGACGGAAGCGCCAACTCCTTCGCCCCCAGCTCCAGGGCCCGCGACACGGCCAGGCAGAGTCCGCGCGCCTTGAAGCTTCCCGTGGGATTCTGCCCCTCGTCCTTGATCCACACGCGGCGCACGCCCAGGCGGTCCGCGGTGCGGGACGCTTCGACGAGGGGGGTCCACCCTTCCCCGAGCCGCACCTGACACGCGCGATCCCTCACCGGAAGGACCTCCTCGTAGCGCCACAGATCCGCGCTTCGGCACGCCACCGCGTCGGGTGTGAACCCGGCTTTCAGGGCGTCGAGATCGTATCGGGCGAAGAGCGGCTTTCCCACCGGCGAAAGGCCGATGAGCTGCTCGCTCTCATGGCGTTCGCCGCTGGCCGTGCACTCGAGGTGGGTGGCGCCGGGAAGCTTCGAGGAGTCGGTCATGTTTCGTCTCGCAGGGCTATGGATCCAGGGGCGGCGGGGCCTCGGCCCCGCCGTCGAAGGCGGTACGGATGTCGACGGGCGCAGGAAGATCCTCAAGGATCCGGTATCCCACAAGGAGGAATGCCACCGCGGCGGGCATGGTCCACCAGGGCGGAGGGGCCTGCGGATCGGCGAAGAGATCCCTCAGCGCCGGAGTCGAGGCCAGGATCACCACCGTGCCATTGTTGACGAAGTGGATCAATACCCCGGCCCAGAGTGATCCGGACCGCCACACGGCGTAGGCGATGACCACACCGAGCCAGGCGGTGGGGAGAAAGCGGATCGCCGTCTCGAAGGAAAGGTGGAAGGCCCCGAACACCAGTCCGTTCAGGAGGATCGCCCTCCTCGGGCTCAGGGACGTCGTGCCCCCCAGGAGCACTCCCCTGAACACCAGCTCCTCGCAAACGGCCGGAGTCAGCGCCAGGAGCGCCAGAAGCCAAGCGAGGCGCGTCGCGGAGTCGGCGGTGACGAGTTCCTCGAGGCCCTCCAGGAGCTCCCACGGCACCGGAAACAAGAACGACTGGAGCCAGGCGATGCCCCATGCGATGGGCATGCACCCCAGAACCAGCGCGAGCGCGCCCGCCAGGGCCCGGGGGCTGGGCCGCCCCAGACGGAGCGTCGAATACGCGTCGAAGCGCCCCACGCGAACGAACAGGAGCGCCGGGAGGGCCAGGAGCAGCCACTCGGACAGGAGGATGCCGGTCTCCCCGAAGCCGATCTGGAGTGGTCTTCCCCCATAGAAGAAGAGGACGGCCACCACGGCGATGAAGCCGGCGGCGGCCCGCTCGCCGGGAATGCCGGAGCCGGAAGCATTCACGAGCGCGGCCACCGGCCCGAGGCCCCGGGGGCGTCTCCGCGACCGGGGTGCCCTGGAGGCCGGAAAGAGCACGTCCTCCCGTCCGAAGTTCCGGGCCGCGAAACGCAGCGCCAGCACCGCGTATACGCCGGACGAAACCAGGACCACGGCGCCCATGAGGGGATCCGCGACGCCGGACATGAGATCCCGGAAGAAGAGGGCCACGCCCGCCACCGGGGTGACGGCGAGGAGGGGTGTGAGGTCGATCCCGGGAAACACGGGGAGGAGCGCGGGGATCATCACCAGCATGTACACGGGGGTGAGCGAGTTCTGCGCCTCCTTGAACGAGGCCGTGCGCACCGAGATCCCCAGGAAGAGCGCTCCGAACAGGACCGCGAGCGGAATCAGCGTGAGAAAGATCAAGGCCACGGTGGCCGGAGCGATGGCGGCCACCATCCCGGCCTCGGCGGCCAGACGGAAGAGTCCCGTCCGGAAGGTGAGGAGCATGCTCAACAGGTTGAGCGCGGCGGCCACCACCCCCACCAGCGCCACCGTCACGAACTTCCCGGTCACCACGGCGCCGGGCGGCACCGGGGTGGTGAGGAGCGCCTCCAGCGTTCCCCGCTCCTTCTCACCGGCCGCCAGGTCGATGGCCGGATAGAACGTTCCGAGGAGAGTGATCACGATGAGGAGCATGGGAAGCATACGCCCCAGAGCGTACCCTCCCACCTCCTCGGGAAGGGCCAGGGAGGTGTCGGCCACGGCCACGGGAACGACGAAGGACCTGGGAAGCCCCTGGACGCGGAGTCGCTCTTCGAGGAGCCTCCCACCCCAGAGATCCACGGCGCCCATGAGCTCGGATCTGCCGCGGCGCGATCGGTCGGAGGCGTCCGAGTAGTAGACCCTCACCTCCCTGCTCCCGAACCCGTCGGTGGGCCCTTCGAGAACGACGACCGCGGCGACCGAACCTTCCGTGAGCGCCTCCCGGATCGACTCTTCCATCGTGCTCCGCGGCGCGGACCCGCCCACCGCGGGAGGAGGAACCACGCGCAGGGTGGGGATGGAGTCGAGAATCCACAGGAGGTCGGACGGAGCGTCGCCGAGCACCGCGACGGGGGCCGCCTCCTCGTCGAGCTGGCGCATCCCGAACAGGAGGAGCTGCTCCGAAGCCACCATCAGCACGGGATAGAGGAGGACGGGCACGGCCAACATCACCAGGAGGGTGCGCCGGTCACGGAGGGTCTCGCGCAGCTCCTTGCGGAAGACGAACCACCACGCGCTCATGGTGCGACTCCCTCCTCCGCGCCCACCAGTCTCAGGAAGGCCTGGGCGAGGGATGACGCCCCCACGCCCGAGACGAGGTCGGCCACCGTTCCTTCCGCGACGAGGCGCCCTTCGTCCATGACACCCACCCGGTCGGCGAGGAGCTCCACGGCCTCCATCCGGTGGCTGGAGAAGAGCACCGCCTTACCCCGGTCGCGTTCCCGTTGGATGAATCGGTGGATCGCGCCCCCGCTCACCAGGTCCAGTCCGAGCGTGGGCTCGTCGAGGATCAGGACCGGCGGGTCGTGCACCAGCACGCGGGCAAGCGACACGCGCTGACGCTGACCGTGGGAGAGTTGCCCGCAGAGGCGATGCTGGAACTCACCCAGGGCGAAGAGGTCCACCACGGCGTCCACCCGTGCCTCCAAACTCGCGTCGTCCATTCCCTGGAGCCTCCCGAAGTAGGTGACGAGCTCCCTGGGGGTGAGCCGCTCGTAGAGACCGGTGGAGGTGGCGAGAAAGGCGATGCGCCGCCGTACCTCGATGGGCGTGGACGAGGTGCTCCACCCCTCCACCTCCACCCGTCCTCCAGTGGGGCGGAGAAGGGTCGCGATGCAGCGCAACGCGGTGGTCTTTCCCGCGCCGTTCGCGCCGAGGAGAGCGTAGACTTCCCCACGGTCGACCTGGAAGGAGAGGTCTCTCACCGCGGCGAGATCGCCGAACTGCTTGGTGAGTCCAGAAACGTGGATCATGTCGGGCGGCCGGTTGTGGGGTGCGGAGCCCCGACGAACCCGGAGCCCCCCGTCGTGTACCTTGTGTGGTGGATCGGAGTCATCACGGCCATGCGAGGATCGGAAACCCCATACCCACCACACCCGGTCCGGGAAAGCTCGGGGGAGGGTGGCGACCCGGGCAACCCTCCCACCCCGTACCGGCGTCGTACCGTAAACGTCACCGTACCTTCGAGGGCATGACAGAATCCCATCTCATCCGGCAAGCGGCGGACGGCGACGCCCGCGCCATCCGTGCGCTGTATGAGCGATACGCACCGCGGGTGTATGCCGTGGTGCGGCGCATCGCCGCGGATGCGGACCTGGCGGAGGACTACGCACAGGAAGCGTGGATCCGCGTGATCCGGGCTCTTCCCACGTTCAGGGGAGACGCTCGCTTCTCCACCTGGATCCACCGCATCGCGGTGAACGCCGCACTCCAGGCGCTGCGTCGGTCGGAGACGAGGGAGAAGCGGAGGGCCGCCATGCCGGAGCAGGTGCCCGCCGTGTCGCGGACCGGTGACGTGCTGCTCCAGGACCGGCTGGAGGACGCGCTGGCGCTCCTCCCGGATGGAATGCGTCAGGTGATCATCCTCCACGACGTGGAAGGATTCACGCACGAAGAGATCGGAGACGCCCTCGGCGTGGCGCCGGGAACGTCGAAGTCACAGTTGTTCAAGGCGAGAGCGAAGATGCGGAACCTGCTCAAGACGCTCGCAGCGGATTCAAAGGACGAAGGAGTCGCCTCATGGGGCATCTGACACCCGAAGTGCTCGCCCGCTTGGTGGATCATGAACCGACCCGGGACGAAGCCCGGCACCTCGACGAGTGCGCTCTCTGCGCGGAGGAACTGGACGAGTTGCACCGCCAGACGGACGCTCTGGCGTCGCTCCCGGGACTCCTCCCTCCGCCCGGTGACTGGGACGTCCTCGAAGCCCGTCTCCGCTCCGAAGGACTCCTGGAGGATCCCGGCCTCTTCCGACGCCTGGGGCTGGGTACCACGCCGGAGTGGATGCGCACGGCCGCGGCGTTGGTCCTCTTCGCGTCGGGTACGGCACTGGGTGCCGGACTGGTTTCCGCGGGGAACGGCCTTCCCGGCGACACGGCGTCGGGAAGAGGCGTCGTGGCGGGCGTCTCCACCACGGACGACCTGGCGACGGCCGCCGAGGAGGTCCGCGTGGCGGAGCAGGCCTACATGGACGCCCTCACGAATTACCGGACCCTCCTGGCCGCCCGCGACGGCGACGAAGCGCTCGGAGATCCGGGCACGCGCATCGCTGCCCTGGAATACCTCCTGGCCGCGGGTCAGGCCGCCGTCCGTCAGGCCCCGGCGGATCCCTTCCTGAACGGCCTTCTGGCATCGACACTCGCGGAGCGGGAGATGACCCTGCGCCGCGCGTCCACCGGCAACGACCTCTGGTTCTGAAGATGCTCCATTCGCGTCCAGTGATCCGTATGGCGGCGGTCGCCGTCGGCATCGTCCTTTCACCGGCCGGCGCCGGAGCCCAGGGTGTGGCGGCCGCGCCCCACGGAGGGTGGCTCGGCATCTCCGTGGACGTGCTCCTGGAGCAGTCGCCGCGCGGCCCCGTGACCGGAAGGGTCGTCATTTCGCGGGTGATGCCGGGAAGCCCCGCGGAAGGGGCCGGCGTGCGCCCGGGAGACGTCATCGTGGTGGGGAACGGGATGCCGCCGGGAGACTTCATGGAGTCGCTGCGGCGCTCCCTGCGCCCCGGGGATCCGGTGCGGCTGACGGTCCAGCGCGACGGACGCCGTATCGATCTCGATTTCCAGGCGGGAGTCCGGCCCGAATCGGCGGTGGTGTCGAGGATGACCTTCCCGGTGGACTCCATCGCGGAGATCATCTTCCACGCCATGGACTCCCTGCGCCTCGCGCTGATCACGGAGGGATCCGGACACGGAGCCTCCATCGTCCTGCGGGCGAAAGGGGACTCGCTGGCGCAGATCCTCGGCGCCATGCCCTTCTTCACCCGCGAGTGGGCGGACTCGATCCGGACCCTCTCCGAGGGCCTGGAGGCAGGGGTGCGGATGCGCGTCCTCCCCAGGATGGGGGACCGACGTCCCCTCGTCGCCATCGAGGCGTCCCCCGAGACCGAGGCGCCGGCCCGCCCCCTGGCTCCCTACGTGATGGGCGCCAATCGCGCCCTCGGCGCGGAGTTGGTGGAGATCCAACCGACGCTGGCCGCGTACTTCCGCGTGGACGGCGGCGTGCTCGTGGTCGACGTCCCGCAGGGGACGCCGGCATCGGCCGCGGGCCTGCAGCCCGGTGACGTGATCACGGCCGTGGACTCGGTGGCCGTCACGTCGGTGGCCGGGCTACGCCTCGCCCTGGCTCATGGCGGACCCTCACGCTCGCTCTCGGTCGTGCGTGAGGGAGAAGCTCGCCGGGTGATGATCCGTCGATGACTCCGGAAGATCGGCTACTCGTAACGTAGCGCGTCGATGGGGTCGAGTCGGGCCGCGCGGTGGGCCGGCCAGATTCCGAAGAAGAGCCCCACCGCCGCCGAGAATCCCAACGCGGCCAGCACCGCTTCCGGTGCCACCACGGTGTCCCACGCCGCGACCCGGGTCATGACGTCCGCGGCGGCGAAGCCGGCGCCCACTCCCAGCACCCCTCCCAGGACACACAGGAAGAGGGCCTCGACCATGAACTGGAACATGATGGCGCGCGGCGTGGCGCCCAGCGCCTTGCGCACGCCGATCTCGCGGGTGCGCTCCGTGACGCTCACCAGCATGATGTTCATGATCCCGATCCCCCCCACGAGGAGGCTCACGCCCGCGATCCCGGCCAGGAGGAGGGTGAAGGTCTGGTTGGTCTCGTTGAAGGTCGCCAGGAGGTCCGCGGAGTTCCGGATGTTGAAGTCGGCGTCTTCGCCGGGGCGGATGCGGTGCTCGCGCCGCATGATGCGGTCGATCTCTCCGTAGGCCAGGTCCAACTGTTCGGGCGTGGGCGTGGCGGCGTAGATGTTGCTGATGCGGTCACGCCCGCCGAACACCCGGAACAACGCCGTGGACACCGGGATGAAGATCTGGTCGTCGGGACGCACCCACGCCGCGTCTCCCTTCTCCTCCAGGACTCCCACGACCTCGAAGGGGATCCCCCGGATCTGGATCGTCTGACCGACCAGCGCCCCGGCGGGTGTCTCGCCGAGTTGCGTGGGGATGTTGTACCCCAGCACCGCCACCCGCCGGCGTCCCTGCACCTCACCCTGGTTGAAGAAGCGACCCACCTGGAGGGCGTGGTTGTACATGTCGAAGTATTCCGGCCACGTGCCCACGACCTGGTTGTTGGCGTTCCACCTCAGGTAGGAGATCTGCAGCCGTGACGACGTCTCCGGGGCCACCGTGAGGAGGCCGTTGGAGTCGTCACGAAGCGCCTCCGCGTCTTCCACCGACATGTTGGAGTCGCCACGGGAGACGCCACCCCAGAACTGCTGGCCGGGTCGGACGGTGAGCACGTTGGTGCCCATGCGCTGGATCTGCGACTCCACCCGCTGCTGGGCCCCTTCGCCCAGGGCCACCATGGTGATGACGGCCGCCACCCCGATGACGATCCCCAGGGTGGTGAGCACCGCGCGCAGGACGTTGGCCCGGATGGCGGCCAACGCCACCATGACGATCTCGTAGACGAGCATCGCGCCGAGCCTACCGGGGTCCGCCGCCGCGGGGACCACCACCGGGACCGCCCCCACCGAACGGTCCACCGCCCATGCGGCTCCGCATGACGTTCAGCCACTCCTGCTGCCGGGCCTGGAGTTGCGCGGCGCCCACCACCGCCAGCGTCTCGCCTTCCTCCAGCCCCTCCACCACCTGGGTATGGTCCCAATCGTTGAGGCCGATGCGCACGACCCTGGGGACGGGGATGGAGTCCGGGCCCAGCACGAACACCACCGCAGCCCGGGTGTCCCGGGCGGCCACGCCTTCGGCGGCCGCGCCGCCCCCGGCCGCGCCCGGCCGTCCGCCCGGCCGCCCGCCCGGGAATGCCCCGCCGCCCGCTTGCTCGCGGAACCGGGCCATGAGGGCCCGCATGGAATCCTGGGTGATCTCACCCCGCTCCACCCGCGCCCGCAGCGAGTCCATGCGCGCACGGGGGTCCGCCGCCCCGGCTCCCGCTGGGCCCGCCGGGCTGCTGCCCGCCTCCCGGGGAGCACCCTGCGGCGCACCCTGTGCCCCGCGGGCCGCACTCTGGCCGGCCTGGCCTCCCGGACCGCCGGGGCCGCGTCCACCCCGCGCCGACCGCACCAGCGCCTGCAGGTCCAGGGCTTCGGGGTCCAGACCCAGGGCCAGCGCCGCGGGGCCGACGTCGGTGGCCTGGACGACCGCGTTGTTGGGAACCAGCACCACGTCGGAAGCCTGGTCGATGAGCACCTCCACCTCGGCGTTCATCCCCGGCTTCAGCAAACCGGTACGATTCTCCAGGCTGACGATGACCGGGAACATGGTCACGTTCTGCTGAACCACCGCCTGCGGCTCGATCTTCTCGACGACGCCGCGGAACATGCGGTCGGGAAAGGCCTCCACCCGTACCGTGGCGGTGAGCCCGGCCGTGATGTCACCCATGTCCGTCTCGTCCACCAGGGTGCGCACCCGCATCTGGTCCAGGTTGGCCATGACGAAGAGGGTGGTCCCGCCGGACACGTTCCCCGACGCGGACTGGATCACCTGCCCTTCCTCTACGCTCTTGCTGAGGATGGTTCCCGCCAGGGGAGCCCGGATGGTCACGTCGCTGAGACGGAGCTGGCTGAGCTCGTGGTTCGTCTCCGCCTTGACCAGGGTCGCCTGGGCGTTGGCGGACTCCAGGCGCCGGCTCTCGTGCTCCTGCTGCGTGACCACGCCCGCGGCGAGGAGCTCCTCGGATCGATCGAGCTGAGCGTCGGCGATCTCCACACGGGCGCGGGCCACCTCGAGATCCGCCACGGCCTGCTCGAACTGGTTCCGCACGTCCCGGGGATCCACGGTGGCCAGCAGCGCGCCGGGAGCGACCACGTCCCCCACGTCGGCGTGGAGGCGGAGGATCTCGCCGGACGCCTTGGACTTCACCTCGACCGAGCGAACGGGCTCGATGGTGCCCGTCGCCTCGGCGGTGATGGTGAGATCCCCGCGGGTGACCTCAGCGGTCTGAACGCGCGGGGTCTCCTCCGCCGCCTCGCCGGTGGTACAACCCCACGCGACGAGAGTCGCCACGAGCGCTGCGAGGGCTCTGCTGGTCATGCACGTGTCTCCACCGCTTCGGTGAGAAAATCCTGCTCGATGATTCCGTCACGCAGGTGGACCTGCCGCTTGGCGTACCCGGCGATGTCGTGCTCGTGGGTCACCAGCATGATGGTCTGGCCTTCGCCGTTGAGTTGCGCCAACACATGCATGATCTCTTCGCTCGTCACGGAATCCAGATTCCCCGTGGGCTCGTCTGCCAGGAGGAGCGCGGGCTCGTTGACCAGCGCGCGCGCCACCGCGACGCGCTGACGTTGTCCTCCGGACATCTCCGGGGGCTTGTGCCCCATGCGGTCTCCCAATCCCACCATCTCCAGCTTCTGGGCGGCCCGCTCCCGCCGCTCCCTGGCGCCGACGCCGGCATAGATGAGCGGGAGTTCCACGTTGTGGAGCGCCGTCGCCCGGGGAAGGAGATTGAACGTCTGGAACACGAACCCGATGGCGCGATTCCGCACCCGGGCCAACTCGTCCTCGGAGAGTTCGCTCACCTGCTGACCATTCAGCCAGTACCGCCCCGCGGTGGGGGTGTCCAGGCACCCGATCATGTTCATGAAGGTGGACTTTCCGCTCCCCGACGGACCCATGATGGCCACGAACTCACCGCGCTCCACCACCAGATCCACGCCACGAACCGCCCGCACGGTCTCCGCTCCGAGCACATAGTGCTTGGTGAGCTCTTCGGTCCTGATGATCACGTCGTTCACAACTCCCTCCCCACGATGGACTCGAGTTCCACTCTTGCCAGGACATAGTCGTACCGTGCGATCACCAGATTCGCTCCGGCCTGATCCAGGGCGATCTGACTCGTGAGCACGTCCAGGATGGTGGCGACCCCGACCCGGTAGCGCTCACGCACCAGGCGAAGGTCTTCTTCGGCCAACCCCGAGGCCTCTTCGGCGATGGCGATGGCACGCTCCAGCATACGCAGATTCTGTAGGGCGGCGTCCGCCTCCTGACCTGCTGCCAGACGAGTGTCGTCCTCCTGAAGTTCCACCAATCGGTGGGCGAAGTGGGCCCGGTCCACGGACGCTTCCCGCTGAAATCCGTTGAAGATGGGATAGCTCGCGCGGAGGCTCAGGCTCCAGCTGGTGCTCCCCCCGTCGATCCCGAACTGCTGGTTCGCCCAGTCGTATCCCGACGAAACGCTGAAGGACGGGAGGTAGGCGGCCTTGGCCGAAGACACCGAAGCCGCCGCGGCCAGTGAAGCCTCCGCCGCGGCCCGCACCGCCGGAGATTCCTCCACCGCCAGGATCATCAACTCCTCGTCGGTGAGCGCCAACGGCCGCGGATCCAGCGCCTCGGGACGCCGGGGAATCACGGGACGGCCCTCCCCGATCTGCCGGCCGAGGGCGAAGCGGGCGCCGCGGAGCGAGTTCTCCGCCTGATTGAGGGCCTGCTGGGAGTTCACCCATTCCAGGCGGGCGCGCAGGGAGTCGGAGCGGGTGGCCGTCCCCACCTGGGTCTGCGTCCGCACCATCTCCAGGCTCTCCAGAGCCTGTTCGACCCGGCGTTCCGCGACCGCGAGGAGGTCTTCCTGGCGCACGGCGAGGAAGAAGGCGACCTGCGTCTGGTAGCGGACCAGGAAGCGTTGATTCTCCCTGCGGGCCTCCGCTCCCCTGTAGTCCGCTCCCGCCCGGTCCATCTCCGCGAAGCGCCGTCCACCGGCGAACAGCGTGTAGCTGGCGGAGAGTCCGGCGCTGTACGAATTGGAGCTCCCGTCCACGATCCGATCCGTCGTGGGATCGAACCGTGACGTGCTCCGCTTGGACGCACTCGAACTGGCGCTCAACGAGGGAAGGAATCCGCCCCACGCCTGCCGCTGACCCGCCTGTGCGTTCCCCACCGACTGGTCGGCCTGGGCCATCTGGGGGCTCCGCACCAGGGCGCGCGCCACCGCTTCCTCCAGCGTGACGACCTCCTGACCCTTCAGCGGTGCTCCGGCAAAGGTCATCAGGAGCGCGGGCATGGCCGCGCGCATCCATCGTGAACCCATCATCTCCACCCCGTCCTCTCCACGCCTGGGTCGTCAGTCATCGTCGCGGTCGCGGTCCCGGGCCTTCTCGGCCCGCTCGCGATCCCGCTGGGCGGTGAGGGTGTCGTATCGCGCCGCCTGGGCGGGCGTGAGGACCGCCTTGATGGCCGACCGGGTGTCGTGCACCAGCGCATCGTACCGAAGCGCGTACTCTCCCCTGAACTCCTCATGGAGCGCCTTCATCGATCTCCGGTGAACCCGCACGATGGAATCGATGCGCACGAGCTGCGCCGAATCCGGATCGACCTGGGCGTACATGGGCTTCCGCTCCGGGGAAGAACCGGCGGCGGAGTCGGCCGCCAAGGAAACGTCCGCGGGTCCGGCCAGGAGTGAGCCATCGGCGAGCACTCCGAGGAGGAACCCGGCGGAGAAGACGGTGACGATGAGCACGGCCGTGATGAGGCGGGTGCGGACGAGCTGCTCCATCAGAATCCCTCCCCAGCGAAGAACGGTGTTCCGGCATCACCCGACGCCGCCTGCAGGAACACCGGAATGGTAGGCCCTTCCACCTCGGCCAGAAGGAGCTCTTCGAGATCGAGCGTACCGCCGGGAGAGCGCACGGGCCCCCGGGCCAGGAAGAGACCCGCCAGGGCAGCGGCCAGCACCGCCGCGGGTACCAGCGTCCTCGCCCAGCCGGACATGATTTCGGGGACGGTCGCCTGGCGCATGAGGCGCCGCCGAGCCAACTCCGGCCCCGCGCGCCGCACCACTTCGGCGCGGAAACGCATCCAGTAGTTGGGGCTCCCCTCCTCGGGGTCGAGGGAGCGAAGGCCCCTGGCCACGACCGCGTCCACCCCATCCGGTCCGTCGGGTCCGGGACTCCTGGCTCTGAAGATCATTGGACTCCTCCCTCTCCTCGCGTATCGGGAGATGATGTACCCAGAAAGTCCCTCAGCGCCTTCCGGGCGAAATGCAGGTGGGAACGCACCGTGCCCGCAGGCAGATCCAGCCGTTCCGCGATCTCTCGGTGTTTCCACCCCTCCAGGTCGTGAAGGAGCACGACCTGCTGCTGCACCTCCGGCAAGCTACCCAACGCCTCCCGGAGTCGTCCCCCCAACTCCACCTGCTCCAGCACCCGGTCCGGTTGAGGGAAGGCCGACCGCGCGTTCACCGGAATCACGTCCGTGTCCCTCAACGCTTCCCTGCGAACCAGGTTCCGGGCGCGATTGCGCACGATGGTCATCAACCACCCCGCGAACCGCTCCGGCTCCCGACATTCCTCCAAGCGCTGCAACGCCACCAGGAGCGACTCCTGCGCCGCGTCCTCCGCATCCTCGTGCCTTCCGGTGACGGAGAGCGCCACCGCGTACGCGGCCCGCATGTACCGCGAGACCAACTCGGAAAACGCCCTCTCGTCACCCTGCCGCGCCAGACCGACCAGCGCGCCGTCCGTCACGGTTTCGGGCGTATTCATGGACACGGAAGAATGCAGCGATGTTGAATCATTCGGGACGCCGGACGTGTGAGGGCCCTCCTCCCATCGTTTCCTCTACGGACGCCACCGGGGGTCTCTTCGTTAGGCGCCATCGGAACGCGACCGCTCACGCACCCCTCCCGGACCGTGTTCTCCCGTCGGCGTCGGCCGGCTTCGCGGTCCCATCACCCCGGTACGGTACGGCGGCGCGGAAGGCCTCCACCAGAACGTCTTCGGACAGCGACGCCAGCCCCTCGCCGGGTACCCACATCTCCCGGACGGGCTCGAAGGGATCTTCTCGCGGACCGAAGACGACGAGGATCAGGCCGGCCGAGCCGCTCCCCACGCCCTTCTGGTATCCCGCGACACGAGCCGTCCAACATCCGTCACCCTCCCGGAACACGCACTCGTCCGGGGGCCTCGTCTCCGCCGAGGCCGAGCTGGCGACCTCGGGCAGCTGCCGCACGGGCGTGGGGCGCGGGGTGCTGTGGTCAGGGTTCATTCCGATGGGCTCGACGTGGGAGGGATCGGGCAACATGGGGTACCCGCCGGGCAACCTTCAAGGTTCACGTGAGGATCACCCGGGATACCGCGCCCCCAGATCTCCGCTCTCGAACACCTCCACGTGGGCGAGACGAGCGGAGGACGGAACCCGCGGTTCGATCTCCCCGAAGATCCACCGGGCGAGATTCTCTGTGCTGGGCGTCATCTCTCCCGCCGCCACGGAGGGGACCACCGCGTTCAGGTCACCGCCGTCCCAATCACGGGTCAGGCGGGCGAGCGCGGCATCCAACGCCTGGAGGTCCACGACCCACCCCGTCTCCGGATCGACCTCGCCCACGACGTGCACCTCCACCATCCAGTCGTGCGCGTGAGGGATGGCCTGCGCCCCGAACACGCGGCGGTTGCGCTCGTCGGTCCACTCCGGCCGTCCGTAATGATGCGTGGCCCGGAACCGGACCCTCCGAATGAGGCGCACCTCGTTCACGTCTCCCCCTTCAACTCTCTCGATGCCCGGGCTAACGTCCAGCAACGACCCGGACAATGCATCCCGTGTGAGATCCCTGCCAGCACCACGCTATGACATCCTCAGCCCTGGACAAGGTCTTCCGCCCTCGCTCCATCGCCGTGGTGGGCGCCAGCCGGCGCCGAGACACCATCGGATACCAGATCGTCGACAACCTGCTGACCCACGGATTCACCGGCGTCGTCTACCCGGTCAACCCGGGAGCGTCCGCCGTACACTCCATCCCCGCGTACCCGTCCGTCACCGACATCCCGGGGCCCGTGGACCTGGCGGTGGTGGTGGTTCCCAAGGAACGGGTGCTCTCGGTCATCGAAGAGTGCGGAGCGAAGGGGGTGGGCGCCGCGGTGATCATCTCCGCCGGATTCAAGGAGGTCGGACCCGAGGGTGCCCGCCGGGAACGGGACGTGCTGGAGGCGGCGCGCCGTCACGACATCCGTCTGGTCGGCCCCAACTGCATGGGCGTATTGAGCACCGAGGAAGGGATGAGCATGAACGCCACGTTCGCTCCCTCCATGCCCACCCGCGGACCCCTCAGCTTCATGAGCCAGTCGGGTGCGCTCGGCGTGACGATCCTCGACTACGCGGCGGAGTTGGGGATCGGCATCCACCACTTCGCGTCCGTGGGAAACAAGGCGGACATCAGCGGGAACGACCTCCTTCAGTACTGGGCCGCCGACGAGGGGACGAGGGTGATCCTCATGTACCTCGAGAACTTCGGAGACCCGAGGCGCTTCACCCACCTGGCGCGGCACGTCACGCGCGAAAAGCCCATCGTGATGGTCAAGTCCGGCCGTACCGCGTCCGGCGCCCGCGCCGCGTCGTCCCACACCGGAGCGCTGGCCGCGGTGGACGTGGCCACCGACGCGCTGCTGGCCCAGTGCGGCGTGCTCCGGGCGGACTCCGTACAGGAGCTCTTCGACATCGCCATGGCACTCGAGGAACTGCCCATCCCCGCGGGAAACCGCGTGGCCATCGTGACCAACGCCGGTGGCCCGGGGATCATGATCGCGGACGCGTGCGAGTCGGCCGGTCTGGAGATCGTGGAGCTCTCGCAGGAGACGCAGACCCGCCTGCGCGCCGTCTTCCCCGCGGAGGCCTCCGTCCGGAACCCCGTGGACATGATCGCGTCGGCGACGTCGGAGTCCTATCGCATCGCCCTCGAGGAGGTCCTCGCCGACCCCTCCGTGGACGCGGCCATCGCCGCCTTCGTTCCCCCGCTGGGTGTCCTCCAGGTCGACGTGGCCGGCTGCATCGTCGAGGCCTACCGCGGACAGGGGAGAGCCAAGCCCATCCTGGCCGTCCTCATGGGGCGCCAGGGATTCGCGGAAGGAAGAGCGGAACTGCACGAAGCCGGGGTGCCCGCCTACACCTTCCCGGAGTCCGCCGCCCGGGCCCTGGCCGCCATGGTGCGATACCGTCGGTGGCTCCAGCGACCCGCCGAGGAGCCCACGATCTTCCCGGTGGACGCCGACCGGGTATCGGAGATCCTGGACGGCGCGGAAGACCAGGGAAGGACGCAGCTCGGCGAGTCGGAGGCGTTGGACATCTTCGCCGCGTACGGGCTCCCCGTGGTGAAGCACCACCGAGTGACATCCCTGGAGGAGGCGCTGGCCGCGGGGCGTGAGATCGGCCTTCCGGTGGTCCTCAAGGCGGTGGCCGAGGGGGTCGTCCACAAGACGGAGTTCGGAGCGGTACGCCTCGACCTGCGTACCGAAGGCGAGTTGGAGGCCGCCTACCGGGAAATCGAGGTCAACGTGACCGCGGCGGGGGCCATCCTGCACGGGATGCTGGTGCAGGAGTACGTCACCGGCGGACGGGAAGTCATCCTGGGAATGTTCACCGAGCCGACGCTCGGCCCGACGCTGATGTTCGGCCTGGGCGGGATCTACGTGGAGGCACTGAAGGACGTGGTCTTCCGCCTCGCACCCGTCACCCACGGCGACGTGACGGACATGGTTTCGGAGATCCGCGGGAGCGCACTTCTGGAGGGCATCCGAGGCGAGGCGCCGGTGGATCGCGACGCCCTGGTGGAAGCGATCCAGAGGATCTCTCAGCTCGTGCTCGACCACCCAAGGATCTCGGAGATGGACATCAATCCCCTCCTCGCGCTTCCCCGCGGCGTGCTGGCCGTGGACGGACGGATCGCCATCCGCCATACTCATACCGGTTGACCGCCCTGGGCAGATAGGACCATATAGTGGGGCCCACGACCACACTGACCGTCACTTCCCTCCCCCCGGACATGCCCGAACCCAACGCATCGGACCCAGGTGTCAAGAGAGAGTTGAGCCAGCTCCTCAGCCTGCACCGGCGGCTCCAGCAGCACCTGGAGGACGCCCGTAGCGACGTGCTCTCACCCGGAGCCAAGGAACTGGCCGGCGCGGTACGCTCCGCCATGGGGAACGATGCGCTCTTCGAAGAGATCCTGGAGATCCTGGAAAAGGGACTGCGCCGGCTGAAGGCCAGCGAAGAGCGGGTCCGCAACGCCCTGTCGGACGACCCACCCGAAGTACCGGCGCACGAGTTCGCGCACCTCCCGCCCCACTTCCAGGAGTTCCTGGCCGCGCGAGTGGACCAGCAGGGGTTCACCTTCGACCTGGTCCAGGACGAGGTGCGCGGGTGGATCATCCGGTGGAAGGAGTATACGCCCGAGGGGACGGTGCGCGGCTACGGACAGTATTGCGAGCGCCCCTACGCGTGGCTGGCCGACTCGGGGTAGTCGGAAAGCGCCTCGAGGGCATCGTCACCGTAGAACATCTGCACGTACTTCGCCTGCACCGGCGTCACGCGCCGCACCGCCCACACGAGATGGACGTAGTTGGGCTCCCGCGGCTCGGTGAGGAGGTGCATCCCCGCCTCGTACGGAAGGCGGTTCCCCTTCCTGTTGTTACAGGGAGAGCAACTGGTCACCACGTTGTTCCACGAATTGTCGCCACCCCGCGACTGGGGGAGGATGTGGTCCCGGGTGAGGAACTGGCGGCCACGAAGCTCGCTGCGGTGGATGCCGCAGTACTGGCACTCGTAGTCGTCGCGGGCGAAGAGGAACGTGTTGGTGACCTGGCGCCGGAACCGGCGGGGAACGTGGACGTACCGCACCAACCGGATGACACTGGGACACGGGATCTCCTCCCGCTCGGAGCGGAAGTACCGGTCTCCGTCGACCTCGAGCATCTCCGCCTTGTCGTCCAGCACGAGCCGGACGGCGCGGCGAGACGAGACGATGGTCAGAGGCTCATACGAAGCGTTCAGCGCCAGGCAACCCACAACGACCTCCAGGTACGACACTGCCCCGCCGGAAGGACGAGGCAGACCATGCTCATGAGCCGAAGATATCCCGGCATCCCCCACCGAGGCAACGGGTCACCCCCGGGGAACCGCGCGGTCCTCGGTCAGAGGAGGGCGACCGGATCGCGGTCGATGGCCATGCGGACGTCACCGGGAGGCAGCGTGAAGTCTTCCGCCAGGCGGCGTATCGCCCTCCCCAGTCGGGCGTGGGAACCGCTGCGGACCAGGAAGTGCCACCGCCACCTCCCATGGAGCTTTTCGATGGGCGCCGGCGCCGGTCCCACCACGGCCGGGCCGGTCGCACCCCCCTCGCTCCGCAGCCATCGGGCGGCCGCTTCGGCGGCGGACGCCGCGGCCTCCCGGTCGGGACTGCTCAACACCACGTTGGCCAGGCGCACGTGTGGGGGATACTCGGGTCGTCGCCGTTCTTCCAGTTCCCGGGAGGCGAAGCCGACGAAATCGTGTTGGACGGCGGCGCGGATGGCGTAGTGCTCGGGAATCGACGTCTGGATGATCACCTCGCCACCCAGCTTTCCCCTTCCCGCCCGCCCCGCCACCTGGCTGAGAAGCTGGAACGTTCGTTCGCTCGCCCTGAAGTCGGGAAGATGGATCCCCACATCGGCGTTGATGACCCCGACGAGGGTCACCCGGGGAAAGTCGAGCCCCTTGGCGATCATCTGCGTTCCCAGGAGGATGTCGACGTCGCCACTCTCCACCCGGGACAGGATCTTCTGGTGCGCCCACTTCCCGGAGGTGGTGTCCACGTCCATGCGGGCGATACGGGCCCCGGCGAACGTCTCCGCCGTCACGCGCTCGACCTGCTCGGTCCCCAACCCTTTGTAGGAAAGATCCCCCCCCCCACACCGGCCGCACCGCTGGGGCGCCTCGGCCTCGTGACGGCAATGGTGGCAGACGAGGCGATGGGTGAGCCGGTGGTACGTGAGCGACACCGAGCAGTTCGGACACTCGTCCACCTCGCCGCACTCGCGGCACTGGACGAACGACGCGTACCCGCGGCGGTTCAGGAGGAGGATCACCTGCTCCTCCTTCCGGAGGCGCTCCTCCACAGCCTCCACCAGCGGAGGAGAGAGAACCCGCTCGGTCCACCCGGCGGGCCGGGTTTCCTTCTTGCTCCTGAGGTCCACGACACGGACGTCGGGGAGGGTCGCGCCCCCTACCCGTTCGGGCAGACTCAGGAGGGTGAACTTCCCGCTGCGCGCGTTGTGCCACGTCTCCAGGGAGGGCGTGGCGCTCCCCAGCACGCAGACCGCCCCACACTCCCGGGCCCGCATCACGGCCAGATCGCGGGCGTGGTACCGGGGTGCCTCGGACTGCTTGTAGCTCCCGTCGTGCTCCTCGTCCACCACGACCACCCCGAGATCCTCCAGGGGCGCGAACAGGGCGGACCGGGCCCCCACGGCCAGCCGCTTCTCGCCGGAGCGAAGCTGCCGCCAGGCGTCGTAGCGCTCGCCGTCCGAGAGCCCGGAATGGAGCACCGCGACCATGTCTCCGAAGTGCGAACGGAAGCGCGACACCGTCTGCGGCGTGAGGGCGATCTCCGGGACCAGGACCACCGCCGTCTTCCCCCTGGCGAGGGCTTCACGGATGAGCTCCACGTATACCAGCGTCTTCCCCGATCCCGTGACCCCATGGAGGAGGAAGGGAGAGGGCGCTTCCGTGTCCAGCGCTTCCAGGAGCGGGCTCAGGGCCGCCCTCTGCGCCGGAGTGAGGACGTGGTCGGGAGGGGGGGCGGGATCCTGGTCCACGAAGGGGTCACGCATCACCTCCTCGTCCACCAGCTCCACCAACCCCTTCTCTTCGAGTCCCGCGACGACGGATCGGCTGAATCCGGCGACACCGGTGAGGTGAGCCAGCTCGGCCTCTCCTCCCGACGCCTCGATGAGCCCGTACGCCTCGGACTGGCGCCCCGCCCGCCCGAACACCTCGTCCCGCTCCTGAAGTGCCTCGAGATGGCGCGTGATGCGGACCACGCGGCGGGTCTTCACCGGGGGCTCCGGCGGCGGCACGGTCTCGTGCCGTACGACGCCGCGGGCCGCGAGCGCCCGGATGTCGGGCCAGATGGACCCCATGGCCAGGGAGCGGGAGAGTGTCTTGACGTTGGTGGCACCCGCGCGCTCCGAGAGCGCCCGGACCAATCGGGCCTCCCGGGGCCGGAGTTCGCCCGGATCCGCCGGGACCAGGGTGAGGTAGTCCCGCGAGGCGTCGGAGAGCACGGCCGGGAGCGCGGTCCTCAACGCGATCCCCAGGGGCGCGACATAGTAGTCCGCCATCCAGCGGGCCAACTTCAGGACGTCGGGAGAAACGGACGGCTCGCCCTCCAGGACGTCGAGCACCCACCTGAGCCCCTTGATGTCGCCGGGGTCTCCGGCTCCGACAACCCACCCGATGCGCTCCTCCCTGCGAAACGGCACCAGCACCCGGGTGCCCACGGGCGGCGGCGGGCCTTCCGTGCGATAGGTGAAGGTCCGGTGGATGGGGAGGGGGAGCGCGACCTCTACGCGGGATTCCGAACCCGAACGCGTCACTCGTCGATGAGGAAGAACAGGGACTCCTGCACCGTTCCCGGGGTGACCTCGGGGCCGTCCGCTCCCCAATGGACGTTGATCTCACTGCGGACCCCGATCTCGCCCGGGATGTAGATGCCGGGCTCGATGGAGAAGCCGACCCCTTCCAGGAGGAGGCGGTCGTCCCGGGTCTCGAGGTTGTCCAGGTTGGGACCCGACCCATGCAGATCGGTGTCGATGGAATGCCCCGTGCGATGGACGAAATATTCCCCGTACCCCCGTTCCGTGATGACGGCCCGGGTCACGTCGTCCACTTCGAATCCCTTGACGGCGACCCCCTCGCGGAAGCGTTCCCGGAGGAAGTCGACCGCGGCGTCGCGGGCGTCGCGGACGGCCTCCCACACCTCCTGGGTGCGGTCGTCGACCGAGGAGCCCATGACGCCCATCCACGTCTGGTCGGCGGGTACGGAGCCCGCGTAGCCGCCCCACAGGTCGATGAGGAGGACGCACCCGGCCGCGATGGTCTCTCCCTCTCCCTCGGGGGCGTAGTGGGGGTCGGAGGCGGTGGGCCCGATGGCCACGATACACCCCGTGTGCTCCACCAGCCCCCGGGCCCTCAGCTCGCCCACGATCCACCGGGAGATGGCTCCTTCGGTGGCCGGCGTACCGGCCCGGACGGCGTCGGCGGCCCGCCGGAACGCCTCCTCCGCGACGTCGGCGACGATGGCGGCGGCGCTCCGATGCTCCTCGAGCGCCCGGGGGCTCCACACCGAGTGGAAGCGGGACACCAGGTCTCCGGAGCTGACCAGCTCCACCCCGCTCCGCAGGATGAGCTCCACGGTGCCGCCGGGCACGTAATCCAGGGTCGGCACCGCCGCCCCGGGCGAGACCTCCATGGCCAGACGGTGGGATCCGGCCAGGAGCTCCTCCAACCCCGCCTCCATCTCCCGCCATCCGGAATAGGTCTTCCGCTCCCACGGCCAGTGCCGCCACGAAGACGCCTCGATGGCGTGGATCATGGCCACCGGGTCTCCCTCGCGGGGGATCATGACGAAGGCCCTGCGGGTGGTCTTGCCGAGCCCCAGCAGGGTCACGGCGATGGGATTCAGGTGATGGAACTCGTAGAGGAGCCACCCGTCCACGTCCTGCTCGCGGAGCGCCTCCTGGACCCGACGGACACCGTCCTCTCGACACAACAAAGCTTCACTCACGATTCCATCCTCTCGGTGTGGGGCACGGCCGGCGCCCGGCGCCGTCCGTGCAGGTGCGGTGAGGCCGTCCGGTCTCGATACACCGCACCAGAATGATCCGGACTTCACTTCAGGTTGATCGCACCTCCGAAGAGGGGCAGACCGGCGGTCTCCCCTCCCTCTCCTCCGGAGATCTCCGGAACCAGGGCGGGACGGGACTCCTCCGGGGGCGTGACCGGTGGCTCCGACGGCGCCCGTTCCGGAATCCGGCGCCCCCGCAGGAGATCCAGGCCCAGGATGCGCTCATGGCTCAGGAGGCGATGCACCTCCCGCTCCCGTTCCAGAACGGCTCGAACGCCCCGTAGCCCCCAGCGGCTCCAGGCCCGCCGCAGGATGCCCAGCTTCTCGCTCAGGGTGAAGATCTCCGCGAAGTCGGGGAAGGGCTTGGCCACCCTGGGGCGGAACGCCGTCTCGTCGTCGGACCAGTCCTCGGTGTGCACCTCCGCCACGCCCGCCTCGCGGAGGATGCGCTTCCACTCCACGAGCATCAGGGGGCGCGCGCCGAGGTGTTCGGACAGCACCCGCCGCCTTTCCGCGTCCACGGGTGCCTTCCACACCAGCTGGACGAGCACCACGAATCCCCCCGGCTTGGTGACCCGCACCAACTCCCCCACCGCCGCCGCCGGGTCGCAGTGGGCCGCCAGGGCCAGCTCCCCCACCGTGAGGTCGAAGATGCCGTCCCGGTACGGAAGGCGATCCGCGGTCCCGGACTGGAACTGCATCCGGCCGGCCAGCCCGCTGGCCCGGGCCCGCGCCTCCGACATGGAGATCATCCGGGGATCCACGTCGATGCCGGACCCCATCACCCCGTGCTCGCGCACGAAGTACTCCAGCGGCACGCCGCGACCACACCCCACGTCGAGAACCTCCATCCCCTCCTTCAGCCCGGTGAGAAGGGCGATCTGCCGGTACAACTCCTCTCCTCCCGGGGGGAAGAGGGGACGGCGGCTCAACCGCACGAGGTCGAGCATGGAGGGCACCCGGGAGTCCAGGGCGACGGGGGGTTCGGTCGTGGGCATGGGTGAAAAGTAGGCGCCGCCGGCCCGGCGGCAATCCGTACGCTGGAATCCGCCTCAGAAAGCCGGCTCCTCCTCCTCGTCCAGGATCTTCAGAGCCGCCTCGATCCGCGCCGTATCCTCCGGCGTGGGCTGGGGGAACGACGGAGCCGGGCCGCGCCGCCCGCGCCGTCGCCCCAGTATCACCCAGACCAGCGCGAGGCCGAGGGCCAGCCCCGCGGGAGCCACCAACCACGCCCACAGCCCGGTACCCTCCGGGGTCGGCTCGGCTCTCCACTCCGGTCCGTATTCGGCCAGGATGAGGGAGACGATGGAGTCCGCGCCGATCCCCGCGGCGGCCATGCTCTGGATGGAATCCCGCAGCATCGCGCCGCCCGGCGAAGGACACACGTCCAGCATCATCCCGGGACAGTAGGGGGACTTGAGCTGATCGATGGCCTCGCGGGCCTCGGGGTGGACCTGGATCGATTCGCCGGACGCGGGCGGGCGTTGGCCCGAAGCCATGAGGGGAGCGTACAGGAACAAGGAGAGGAACAATATGGATCGCATCATATACGAAGCCTCCGACGGGGGCCGATGGGCCCGCCGTCCGTTGATCCCCTCCTCTGTCTGAGACCCGGGGGAGCCCGGCGGGTTCCGGGGCCTATCCGGGGAGCGGCAACCCGGCCAGCGCCCGCACCACTGCCACCACGCCCGCCCCCAGTCTCCGGGGATCGTACCCACCTTCCAGGGAGGCGACGACGCGGCCCCGGCACGCCTCCGCGGCCGCCGCGAGGACCGTCCCGGTCATGGCGTGGAGGTCCTCCGGCTCGAGGAGCATCCCACCCAGGGGATCCCCGGAGAGGACGTCGAATCCCGCGGAGATCAGGATGAAGTCCGGGGAGGCGCGCCGCACCGCGGCGTCCAGAGCGGCTTCGAACCGCTCCAGGTACACCGGACGCGACGTCCCGGCGGGAAGCGGCACGTTGAGCGTGAAGCCCTCGCCCGCCCCGACCCCGGTCTCGTCGGCCGCGCCGGTGCCGGGATAGTGGGGCCACTGATGGAGGGACAGGTAGAACACCGACGGATCGTCGTAGAAGATGTCCTGGGTTCCGTTCCCGTGGTGGACGTCCCAGTCCACGATGAGGACCCGTTCGGCGTGTCCGCGGGACTGGAGTCGCCGCGCCGCGACCGCCACGTGGTTGAAGAGGCAGAACCCCATGGCCCGGTCCCGCGTCGCATGGTGACCCGGCGGGCGCGCGGCCACGAACGCGGTCCGCAATCGCCCCTGGGCCACCGCCTCCGCCGCGGTGATGACGCACCCCGCGCTCCCCACCGCGGCCTCCCAGGACGCCCCGGAAACCCGGGTGTCGGCGTCGAGGGAGACGATGGTCTCCTCGTCCCGGGCCTCTTCGCAGGCGGCCCGCACCGACTCCACGTGGTCCGCGCCGTGTACCCGCAGCAGGTCCTCCATCCCCGCCTCTCCGCCCTCCATCTGCTCCACGTGCCCGTGGAGCGCGAGGAGGTCCTTCCCCACGGTGGAAGCCAGCGTCCGCAAACGTCCCTGGTGCTCCGGATGGTTCCAACCCGTGTCGTGGAGGGAGGACGCCGGGTGGAGGAAGAATCCCGAGAGAGGGTCGGACGCCAGAGCCCTACTCCTCCGTCCGGAGCGAAGCGATCCGCTCCTGGATGGAACGGACCTGGTGGGTCCGCGTCTTCAGGGCGATGAGCGCGTCACACGCCGCGGACGTGGCGGACATGGTGGTGAGGTACGGCGTGCCATAGGTGATGGCCGCGCGCCGGATGGCGTAGTCGTCGAACTGCGACTTCTTGCCCAGCGGGGTGTTGATGAGGAGCGTGGCCTTCCCCGAGACCAACTGGTCCACCACGTTGGGGCGCCCCTCGTTCACCTTGAACACCCTCTGGGCCGGCACTCCGAGACGCGCCAGGTACTCCTGCGTGCCCTTGGTGGCCATGATCTCCCAACCCAGGTCGTGGAAGCGCCTCAGGATGGGGGTCACCGTGGCCTTGTCGCGGTCGTTCACCGTCACGATGAGGGTCCCCGGTTCCTCCGGGAGCACGTTCCCCGCCGACACCTGCGCCTTGGCGAATGCCATCCCGAAGGAGTCGTCGAAACCCATGACCTCGCCCGTGGACCGCATCTCCGGCCCCAGGAGGGTGTCCACGTCGAAGCGGTTGAAGGGGAAGGCCGCCTCCTTCACCGCCACGCCGGGGACCGGTGGCTCCTCGGGCACCGCGAGATCCACGAGCTTCTCTCCGGCCATCACCCGTGCCGCCAGGCGGGCCAGCGGAACGCCGGTGGCCTTGCTCACGAAGGGGACGGTGCGCGACGCCCGGGGATTCACCTCCAGGACGAAGACCTCTCCGTCGCGGATGGCGTACTGGACGTTGATGAGCCCCACCACCCCCAGTTCCAGGGCGAACTTCCGCGTGAGCTCACGGATCTCGTCCATGACCTGCCCGGAAAGGAGGTAGGGCGGGAGAACGCACGCCGAGTCGCCGGAGTGCACACCGGCGTCCTCGATGTGCTGCATGATCCCGCCGATGACCACGGTGGTGCCGTCGGCGAGTGCGTCGACGTCGGCCTCGAACGCGTCCTCCAGAAAGCGGTCCACCAGCACCGGATGGTCTTCCGACGCCTGCGCCGCCTCGGCGAAGTAGCGCTCCAGCGCGACCTCGTCGTACACGATGCGCATGGCGCGCCCCCCCAGTACGTAACTGGGACGGACCAGGACCGGGAATCCGATGGACCGGGCCACGGCGAGGGCCTCCTCCTCCGAGCGGGCGATCCCGTTGTCCGGGGTGCGCGCGCCGATCTTCCGGCAGACCTCGTCGAAGCGGTCCCGATCCTCGGCCCGATCGATGGCATCCACCGACGTGCCCAGCACCGGAGTTCCGGATTCCTCGATGGCCTTCGCGAGCTTCAGGGGCGTCTGCCCACCGAGCTGCACGATGACGCCGTCGGGGCGCTCCAGGTGGAGGATCTCCAGCACGTCCTCCTCGGTGAGCGACTCGAAGTAGAGCTTGTCGCTGACGTCGAAATCGGTGGAGACGGTCTCGGGGTTGGAGTTGATCATGATGGTCTCGTACCCCGCTTCTCGGAGCGCCATCACCGCCTGCACGCAGCAGTAGTCGAACTCGATCCCCTGTCCGATCCGGTTGGGTCCGCTCCCCAGGATGACCACCTTCTTCCGGTCCGAGGGGATGGACTCCGTCTCTTCCTCGTACGACGAGTAGTAGTAGGGCGTTTGGGCCGGAAACTCACCGGCACAGGTGTCCACCACGTTGTACGTGGGCCGGATTCCCCAGTCCCACCGGCGCTGCCTGACTTCCCGCTCCTTCTCTCCGCGCAGGACCGCGAGCTGCCGATCCGAGAAACCGTCGCGCTTCATGCGGCGCAGGAGCTCCGGGGTGACTTCCTCGGCGGCCGCGTAGGCACGCTCCACCTCGATGATCTGGTGGAGCTGGTCGAGGAACCACGGGTCGATCCAGGTGGCCTCGTGGATCTCCTCCAGAGAGATCCCCGCCTCCATGGCGCGCTTGATCTGGAAGGGGCGCAACGGCGTGGGCCGGCGCATGGCGGCGAGAAGCGACTCGGCGTCGTCCGCCTCGAGCCCGTCGTCCTTCAGCTTGGCGGCGGTGACCCACCCGTATCGGCCGATCTCGAGCCCGCGGAAGCCCTTCTGCCACGCAGCCCGAAGGGTGCGCCCGATGGCCATGGTCTCACCCACGGACTTCATCTGGACCCCCAGCGTGTCGTCCACCTCGGGGAATTTCTCGAAGGCGAAGCGGGGGATCTTCACCACCACGTAGTCGAGCACCGGCTCGAAGGACGCCGGAGTGTTCTTGGTGATGTCGTTGGGGAGCTCGTGGAGGTTGTACCCGACCGCGAGCTTGGCTCCCACCCGCGCGATGGGGAACCCGGTCGCCTTGGACGCCAGCGCCGAAGAGCGGGACACCCGCGGGTTCATCTCGACGACGAGGAGCTCTCCCGTGTCGGGGCTCACGGCGAACTGGATGTTGCACCCTCCCGCCTCCACCCCGATCTCGCGGATGATGGCGATGGAGGCGTCCCGCATGCGCTGGTACTCGACGTCGGTGAGCGTCTGGGACGGCGCCACCGTGATGGAGTCGCCGGTATGGACGCCCATGGCGTCGAAGTTCTCGATGGAGCAGACGATGATGACGTTGTCCGACCCGTCGCGCACCACCTCCAGCTCGTACTCCTTCCAACCGATGACCGAGCGGTCGATGAGCACCTCGGTGATGGGCGAGGCGTCGAGCCCCCGCTTCACCGCGACCTCGAACTCCTCCCGGTTGTAGGCGATGCCGCCTCCGGTCCCCCCCAGCGTGTACGACGGCCGGATGATGGCCGGATAGCCCGTGTCCTCCACGATGACCAGGGCCTCGTCCACCGTGCGGGCGAATCCGCCGTGGGGCACGTGGAGGCCGATGCGGTGCATGGCCTCGGTGAAGGACTCGCGGTCCTCCGCCATCTCGATGGAGCGTTCGTTGGCCCCGATGAGCTCCACCCCGTACTTCTCCAGGACCCCGTTGTGGTGGAGGTCCATCGCCACGTTCAGCGCGGTCTGCCCCCCCATGGTGGGGAGGAGTGCGTCGGGCCTTTCCCGTTCGATGACCTTCTCGACCCACTCGGCGGTGAGGGGCTCGATGTACGTCCGGTCCGCCAGGTCCGGATCGGTCATGATGGTGGCGGGATTGGAGTTCACCAGGATGACGCGATACCCCTCTTCCTTGAGGGCGCGCACCGCCTGGGTCCCCGAATAGTCGAACTCGCAGGCCTGGCCGATGATGATGGGGCCTGAACCCAGGATGAGGATACTCTCGATGTCGTTACGTCGGGGCACGTCAGGAGCCGGTGCTGCGAGGCCGCCTCGTCACGCTACACGTCGCCGCCCTTTCCCGATTCCTTGCGGATGGCGGTGCGCAGAGCAAGGGCAAAGCCACCCCATACGAACGCCATCATGACGATCATGGTGATCCACGTGGAGGTGGTCATGGCTCCCCTTCGTCGCGGGTGAAAAGCTGCCTCAGGTGTACGGTTCGTCGAGCTCTGGCGGGTGGCCACAGCAGCGCGTTCCGCTGAAGCCGAACAAAGGTGGCGCAACGGGGATGGCGGGGCAAGCGGACCGCCTACTTCCTGGAAAGCCGGACCTCCAGCCCACCCACGAGGATGGACCGATTCGACGCGTCCACCGCGGAGGACAGCGTCACAACCGGGAGTTCGGCCCGCCGGTCGTCCACCTGGATGCCGAACCGCAACTCCGCCGCCGCCGGGCCGATCACGACGACCCGATGGGGGCCCGTGCCGGAGGGGGCGGCCGTGCCGTAGACGTGCGTATCCCCACGGGACTCGAATCCGCGGATCCCCAGTCCCGTCACCTGGACCACGGCTCCCGCGGGGAGCGGATCGCCCACGATTCGGGCTTCCAGCGGCCCGGGTCCTTCGGGACCCCGGTTGCACGCCACGGTCCCCACCAGGGCGAGACCGGTCAGTGCGCGGATCACGGCTCGAGTGGTCATCTCGACTCCTTCTTCGAAGCATCCGGCGACCGCGCCGGCTCCAGGACCACGGAGATCACCCTCTCGGACCCCGGCGCCGATGCCACCGGGGCCGCGGAGGCCGTTCCCGACGGGATCGCCGGATGGCCCAGGACCCACACTCTGTAGTCCCCCAGGTCGTAGCGTCCGTTGGCGTTCCCCCTCCTGTCCAGGAAGGTCCGCTGGTTGGCGGTGAGCGCCGGCCCGGACTGGATCAGCGGAGACGCGATCTGCGCCAGGGTCAGCGCCGGGTCCACGACCCGCAGGGCCACCGCCTGCTCGGCGGTGAGCCCACGCGCATCCTGCGCGCGCACCGTGAGCGGGAACAAGCCCACCTCCATCGAGGCGCCCGAGAGGGTACCACCCGCGCCCAGCACCACGCCCTCCGGCAGCCGTCCGGAGATCACGCTCCAGTACACGGGCACCGTCCCGTTCACCGCTTCGAAACGGACTCCCGGGGCTTCGGCCGCGGAGAACTCCACGGTATCCGAAACCGCCATGGCGTACACCACCTGGTAGTCCGCCCCGGCGAAGAGGGGCGTGTCCATGACCACGGTGGCCGGATTCGCCTGCCCCGCCAGATCACCCGTCCACCCGAGGAAGGTGAACCCCTGGGTGGGCACGGCCTCCACCGTGGCCTGCGTGGACGGCGCGAACCACAAACCGTCCGAGACCGGGTTGGACACCGTGAGCCCCGGCGCCACGCCGTTCACTCCCCCCGTGTGGGTCACCGCCAGTTGGTACTGCGTGCCCGCGTAGGACGCGGTGAAGGCGGTGTCCGCCAGCCCCACGGCCACCGGCCGGACCCGGGGCGCGGCCGGGTCGTCCACCCAGGACACGAAGGGTGTGCGCACCCCGGCGGCGAGCGGCTCACCGGGCACGGCCTCGACCACACGCGTCGTGAAGGGCACCGCGGTGAAGGTATGCGACACTCCCGGCACCCCGACGCCGTCGACGCGTAGAAGCCCGCCACTCCCCGCGTCTCCGGTCGTCTGTAGCGTGACCCGGGTCGGCCGCGTCGTGAGGTGGAAGGTCATGTCGGACCCCACCCGCTGGATGTCCAGGAGCGTGACGCCCGTGGCCGTGCCCTGGTGGGACTTGGACGCCGGGACCGAGGACGCGTGGAAGACGACGTTCTGGCGGTCCACCCCCAGGTACGGGAAGGGGTCGGAGGCGTCGCCCCGCCCTCCCCCGATCTGGCTGAGCTGGTCGAGCCCGTCCGCCTGGCGGAGCCAGACCCCCTGGTGGCCGGACACGATGTTGACGTCGTTGATGCGCCACCGCGCCAACACCCAATCCGGATCGATGTGCCACACGAGGAGACCCGGAGCATGCAGGCCCTGGTCGAACCCGATCCGCTGGCGGTTCTCCAGGAGGAAGTACTCCCCGGAGCCGTCGGAGGCGTCGACCCGCAGCACGGAGCCCGAGGTCTCCACGGGCGGGAGGGTGACCGTCCCCATGTCCGTCCCGGGGGAGATCACCTGCTCCGTCACCCACCCGAGCGCCAGCTTGGACCACGCGCCCATGTGGCACGGGGTCGCCGGGTCGTTCCCCCGGCACCCCCAGGAACCCGACGCCATGAGATCCCATTCGCCCGCGCCGGCGTGGCGCCCTCCGTCGGTGTCGTCGGTGTCGTACAGGTCGGGGAGGCCGAAGGCATGACCCAGCTCGTGCGTGAAGACGCCGATGGCGTTCAGGTCCACGGAGTTGCAGGACAGGACGGGCTGTACCACGTAGTCGTCGATGAGGATGACCCCTCCCCCGGCGGCCGGGGTGTCGGTGCGGAAGACCTGGGACGCCGCCGAAGTCAGACTCCAACGGTGCGACCAGATACGGTCCTCCTTTCCCGTCCCTCCGCACTCCCCGCCCTTGTTGGGGTGGATCACCGAGAGGACGTCCACGTACCCGTCGTCGTCTCCCGAATTGGGGACGCCGTCGGGGCCGTCGTTGTCGTACAGCCCCCAGTCCACTCCCTGGATCTTCCCCAGGATGTCGATGATGTACGGCCCCACCGTGCCGGAGACGAGCCCACTTTCTCCGCCGGTCGCGTCCGCCTGGGACTTCACCGAGCGCACCCAGTCGCTCACGTCTCCCACGAGGTCCAACCGTCCCCCCGAGACCTCCGAGTAGTAGGCGGGGATCGTGAGTCCCGTGGCTCCGAAGAAGGAGGAGGCGACCACGTCGAACCCATAGGGCGGACTCGCCGGCGAATCGCTGAAGAGCCCGAGCACCACGGGGATGCGGAACGTTCCCGCCACGGTCCCCCCACGCGGGCCCAGCGGAGTCGCGGCGGGCCCCGAACCTCCTGCTCCCGCCGGTCCGGACGCGCCCGCGTCTCCGGAGATCCTCGCCGCCGCGTCCACGGGCCCACGAACGGCCCGCCCCCGTTGGAAGCGGAAGGCGGCGGGGTTCCTCCCGAGCTCGCGGTAGTACCCCGCGGGCGGGGTCGTGCCGTACCGCCTTCCCAGCATCTCCACGTCCTGGGCATGAAGGCGCCCTCCCGACCCGGAAGCCAGGGAGCCCACCATCACCGCGAACAAGACCAGACGACGCATGGAATACGGCTCCTCACCCCGGGACCGAAGAACTCCGACGAACGATCTCCCTACACGACGCGATTTTCCCGGGTTCCTCCGGGGTCGCCCTACAGGTCCTCCCCCCGGATCCCCAGTTCGGCGGCCACGGCACGCAGACCATCGATGACGTTCTGGATATGCACGTTCCGTTCCACTCCGATGAGCCCGAGCCCCTCCTCCACGTCGTCCCGGCTCACGCCGGCGGCGAACGTCTTGTCCTTGAGCTTCTTCACCACCGACTTCGGGGCGAGGTCGTCGATTCCGTTGGGACGGACCAGGCAACAGGCGAAGACCAGCCCGGACAACTCGTCGCAGGCATAGAGGACCCGATCCAGCTCGGTCTCCGGCGACACCCCGGTGAAGTCCGGGCGATGGGCCAGAATGGCGTGGATCACCTCCTCCGGGTATCCCAGTTCCCGCAGCTTTTCCACGCCCTTGAGCGGGTGTTCGTCGGGGTACTTCTCCCAGTCCAGGTCGTGGAGGAGCCCGGCCATCCCCCAGAGATCCTCGTCGGCCCCCTTCATGCGCGCGTAGTGCCGCACCGCGGCCTCCACGGCGAACATGTGCTTCCGGAGCGCCTCGTTCTCCACCCACTCTTCGAGGAGGGCGACAGCTTCACTTCGATGGGGCATCGTTCCTCACCTTCCAATGGCTCGTGACAGGGGGAGGGAAGCTCGGGCGCGGGGCTCCGCCGGTCAAGGATCTCGTGTGGCGTGGGACGAGATCCACGGCCGGCGGAAAACCGGTTCCCCGCCCGGCAATCCGTATCCACCGGACATCTACGGAGTACGCGTCGGGAAGCTCCCCACGGCCGGCGGCGCGCCCACCCCGACAGCCCGCGCGACGCCGTCCGCCGATTATTGAAGCGTCAACGGAAGACTGGAGGGGATACTGCCCATGCTACACCATATGAAACACGGTCACGGGAGCGGACACCCGGGGATGGTCCGGGACTTCGACAACGCTCCTTTCCTGGTGATCTGGGAGACCACCCAGGCGTGCGACCTCGCCTGCAAGCACTGCCGCGCCGAAGCCCAGCCGCTCCGCCATCCGGACGAGCTCACCACCGAGGAGGCCAAGAAGCTCCTCGACGACGTGCGGCGCTTCGGACCCATCATCTTCGTCTTCTCCGGCGGCGACTGTCTCAAGCGCCCCGACATCGTGGAACTCACCCGTTACGGGAGCGAGCTCGGGCTGCGCATGGCCATCACGCCGGCCACCACCCCGCTCTGCACCACCGAAAAGCTCCGGGAACTCAAGGAAGCCGGGCTGGC
>JAOUPR010000085.1 GCA_029879725.1 Gemmatimonadota bacterium | reverse complement strand
GCGGGCCACACGGGTGGATCCGGTATCGGCGCTCAGCGGGTGAGGGAAGAGACGGAGGGCGCGCGGACGGGGCGATGGCGATGGCGACCATCGCACGGCTGTTCGAGGGGGTACGCAGGCGGCGGCTCGCCACCCTGATCATTCCGGTGTCCCTCGGGAGCGCGTCGGTTCGGAACCCGTCTATCGCCCGAGGACCAGTATCACGGCCACGAGAGCCGCGGCCTTGAGAAGTGGCCCGATGATACTCCCTCCCGCGTCCGATTCCCTCCCAGGTGGCGGCGGGGCGCCTGTCCGGGTCCACACCAGGATGCCGCCACATGAATTCACTCCGAACTCCACTGGAAGCTCGAACCCGTGGTAGACCTCGACGGCTTCGACATCCTGAGGGGACACGAGTTGATCGATGTTGCTCGAACCCACGAGCCGGACTCCATCGATCCAGATACCCGGCCGGCACTGGCCCCTGAGCAGCAGGGTGTATCCGTGGGGCGGAGTCGGGACCACCGTGCCCCCCGGGACCCGGTGGAGAAGCTCGGTCACGTACCGTGGGCGGCGCTCCAGGATCTCCTCTCTGGTAACGACAAAACCTCCCCCTCCGCGCCGCCGCCTTTCGTATCCTCTCATGGCCATCGGAGACGGCTCTGCCGTCACGATGATGGGCTCCAGGGGAATCGGGTCCGTGGAGAGTGGCAGGATCAGGTCCAGATCCTTCGCTCCGGAGACGTGGAGCGTGTCCGCCATCTCCCGGAACCCCGGACTGCTCACCAGAAGACGGTAGGTAGCGGCCGGGACGTCGTGGAACAGGAAGCGACCCCCTTCGTCGGTGATCCGGGTTCCCCTCCCCCGGGCTCCGGAAGGGCCCGCGGCGAGAGAGACCGTGGCACCCGGGAGAGGGGCGCCCGTCTCGTGGTCCACGACGGTTCCCTCGACCGTGACCTGGGAGGCTCGGTCCGCGGCGCGCTCCTCCTGAGCGGCGAGTTCCCCCCGGGTCCAGCCTCCGGGCCACACCCCGACGACGGTGAGCGAGGCGAATACGGCGAGAGAGATGGGACGAATCGAAATGGAACGGTCCCTTTCCTGGAGGGGTGGAGGGACTTCTCTAGTTCGTCCTCATACCCGCTCCCCAGCGGGTAGGTTCGTTCCCGGACCAGCATCCATCGCCCCCACATCGCGCGCAGAAGCAGAAAGAGAAAACCCGCAGGAGCGAATGCTCCTGCGGGCGTTCTCTTCAGGGTGCGGCGTTCGGCTTCGGGCGAATCCGAGCCTCCGCCTTCCCGGTGCTACTCCATCAGTATCCTGCGTTCTGCGTGATGTTCGGATTGGTGTCCGTCTCCGCCTGCGGAATCGGCAGGATGCAGAAGTTGCAGGGATAGGCCATGAAGGCCACGTCCCCGGTCACGTCGACCCGGTTGATGTCCATCTTGTTGCGCATCAGATCGTGGATCCGATGCCCTTCGTAGGACAGCTCGACCCTCCGTTCGAGGGCGATCTCGTCCAGAAGGGCCTGGCCGGTGGCCGTCACCGCCGGCGCGGAGGCGAGACCTCTCTGACGAATCAGGTTCAGGTCCGCCTGAGCGCCGGGATCATCGCCCGACCTGGCCCTGGCCTCGGCCCGGTTCAGGTAGACCTCGGACAGCCTGATGACGGGAATGTTGTCCGTGTTGCTGCGGGTGGGCCACTTGTTGACCCGGTGACTCGCGTAGATTCCCGTGAGGAGCGGATCCACGACGAACATCTGCATCCGGAGGTCTGCCGGATCGATGAGGTTCAGCAGATCCCGGGCGGGGAGGTAATCCCCGTATCCGGAGGCCCGGTACATGCCTCCCAGCGCATCGCTCCCGAAATTGTCGGTATCCGTGTTCTGGATCTCGAAGATCGCCTCGTTTGATCCACCCGACACGAACTGATCCAGGTAGGCCTGTCCGGTGACGAGGCTGTACTTGCCGCTGTTGATGACGGTCGTGGCCATGGCCTCGGCGTTCCCCCAGTCTTCCATGTAGAGATAGACCCGGGACAGCAGAGCCTGAGCGGCTTCCCTCGACATCATGAAGGGCCCGTCTCGCGTCTCGGACATCATGCCGATGCCCATGTTGAAGTCCGAGATGATCTGGCTGTAGACCTCCGCGACCGTGTTTCTGGCCGGAAGCGCTTCGACGTCGGAAAGCAGGACGATCGGAACGCCGGGGTGGGAGGCAGCCGCGGTGAAGGTGTAGTGCTGGGCATACATCTTCACCATGTCGAAGAAGGCCAACCCGCGGAGGGCGTAGGCCTCACCCATGATCTGGGTGTATTCGTCCTGCACGCCCGCGGGGAGGTCGGGCTCGGCGTTGATGAGCATGTTGAGCATGTTGATGCCCTCGTACCCTTCGGCCCACAGTTCCCTCTCGAACTGGTGTCCGGTCACCACCTGCCCCTCGAAATCGGCGAATTCCTGGTAGCGGTTCGCGGAGCCGCTCTGCTTCACGTCCTCGCCCATGATGTCGGACATCAGGTGGATACTGCGGCCGTACCAGTCCTGCAGCTGCATCTGGTCGTACACGCCCACGATGGCAGCCCGGAAATCTCCGATGGTCTGGAAGTACGCATCGTTCGAGACACTCGCGTACGGTTCCAGGGCGAGCTCGTTGCAGGCGAAGACGGCCGTGGCCATCGGCAAGATAGCCGCAATCTTAGCAATCTTTAGGTATTTCATGATCGTGCCTTATCCTAAGAGTGGTGTTTACAGTGAATTGGCTTCCATTCCGCTAGAATCCCACGGTGAACCCGAGGCTGAGAGTCCTCGAATTCGGCGTACCCGTGTTGTAAACACCACTGACGGTCTGCTCAGGATCGAAGTGGAGGTTTTCGTCCGCCACCCAGGTCCAGGCGTTGGTCACGTTGAGGTGAGCCTGCAGCGAGTTGAACTGCAAGCGGTTCGCCAACTCCTCGGGGAATCGGTATGAGAGCGTGATGTCCTTGAAGCGGACGTAGTCGCCCTTGAGCAGCCACCGGTCGGCCGTTGCCGGCTGGGAGCTGTTCACGCCACCCCAGGAGAATCGGGGGAAGAGCGCCTGGTCTCCGGGCTGCCTCCAGGCGTTCTCGTACGCCCACCGGGATGTGGACCTGGGGAGGTAGCGTCCGTCACCGTGGTAGAAGCGCGCCGCGCCCTCGTAGAGATGATGGCCGAACATGTATGTCGCGAGCGTGCTCACGGTCAAGGACTTGAAACGACCGCTGAGGCCGAAGCTCCCGAGGTATTTCGGCGTGGCGGTCTTTCCATCGTAGAACCGCTCCGCCTCGCTCAGGTTGCTCGTCGTGGCGGTCTTGGTCGAATCGGTGTACCACAGCGGCAGGCCGTCGTCCGGATTCACGCCCGCCCATCCGTACAGGTAGTACTCCTGGAAGTCCCTGCCTTCTTCCCGTCTCTTGGTGTCATCCAGGAAGGGCTCCGTGAGCCGCGTGATCTGATTGGTCTGCGTGGTGATGTTGAAGTCCAACCCGAGGTCGAAGTCCTGGCTCCGCACCATGTCCGCGTGAACCGTGAACTCGACTCCGGAGTTCTCCATGTCCCCGAAGTTCTGCAGCGTGCTCCGGAATCCGGTGGTGAGGGAGACCGGCACGTCGAGGAGGAGGTCTGTGGACGACTTCTTGTAGTACTCGACCGTACCCGTGACACGGCTGTCCAGTATGGCGTAGTCGAGGCCGACGTTGAATGCTCCCTGGGACTCCCAGGTCAACTCGTTGTTGGCCACGCCGGAAGGGCCGGATCCGGGCAATCCGTCGTACGCGCGGGTGAATCCGTAGAGACCCCGCCATGCATAGTTCCCGATCTCGGCGTTCCCAACCTCACCGTAGCTGCTCCTGAGCTTCAGGTAGTCGAAGAAGCCTTGGTCTTCCAGGAATTCCATGTTGGTCAGGGTCACTCCGAGCCCGACGGACCAGAACTTCCCCCACCGCTTGTCGGGACCGAACCTCGACGACCCGTCCGTACGGAAGGAGGCGGAGAGGAAATACGTCCGGTCGAGGTCATAGCTGACCCGAGCGAAGTACGATTCGAACGCGTACTGATCCTTGGTGCTCGTTCCCTCGGTGATGGCGGCGCTGGTGCCGAGCTTCAAGTTCGGATGAGCGAACCCTTCACCCCATACGTTGGTCCGCTCCCGGTCGTTCTTGCTCGCTTCGTATCCCACCACGGTGTTCACGCTGTGGGAACCGGAGAACAGGTTGTCGTAGGACAACGTGTGGGTGCCCTGCCAGTTGAGATTGTCCACGCGGGAATCATCGAAGAATCCGCCGGAGTTCCGGCCATCTCCGAAGAACATGTTCTTGAAGACGTAGTCGTGGATGTTGTAGAGGTCGAAGCTCCACGCCGTCTGAAGCGTGAACTGGTCGTTGAGATCGTACGTCCCGGTGAGGTTCTCGATCACCCGGGAGGTCTCCCTGTTCTGCGGGTTCTCGTAGAGGCCGCCCACGGGATGGTTCGCGCCCATGACGTTGGTGTGCCGGTGGTACCAGTAACCATCTTCGTCGTACATCGGCAGCACGGGGGGCATGAACACCGCCATGTAGAAGGGGGCCTCCCAGGCGCTCCCGTCGTTGATGCCGTTCTGCTCCGTCCTGGACAGGCTCAGGTTGTTGGCGATGCGGAACCTGTCGGTGAGCTGGGCGGTGAGGTTGATCCGGGACGAGTACCTCGTGAAGTACTGCTGGTCGACGTTCCCCTCCTGGTCGAAGAGGCCGCCCGACACGTAGTACGTGTACCCGTCCCCACCGCCGGTGGCGCTCAGATCGAACTGCTGCGTGACGCCCTTCCTCGATATGAGGTCGAGCCAGTTGTTGTCCTCCTGGAGGGGCCACTGGTTCGCCAACTGGGTCTCGGCGTTGGCCAGGGACATGCCGTCATTGACCCGCGCAGTGAGGTAGTAGTCCCGGTATTCAGCGGCGTTCAGGCCTTCCAGCAGATTCTGGTGGGCAAAATCGGACACGCCGATCTGGGTCCTCAATTCGAGTTTCGGCTCGCTGGCCCAGATCTGGCTTCCCGCGACCCCACCCTTCGTCGTGATGAGGACCACGCCGTTGGCTCCGCGGGACCCGTAGATGGCCGTGGAGGCGGCGTCCTTCAGGACCACCAGGCTCTCGATGTCGTTCGGGTTGAGGGACGCCAAAGTGTTGACGGTTCGGCCTCCGTTGCTCACCTGCGTGCCGGCTTCGCCGTCGTTGAAGAGAGGCACGCCGTCGATGACGTACAGGGGCTCGCTGCCGGCCGTGATGGACCCCTGTCCACGCACCCGGATGTCGAAGCCCGCCCCCGGAGCGCCATCGAGGGAGGTGACCAACACGCCGGGGCTACCCTGCATCACGTCCTGGAAGGTCGTGGTCGTGGGAAGCTCGAGTTGGACGGAAGGGATCGAGACCATCGATCCGGTCAGTTCCTCCTTACGAGCCGTCCCGTACCCGGTCACGATGATCTCGTCCAGGCTGAGGGGGTCCACATCGAGCGTGACGTTCACCTGGGACTGTTCCCCCGCGAGCACCGTGAAATCGGCCCTTGCGGTGGAATAGCCGATGGAGCTGACCTCGAGCGTGTGCGATCCCGGCGGGACCCGCAGAAGCAGGAACATCCCGTTCTGGTTCGTGAGACCCCCGATCCCGGTGCCCGCGATGAGGACGTTGGCGCTGCTCAGGGGTTGGCCGGTGTCGCTGGCGGTGACCCGACCGACCACTCTGCCGAAGCTCTCCTGGGCTGAAACGTCCTCGGCCAGGATACCGCCGAGTACGAACAGCGCCGCGAGCCCGAGCAGGCGTGGGAGACGCATCTTACAAAGGGAAACCATGACTAACTCCTCCTTATGAGGGGTGGATCATCCGCTCGCACCCAGGAACACGATGGGGAGCGGAGATTTGGGGCTGCTGGTGCGGGACGGCGGGAAAGAGGCCGTCCGACACTACCGCAGAACGTCGCCGTGGGGCGGCGGAATGCCCGCAGGTTCCGATGTGGGAAACGCCGGCACGAAGGGTCCACCGACGATGCGGGGCTGCGGGACTCGTATGTCACCGCGATACGCTCGCCACTCATGATGTTCCCGGCTGATGGGAAGAGTGCACCCACGGCACCACCGATGGGAAGGATCCCGGGTGACGTTCTTCCCCATCGTAACGTGATATTCGGCGTCTGGCTAGTGCTTTGTGATCATGAGCACATGACCCTGTGCGGTCCATTTCGTGGAACGACCGAACCCCGCCCGAAGTTCCTGACCCGGGCGGGGTTCGGTCGTGTCCGGGAGGATCCCTCCGCCCCCACGTCCAGCAGGTCGACCAACAAGCCGCCGGTGAGCGCTCCGATGCCTCCCGGAGGCGATGCGACCTCGTGTCCCCTCGTGCCCGGGGTACCCGGTAGCCGCCCCCGGATCACCGCATCGCCGCCCACGAGTTGTCCCCACGGTTCACGTCGGGGAGACTCCGGTCGGGGTCCAGGGTCACTTCCACCACGCGGCCGCTGACCTGGAAGGCCACCCGGGCCGTCCGCCCGTTCCATTCGCCCACGGACATGATGGCGCGGGAGCGCCGGCCGGTGTCCGTGACCACCTCCACGATGGCCGGCATGGGGATCTCTCCGCGGTCGGCCAGGATCACGGTGGCGGTGCCGTCGCTCTGCTCCACCCCCGTCACGGCCTGGTCCATCACGCCGGTGGTGTAGATCCAGGGATGGAAGTACCAGTCCAGGTCCTGTCCCGAGACGTCTTCGAAGGTCCAGAAGAGGTCCAGTGGGTTGGGGTGCTTGAAGGCCCAGCGCCGCGTGTATGTCTTCAGGGCCTCGTCGAAGACCTCGGGGCCCAGGATGGCGCGCAGGGCGCGCATGACCGTGGCGGGCTTCCCGTACGAGGCCATCCCCCGGTTGCCGAAGGGGCCGTAGAGATCGGCGGAACGCATGGACGGGGTCTCGGCGTCGGTGCCGGCGATGCGCAGGTACCCGTTCATGGTGTTGAGCCCGGAGTTGGATCCCTCGAAGAAGTCGTCGAAGGCCAGATCCTCCGCGAACGAGGCCATCCCTTCGTCCATCCAGGCGAAGTTGCGCTCGTCGGAGCCGGCCACCATGGGCCACCACATGTGTCCCAGCTCGTGGGAGACCACCCCGTAGAGCGATTCGGGCGTGCGCCCACCCCCGATGATGGTGATCATGGGGTACTCCATCCCGCCCCCGATCACCCCTTCGTTTACGGTCATGTGGGGGTACGGGTAGGGGTACCAGTCGGAATGGGTCTCGATGGAATGGCGCGCATACTCGGCCGAGTGATCCCAGTTGGGGCGGTCCGGTCGGTACAGCGTGTAGATGTCGGAACGGAGGGTGCCGCCGTCGCCGTCGGGGTACTCGGCCACGGTGCCGTCCCACACGTACAGGTCCGAGGCGCCCCACGCGAAATCGCGGACGTTCTCGGCCTCGAAGTGCCAGATGAGGGTGCCGTCCTCTCCTCCCGCCGCCGTGGCGCGCCCGGCCTCGCGGTCCGCGACGCCCACGATGGGCGTGATCGCGTCACGGGTCAGGCTGGCCAGGCGCCGCGCGGCGTCCGGCGTGAGGACCTCCTCCGGGTTCTGGAGCACGCCCGATCCGCTCACCAGCCACCCCGCCGGGGCGGTGATCCTCACGTCGAAGGAGCCGTAGTCGAGGTAGAACTCGCCGTCTCCCAGGTAGGGGTCACGCACCCACCCGCGCAGGTCGTCGTACACGGCGATCTGGGGATACCACTGGGCCAGGTAGAAGACCTCGGACCCCTCCCGACCCATCCGGAACGTGCCTTCGGGAACCTCGAAGCTCCAGTCGATCTCCAACTCCGCCTTCGCTCCGGGCACCAGGGGATCGGGGAGCGCGACCCTCTCCGACGTGCTCAGCGAGAGTGCGCCCCGGGGCGCCAGCACCACCGGCTCCCCCTGCACCACGAGTCGGTGGAGTTGTAAGCCTCCGGTCACCGGGGCGGCCCGGTCCCGGGGGTTCCCGGGAGCGAACACGTTCTGTGCCAGGTTGAGGTAGACCTCCGTGAGCGTGTCGGGGGAGTTGTTGACGTAGGTGATGGTCTCGGATCCCGTCACCCGATTCTGGTCCGGGTACAGCCGGGTGTCGATGCGATAGGCGTACCCCTGCGTCCAGTAGTTCGGCCCCGGAGCCCCGGTGCGGGTACGGGTTCCGGACGCGAGGGCGTCGAGGAAGGCGTGGGGGACCGGGAGGGTGTCCGTGGGCGAGAGGCTGGTGGACGCGGCCAGGAGGAGCGGGAGCATGTGCATCGTGACGAAGCCCGGTACGGGGTGGATCCGCTGATTTCAATGCACATTGGCCCACCACACCGCGTCGGGCAAGCCGTGTCGCCGGGCGCCGGCTCCCGGCCACGACGCCTTGCAGGCCATCCCTCCCCTCGCTATTCTCGCCCGCCTCTTGTGCGTGCACCGTACAGCCTCGGACCCCCCTATCGGCCCATGCACCTACACCCATCGCCTCCCGACATCATCTCGCGTCTTCGCGAACACCGCACCATCGGGACCGCTCCCCAGGCCGAGTTGGAATGGCTGGCCGCCAATGGCCTTCTTCGCAAGTTCGAGGAGGGCCAGTTCCTGGGAAAGAAGGGACAGCACCTCGATGAGCTCGACGTGGGCGTCGAGATCATGTTGAGTGGGCGAATCGCCAACTATCGCGATCGGGGGGCGGGGGCCAGGAAGGTCATCGAGTGGCAGGCCGGCGATGTCTCGGGCGTCCTTCCCTTCTCCCGCATGGTCACCATGGTGGGAGACACCTTCGCGGAAGCAACCGGAGAGGCGTTCACCATCCCCATGGACAAGTTTCCCGAGATGATCCGCGAGTGTCCCTCCGTGACGGCGACCTTCGTGCACATCATGCTGGACCGGGCGCGGGTGTTCAACACGAGTGAATGGCAGGACGAGAAGCTGGTCTCGCTGGGCCGGCTCTCGGCGGGGTTGGCCCACGAGATGAACAACCCGGCCTCCGCCGTGGCGCGGAGCGCGACGATCCTCCCCCGGGCCATGGCCGATGCCGACAAGGCCGCGCGGGCTCTGGCCTCCGCCGGCCCCACCGCCGAGCAGCTCGAGGCCATCGACCGCATCCGGGAAGCGTGCATGAACAAGCCGGCCCAGGTGTCGCTTTCACCCTTGGAGCGGGCCGACCGCGAGGACGAGATCGCCCATTGGCTGGAGACCCACGGAGCCGACCTCTCCGCTCTGGACGCCCTCGCCTCCACCGCGGTGACCGTCGAAGCGCTGGACGAGCTGGCCCGGCACCTGGAGGGCCCGACGCTCGACGCCGCGCTGGACTGGGTGGCGGCGGGGTGCGCGGTGCGCGGGCTGGCTTCCGAGAGCGAGCGGGCGGCTTCGCGCATCACCGATCTGGTGAGCGCCATGAAGCGCCTCACGCACATGGACCTCGCCCCGACCCGGGCGCCCGTGGACCTGGAGGGTGGCCTGAGGGACACCATGCTCGTGCTCGGTCACAAGGCGCGCGACAAGTCGGTGAGCTTCAAGGTGGAGGTGGCGCCCGACCTCCCCACGGTGCATGCGCTGGGCGGTGAGCTCAACCAGGTATGGATGAACCTCCTCGACAATGCCCTGGATGCCGTGGACGTGGGCGGGAGCATCTCCGTCACGGTGAAGCCCGAGGGGCCGTGGATGGTGGTGCGGGTCGTCGACGACGGCGTGGGGATCTCGGAGGAGCACCAACGCCGCATCTTCGACCCATTCTTCACGACGAAAGGGCCCGGGAAGGGGACGGGGCTTGGGCTGGAGATCGCCCGGAACCGGGTCCGGGGCCACGGCGGGAACATCGAGTTCGATTCCCGGCCCGGACGCACCGAGTTCCGGGTCATGCTCCCCCTCCAGAGTGAGGGCTCCGTGACTCCCGCCCAGGAGGTGTCCCGATGATCCGCCCCGTCGTCCTCACCGTCGACGACGACGCGGAGGTCCTTGCCGCCGTCAGCCGTGATCTCAGAGCCCATCTCCGCCAGAACTACCGGGTGGTGAAGGCCAGTTCCGGCGCCGAGGCGCTGCAGGTGACCAGGGAGTTGAAGCAGCGGGGCGACCCCATCGCCCTCTTCCTGGTGGACGAGCGGATGCCCGAGATGAAGGGCACGGAGTTCCTCGTGAAGGCGCTGGAGATGTATCCGGACTCCAAACGCGTGCTTCTCACCGCGTACGCCGACACGCAGACCGCCATCACCGCCATCAACGACATCCACCTCGACCGCTACCTCGAGAAGCCCTGGGCACCTCCCGAGGAGCATCTGTATCCGGTCCTGGACGAGTTGCTGGAAGACTGGTCGTCCAAGGCCGGCCCCCTCTTCGACGGGATCCGCGTGGCCGGGACGATGGACTCGGCGTCGAGCTTCGCCGTGAAGAGCTTCCTCTCCTCCAACCAGATTCCGTATCAGTGGGTGGACGTCGAGGGAGACGCTTCCATGCGCGCCCTCGTCGAGGCCGTGGAGCCCGGGCTCACCCGGCTTCCCGTGGTGTTCTTTCCCGACGGGACGGTGTTGGTGCAGCCCACCCTCCCCGAACTCGCGAAGCGGGCGAATCTGGACACCACGGCCAAGCGCCGCTTCTACGACGTGATCGTGGTGGGCGGGGGTCCCGCCGGTCTGGCCGCCGCCGTCTACGCCACGTCGGAGGGGCTGGGGACGCTCCTGGTGGAGCGGGAGGCCCCGGGAGGACAGGCCGGGACGAGCTCCATGATCGAGAACTACCTCGGCTTTCCCGACGGCATCACGGGCGCCGACCTCGCCCGCCGGGCCACGGATCAGGCCAAGAAGTTCGGAACGGAGATCCTGTCCGCGCAGGAGATGGTCTCCGTGCGGCGGGAGGATCCCTACAGGATCGTGACGCTGGCCGACGGGACCGAGTTGAGTTGTCATGCGCTGGTCATCGCCAGCGGGATGGAGGTGCGCCGCCTGGAGGTGCCCGGTCTCGAGGCCCTCGGCGGTGCCGGCGTCTACTACGGCGCCGCCCTGGGTGAGGCCGTGCAATACCGGGACAAGCACGTGGTGGTGGTGGGCGGCGCCAACTCGGCGGGGCAGGGGGCCATGTATTTCGCGCGATATGCCCGCACCGTGACCATGCTCCTGAGGGGGCCGTCCCTGGGCCAGCGCATGTCCCAGTACCTCGTGGATCGGATCAACGAGTCGGCCAACATCATCGTCCGGCCGAACACCGTGATTCGCGAGGCGCACGGGGAGAGGCGCCTTGAGGGGCTGACCGTGGAGGACACGGAGTCGGGTGAGGCGCAGAGGCTCGACGCGTCGGCCATGTTCATCTTCATCGGGACCGCGCCTCGCACCGACATGTTGGGCGGCATGGTGGAGACCGACGAACACGGGTTCATCCTCACGGGGAGGGACCTCATCGTGGACGGCCGCCGACCCCGGGGTTGGTCCCTGGACAGGGACCCGTTCCTCTGGGAGACGAGCGTGCCCGGCGTTTTCGCCGCTGGAGATGCCCGGCACGGTTCCGGAAAGCGGGTGGCGGCCGCGGTGGGAGAAGGCTCCGCCACCATCGGCGTCGTCCACCAGTATCTCAAGACGGTCTGAGGGCTCTCTCGAGGAGCCTGGCCACGGTGGCTGGACCGCGTGGCGCTCCCGTGGGTACCGGCGGCACGGGAACTCCGCCGGAGCGCCGCGGATTGGATTCCGTATCGTCGTAGTCCCGCGCCACGCATTGCAGGTGATGCCATGAGTACCGCCACACGATCCCCGTCCACCGTGATCCCGGCCACCCCCCGTACCGCCGAGGAACTCCTGACGCGGTATCGCGCCGTGCGCGCGTTCACCGAGCGGATGTGCGAGGGGATGGAGGCGGAGGACTTCGTGGTGCAGTCCATGCCCGACGTGAGCCCCACCAAGTGGCATCTCGCCCACACCACCTGGTTCTTCGAGGCGTTCCTCCTGCGGCCGAGCGTGGACGGCTACGAGCCCTTCCACCAGGAGTACTCGTACCTCTTCAACTCCTACTACAACGCCATCGGAGAGCAGTTCTGCAGGCCCAGGCGGGGGCAGATCTCCCGTCCCACGGTGCGGGAGGTGTTCGCCTACCGGGGGTACGTGGACGAGCACGTGGCGGCGGCGGTGGAGCGTTTCGAGAAGCTCGGCCGTCTCGAGGAGATCCGGGGGATCATCATCCTCGGGACGCACCACGAGCAGCAGCACCAGGAGCTCATGGCCACGGACATCAAGCACGTCTTCGCCGTGAATCCGCTCCGGCCGGCGTGGCACCCCCGCCCCGACGACGCGCCGCCCGCCGGCGTCCCGCCGATGGAGTGGCTCCATCACGAAGGCGGTGTCGAGGAGATGGGGTACACCGGGTCCGACTTCCACTTCGACAACGAGGGCCCGCGCCACGCCACCTATCTCCACCCCTTCGCCCTGGGCTCGCGGCTGGTGACCAACGGGGAGTTCATGGAGTTCATGGAGGACGAGGGGTACGAGCGGCCCGAGCTCTGGCTCGCCATGGGGTGGGCCAAGGTCCGGGAGCAGCAGAATGCCGAGAACGAGTGGGAACGGTTCGACAAGCCGCTCTACTGGTTCCGGGAAGGTGGGGAGTGGTGGCAGCAGACGCTGGCCGGCCCTCGTCCGGTCCATCCCGACGAACCCGTGGTCCACGTGTCGTACTACGAGGCCGACGCGTACGCCCGCTGGGCCGGCGCGCGGCTCCCCACGGAGGCGGAGTGGGAGGTGGCGTCGCGGGCGGCGGACCCTGCCGAGGGCAACCATTCCGACCGGTTCCTCTTCCACCCCACGCCCCTGGCCGCCTCGGCGGTTCCGGGCCGCCCGCATCAGATGTTCGGCGACGTATGGGAGTGGACCGGCAGTTCGTACTCGGCATATCCCGGATACCGTCCCTGGGTGGGCGCCGCCGGCGAGTACAACGGGAAGTTCATGGCCAACCAGTTGGTCCTGCGCGGCGGTTCGTGCGCCACGCCCTCCGACCACATCCGGCCGTCGTACCGTAACTTCTTCTACGCGGGGGACCGCTGGCAGTTCATGGGATTCCGGCTGGCGAGGGACGCGGGGTGATGAGCGGGTGGGCGGATCGCACGTCGTCGTCGCGTGCCTTCTCGGAGATGCTGCCGACGGGAGGGGTGGGCGGCGCGGCTTCCCACGGGGACGAGTCTCGCCTCGAAATGCTCGAAGACGTGATCGAGGGACTCTCCCGCACCCCGAAGATGATTCCGCCCAAGTACTTCTACGACGAGAAGGGATCGAGGCTCTTCGACGAGATCACGCGTCTCGACGAGTACTACCTCACCCGTGCCGAGACGGCGCTCATGGAGGAGCATGCCCGGGAGATTGCCGGTGAGATCGGGCCGGGCGCGTTGATCATCGAGCCGGGCTCGGGGAGCAGCGCGAAGACGCGGATCCTCCTGGACGCCCTCATCGACCCGGTGGGATACGTGCCCGTGGACATCTCCGGGGCGTACCTCGAACAGGTGGCCGCCGGGCTCCGCCTGGAGTACCCGGCGGTGCCCATCCTGCCGCTGGCCGCGGACTTCACCGAGCCGCTGGACGCTCTTCCCGAGCCTCCCCGCCCACCCACGCGCCGGATCGTCTACTTCCCCGGCTCCACCATCGGGAACTTCACCGAACTGGAGGCGGAGCGGCTCCTCACCCGCATGCGCCGGATGGCGGGTGCGGGCGGTGGCGTGCTCGTCGGCTTCGATCTCCTGAAATCGGTGGAGGTGCTCCTCCCGGCGTATGACGATGCCGCCGGGGTGACGGCGCGGTTCAACCTCAACCTGCTGGCGCGCCTCAACGCCGAGTTGGGCGCCGACTTCGACCTCTGCGCCTTCCGGCACCAGGCGCCCTTCAACGAGGCGGCCTCCCGGATGGAGATGCACCTGGTGAGTGTGCGGTCCCAGGAGGTCCGTGTAGGCGGCCGCACCTTCGCCTTCGGGGAAGGGGAGCGGTTGGTGACCGAGTACTCCTACAAGTACGCCCCGGAGGCCTTCGCCGCTCTGGCCGCGTCGGCGGGGCTGGCGGCCAGGCGGAGCTGGACCGACGCCGGGGGGCTCTTCTGCGTGCAGTTGCTGGTTCCGGAGGACGCGGCGGGTGGCACGGCGGGTGGCGTGCCGAGTCCAGCGGTGGGGTAGTCGCTCACCGAAGGAGGGACTCCAACGCGGAAGCCCCGCGAGGCGAAGGGCCTCGCGGGGCTTCGGCGTTGTGGGGGTCGGGTCCCGTGCGGGCCGTGCGTTCGGGGGGCGAACGACCCAGCGCGTGCGTACGGCAATGCGGGCCCGCGGCCCGGGCGGGTTTCAGCCGACGTTTCCGTAGGCGGTGCACGTGCCCCGGTAGTCGACCATCGCATTTCCCTCCGGCGTCATCCCCGTGCTCACAACGAAGGCCTCGCACTCGTACCACCCTCCGGTAGGAGGCGCGTACGGGTTCCGCCCGAGGTGTATCTCTCCCACCGTCTCACCGGTGTTCAGGTTCACCTCGAAACGAAAGCTGTCGTCGTAGAGGAGGACGGGGGCCGACCCCTTCACCGTTCCGGAAAAGACCTGGATTCCGGTGTTGACCAGGGTGCCGGCCGCGAAGTCGAAGACCGAGACGGGGTGGTAGAGGACGGTGCCGGTGAGGTCTCCGGTGATCTGGATGACGTCGGTGCTGCGCTGCACCATCCCCGTTTCCGTGGTGTCCTGGCCGTGCACCACGGCGGTGGAGAAGTAGTGGATGGCCTGCCCGGAGATGGGGAACGAGGCGGTGGCCTCCACCCGGGTTGTGGACGGATCGCCGTTCGGGCTCTGCGCCGTGGCCGTCGAGTCGGGTTGGGCGCACGCGATGAGGACGAGGGTGGTCATGTGTGCCGTCGCGGTCGTGATACCGTTGCGTGATACTCGCATGAGTGCCTCCTGGATGGGTTCCCGGAGGGTCTTCCGTTCACCGGACCGGTGACGAGGCGCCTCACGGGTGTGTATGGTCTCCGCCCTCCCCACACGGTTCTGGCGCAAATGGGGCCACGGTCCGTACCGTGGCGGGTGCCGATGACCGGCGAAGGGTCTCGGGGTGGAGAGATTTAGGGCGCAATGGAAGGGGTCGAGCGAACACGTACGGTGGTGACGAGCCTTCTCGACAGGGCGCGCGACGGCGATCGCGGTGCCCTGGACGAGGTGTTCGCGCGGGTCTACGGAGAGCTCCACGCTCTGGCCCGACGGCAGCGGGAGCGCTGGCGGGGCGACTACACCCTGGGCACCACGGCGCTGGTGCACGAGGCCTACCTCAAGCTGGTGGGCCACGCCCCGGTGTCCGTGGCGGACCGGGCCCACTTCTTCGCCCTGGCGGCCCGGGCCATGCGGCACGTGCTCTGCAACTACGCCCGCGACCGGAGCGCGTTGAAGCGGGGCGGGGGCGGTGTGGACATCACGCTGGAAGAGGCCTCCGCCGGGGCTCCGGGTCGGGCGGGGCAGGCCGGACGCCCCGACCTCCTGGTGGAACTCGACGAGGCGCTCCGCGCGCTGGAGGCGGAGAACGAGCGTCACGCCCGCATCGTGGAGTGTCGATTCTTCGGAGGGATGACGGTGGAGGAGACGGCGGCGGCGTTGGAGGTTTCCACCCGGACCGTGAAGCGTGACTGGGCGCTGGCGCAGGCGTGGCTGCACCGCGCCATGACCGCCGCGGCGTGATGGTGGCGCCCTGTGATGGCTACGTCATGACGACGCCGACATGATGGACGAACGGCTCGAACTCCTCTTCGAGGAGGCTCTGGCGCTCCCGCCGGAGGAGCGGGATCCCTTCGTGCAGGCGTCGTGCGGCGGCGAAGCGGCGCTTCGCGACGAACTCTCGTCGCTGCTGGCGGCCCACGAGGCGGCGCCGGACTTCCTGGACCGGTTGGCTTCGGACGTGCTTCCCCAGGCCTTCCGCACTCTGGGCTCCGAGCATGTACCGCCGGGAACTACCGTCGGGCCGTACGAGATCGAGGGACTCCTGGGCGCCGGCGGGATGGGAGTGGTCTACCTCGCCCGGGACAAGACGTTGCAGCGACGCGTGGCGCTGAAGTTCCTCCCGGCTCATCGGGCGGAGGACCCTGCCGCCCGGGAGCGTCTCCTCGACGAGGCGCGGGCGGCTTCGGCGTTGGACCATCCCCACATCGCCGTCATCCACCAGGTGGGGATCGCCGAGCCCGAACACGGGGGCGAGATGGCCGGGCGTCCTTACATCGCCATGGCCTACTACGAGGGCGACACCCTCGAGGAGCGCCTGGCCGGGGGTCCGGTGCCACCCTCGCGGGCGGTGGAGTGGGCCGCCCAGATCACCGACGGGCTTCAACGCGCCCACGAGGCGGGGGTCGTCCACCGCGACATCAAGGCGGCGAACATCCTCATCACGCGCCGGGACGACGTGAGAATCCTCGACTTCGGAATCGCCACACGTACCGACGCCGAGGGCGCGGCCGCCGAAGCGTCGCCCGTGGGCACGGTGGCGTACATGAGTCCCGAGCAGCTTCGGGGCGAGGCGGTGGACCACCGCACCGACCTCTGGTCGCTCGGCGTCCTCATCCACGAAATGGCGACGGGGGCGCGTCCCTTCCCGGGCGCCTCCACCCCCGACGTTGTGGGCGCCATCCTTCACGCGGATGTGGAGCTTCCGCGCCCCGGCGAGCCCGGCGTCCCGCCCATGCTGTCACGGATCGTCCAGCGATGCCTGCGAAAGGACCCGTCGCAGCGGTACCAGAGCGCGGGGGAGCTCCTGGAAGACCTTCGGTCCGTGGCCCCGGTAGGTGATCCGGATGCCTTTCGTGGGGATGCGGGTACGGGCGTTCCGGGTCCCGGCAGCCCGGCCCCGCGTCTTCGACGACCGGGGGTGGTGGTTCTCCCCTTCGTGAACATCAGCGCCGACACCGACAACGAGTACTTCAGTGATGGACTGACGGACGAGGTGATCGCGCAGCTGGCCGCCATCGGGGGGCTGCGTGTCATCTCCCGGACTTCGGCCATGAGGCTGAAGGGCACTTCGCTGAGCCTGGCGGAGATCGCCCGGAAGTTGGGGGTTCGGTACGTGCTGGAAGGCAGCGTCCGAAAGGCCGGCGGAATGTTCCGCGTCACCGCGCAGCTCGTGGATGCCCATACCGACGATCCACTCTGGACCCTCGCCCGGAGCGG
>JAOUPR010000007.1 GCA_029879725.1 Gemmatimonadota bacterium | reverse complement strand
TCTTCGACGAGGTGGAGCGATCCGAGAACGAGAAGGATCTCGAGGCGTGGCGGAAGACCATCACCGACGACGTGCTGTTCATCGCCCCGACGGGGGCCATACAGGGGAGCGAGCCCCTCCACGCCGCCATGGCAGCCGTCCTGGGGGCCTTCGATCTGAACCAGAGCCACACCGTGGAGGGGATCCAGGTGTCCGGCGACCTCGCGGAGATGTGGGGCCGCTTCTCCGACGTTCGCACCCCGAGGGGCGGGGGTGACGCCATCCACCTGGCGGGGACGTACTTCCTGGTGGCCCGCCGGGGCGACGACGGCGCCTGGAGGGTGAGCCGCATCGCGCTGTACGCGGCGCCGGTGACCCTCACCCCGTGATGCTGTACTCGTACCTCCCCCGTACCGGGTTCCCTTCGGCGTAGCGGGAGAGGCGGAAGATGGACGGGTCGAAGGAGGGTTCCTCTCCGGTGACCATCTGCGCCGTGAGGAGCCCCACCGCGGGAGCGAGCTTGAAGCCGTGCCCGCTGAAGCCGGTGCAGAGGAAGTGTCCGCTCCCCGCCGGGACCTCGTCGATGACCGGGTGCCAGTCCGGAGTGATGGCGTAGAGCCCGGAATATCCGCGACGGGGTTCCGCCTCCTCCATGGGTGGGCACCGGGCGATCCAGCGCTCTCCCACCATGAGGTCGAATCCTTCGTCGGTGTGCTCCGGGTAGGCATCCGGGTCCACCACGTCGTCGGCCTCGGACGGGTCGATGAGCCCCACCAACATCAGGTCCCCCGTTTCGGGGCGGAAGTACGAAGCGTGGGCGAAATCCAGGACCACGGGGTGGGGGCCGCGCCCACCCTCGGGGCGGGAGAAGACGGCCACCTGCGCCCGGCACGAACTCACCGGCACCTCGAGCCCCGCCATGGCGGCCACCCGTGCTCCCCACGGTCCGGCGCAGTTCACCACCCTCGGGGCAGCCAGCGCTCCGCCGTCGGTGTCCACTCCCGCCACACGACCGTCCTGGAAGCGGATCCCGGTCACCTCCCGTCCCAAGAAGAAGCGCGCCCCCATCCCCTTGGCCGCGTTGGCGAGACCGGTGGTGGTGAGGTGGGGATCGGCGTAGCCGGCGCCGGGCTCGTACGCCGCGGCCACCAGGTCGGCGGCGGCCGCTCCGGGCACGACCTTGCGGATCTCGTCGGGCGAGAGGATCCGCGTGTCGATCCCCACCCTTCGCTGGAGGGCCACGTTGGCCTCCAGCCCCTCCGCGTCTTCGGCCGGCACCAGCACCACGAAGCCGCAGGGCACGAACCCGCACTCGTCGCCCACCCGCTCGCGGAAGTCGCGGAAGAACTCCAGTCCGTACAGCGCCATGCGGGCGGTGATCTCATTGGAGTAGTGCTGGCGCACGATGGCAGAGGAGCGGCCGGTGGACCCGGCGGCCAACGTGTCCTTCTCCACCACGGCGACCTTCACGCCCCGGCGGGCGAGTTCGAAGGCGGTGGCGCATCCGATGACGCCTCCTCCGATGACGATGGCGTCGAAGCGGTCGGTCATTTCCTTCCTCCCTGCACGGCGGTCGCGGCGCCGTTCTCGAGTGAGGTGTCGACGCCCCCGGCCGGGCCCCCGTATCCGGGCACACCCCGGCGGCGGGCCACGGGCCGTGGGCGATCGATGCCCCCGGGCGTCATCGCTCCGGCGCGTCGTCTTCGTGTACGTACGCCTGCCCCTGGAGGAGAACGTAACGCCGCCCCGCGCTGTCGATCAGGGGTTGGAGCACCTACGCCACCCGTCCGTCGTCGATGTGCGAAGCGAGCCAGGGACCGCGCAGCCGCGTGATGGCCATGTCACGGATCCCGTCGTACACGGCGGGGCCCGCTCCCTGGCCGTACGCAGGGGAGATCACCTCCGGCCGGAAGGCGGTGTCGGCGACCTGTTGGGCATGGAGTCCGGCCGTCCCGGCACCCAGGGTCAGTGCCGTGACGAGCGCCGGTGCGTGCGTGCGCGTCGACCTCACCAGTTGGTGCTCATCAGGCGAAGGTTTCCGAGGTACGCCATCTGGATGTCCCTCATGTACTCGATGGCGACGCGTCGGATGTCATGGGGCCGCACGTCCTGGATGCCTTCCAGGTACGCATCGGCCTGTCGGTGGTCTCCGAAGAGGATCTCGGCGCGGCCCAGCGCCTCCGCCTGGCCATCGGCGGTGACGTTCTGGGCGAGCTGATCCAGATAGAACCCTTCCAGGTATCGATTCAGGATCCATCCCGGGACCCTCGTCAACGTCTGGACCCACTCCAACTCCTCGATGACGACGCGGTAGACGGCGGTGGGCGAGGTGCTGCTGGCGTAGATTCCCGCCGTCGGGATGGCCGACCCATCGAACGTGGCGTAGGCGGCATAGGAGAGTGAGAGCTTGTCCCTCAAGGTCGAGTGGAGCTTTCCGGAGAGGAGGTTCGTGGCCACCTCGAAGGCGAAATAATCGTCTTCACCGGGACGTGGACCGAGGATGATTCCCTGGATGTAGTTGGTGGGGAGGTCACGATTCTCCGTGCGCCATTGGTTGGGGAGTCGTTCCACTTCGGGGGGCGGGGACCAGGCGTAGCTCCCTTCCGGAAGTCTCCCCAGGGTTCCCGCCACCAGCTCGACCACTTCCTCCCTCGACACGTTCCCCACGATCACGAGGAGCATCCTGGAGGTGGAGACCTGTTCGGAGTGATAGTCCCGGACCGCCTGCGCGCCCATGCCCTCCAGGGAGCTGATGGTGCCCCACGGGTCGAATCGGTACGGATGATCTCTGAAGATGCTCTGCCAGGCGAGCCAGTGGACCCGGCTCTCGGATTCCGAGTACCTCTGTCGGGCGTCGCTCAAGAGGGAGGCCCGGGCGCGGGTGACGGCAGGACCGGAGAGCGTAGCCGTGGTGATCCCTTCCGCCCATACCGGCCATGCCTCTGCGAGGTACTCGCGCAGCGTGAGAAAACCGGTGACGGACCAGTCGCGGTCCACTTCGAAGAAGGGACGTCCTCCGGACCGCTCGAGGGCTCCTCCCGTCTCCATCTGAATGGACCGGAGGAGGAGTGCCTCGATCCCTTCCGGGTGGTCCACGAGTTGTTGGGATCCACCCAGAAGATACAGTCGGACCGCCACGACGTCGTTGGCCCGGTTGACCCGGTGCACGACCCGCACGCCGGACACCTCGTACGACGACGTGAGCGAGTCGTTCGGCTGCCCTTCCAGAACGGACGCACCGAAGGTGAGCGCCGCTGCCGCGAGCACCCCCGGTAGTCGTATGCGCCCCACTCGACGACCCATCATCGGCTTCCTCCGCGCATGGTCTCCTGGAATCGTTCGATCACCGTCGGCGGAGCCAGGATCCCGATCACCTTCGCCTCGCCGTGGATGTACTCGCGGGCGATGGCGGCCAGCTCCTGCTCGGTGCGGTGCGTGTCGAAGGGGGATTCGTCGTAGAGGTACGTTCCACCCCCTTTGCCCCAGAGCGTTGCCATGTGCCCCGCGAGGAGTGCCGTCCGTTCCGTGGTGAGGGCGAGATCCAGATTCCAGCGCTTCGAAGTGACCGATATGGTCTCCTCCAGGGTTCCACCCTCTCCCGTTCCCGTATCGTTCTCCGGCCTGTCGAGGGCGAGGTCGATCTGCTGCAGAGCCGTCATGAGCCGGCTCACCGCGTCCTGGGTGCGGTCGAGGGTGGCCGTTCCCGCGAATACGATGGTGCCGGATTCCCAGCGTATCCGGTAGTTCACGTCCAGAGACTGGAAGGGACCGTTGGTGACCAGCGCCGTCTGAAAGGTGCCGGAGGGCTCGTCCAGCACCTCGACCAGAGCTTCCAGTCCCCTCAGCGTGGCGATGTCACCACTGCCGCCCGGTGCGCGGATATGAACCTGGATCGTCGTTTCGAGCACGTTCTCCGGCACCAGGACGGCACGGGTTCCCGCGAGGGGCGAGAGTGGAGTGGAGAGACCTCCGGTCGCGTCGTTCTCACCAGGATCCCATTTCTCGAACCGATCCGCGGCCCACTCGAAAACCTCCCGGGGATATGCATCACCGGTCACGAGGAGCACGGAATTGTCCGGTACGTAGAGTCGATCGAAGTGCTCCTGCAGACGTTCCACCGACACGCTTCTCAGCGACGTGCTGTCTCCGCCGATGTCGAAGCGGTGCCAGTCCGGGCCCCAGAGCATGCGTGAGATCTGTCGTTCGAGCCTGGCCGTGGGATCGGACGCGTCCCGGGCGAGTTCGTCGAGGACCACGGGGAGTTCCCGTTCGAGATCGCGGCCCCTGAAACGGGCCTGCGTGATCAGGCGGGCGAGAAGCTTTACGGCACCCTCCGTCTCTTCCGAGGGGAGGATCAGATAATAGGTGACGACGTCGGGTCCCGTCGTGCCGTTGTACGACGCGTTCAGCTTTCCCGCCTCCTGGGCGAAATCGGAGGGGTCGCCCCCGAAGGACCGGAAAAGGAGGTGCTCGTACAGGTGGGCGATGCCCTCCTCTCCCGGCGGCTGGGTGAACGCTCCCGCGCGCACGGCTACCAGCACGGATACCAGCGGAACGTCGTGGTTCTCGAGCACGGTGACCCGAAGACCGTTGTCGAGCACGGTGTCGGTCTGGACGACGGAGCGATGCTCCTGCATGGCGCTCGACGCCTCGGGGTGGCCGACGGAGGCCAGGGCGATCAGGAAGAGGAGCGTGGACCTTCCCGCTCGGGCGGGGCGACGGGGGCCGGCGAGACAGGGCATGGTGTCGGCTTCTCCGAAAGGACGGGGTATTCTCGGAAGATGCACCTCACGACGGCCAACCTGAGATTCCGGGCGACGTCCTGCAAGGCGCGGCCGGGTGTTCTTCTCCTTCAGTTCCCGAGCGTCACCGCGAAACGCACCAGTCCCGACCGGTTGAACCGCGGCCAGCGGTCGTCGGCGACCACGGCGTCCAAGGTGGCTCCCCACACGTACGTGCCGGTGGAGCGGGAGATCTGGATCCCCAGCGTCTGATGCGCGTGCCAGTCTCCCGTGAGATCGATGCCGCGAAAGGACCGCCCCGACCGGTCACGCTCGAGCCCGGTGCGGGAATTCAGCATCACCTCGAATCCGCCGCGGCGGAGCACCGGCACACTCAGGGCCCCCAGCGTGGAGAAGACCCATGGATTCCCCTTGGACGATTCGTCCTTGATGATGGGCATCTCCTCGGGCCACCACGACATCGTGATCCCCCACTCGACGGGGGCGGTGGAGGGAACGGAGAAGGTGGCCGGTACCGTCAGCTCGTCCAGGACCGCCCGCCCCTGTGCCGAGCCCGCGCCGAACACGAGTCGCCAGTACCAGATGCTCGTCGCCAGATCCAGGTCGACCAGGTGGAACGAGGCGTGGTCCAGGCTCACCCAGGTCGTGACGGGACGAAACTTCGACTCGGCCAGCAGTCCGAACCCGATGTCCACGAGCCGCGGGTCCACGCCGAGCCCCCGGGGCTGTCGCCCGGCCACGACGGCGATACGGGAGGTGAGCCAGAGCGAGTGGATCTCGTCCACGGTGACCAGGGAGAAATCCAGCGCGGTTCTCCAGTCCCACATGTACTCGTCGAGATCGTCGCCTTCGGTGTCATCGACGAAGTACCCCAGGACGGTGGAGAAGCGCACAGGGGCGTACGGTTGGCCCGCGGCCGAGCGGGGGAGCACGGCGCAAACCAGGAGCACGCCGGCTAGGGTCGCCGTGGAGAGACGGGCGGTGCTCGGAGAGGACTTCATTTCGGCGGGGGCAGGAGTTCCGGCTACTGGCGCTTCAGCCAAGATAATGCAGATTGGATGCACCCGCCCACTCCGGCCCTCCAGCGGGTCGGACACGTGGTTCTCCCGACCTCCCGCAGGACTGGCTCCCATGGGATTTGCAGATTTCCTTCGCGTGGTGCCGCTGCTCTGCGTGCTCGCGCTAGCGCCGACCGCCGTTCTTGCACAGTCGAACGAGAACGGGGCGCGCGGCAGTGGTGCCCTCTCCACGGGCCTGGAGGTCGGGGCCCTTCCCGCGCTGAACTACGACGCCGACGAAGGGTTCGGGTACGGTGCGCTGGCGGAGCTCTATCAGTACGGAGACGGAGCCCGCGGCCCCTACCTCTGGACCCTGCAGCCCACCGTCTTCCTCACGACCGGCGGCCGGCGCGACTTCACCCTCTTCTTCGACACGCCTCACCTCCTCCCCGGCGGCTGGCGCATGGACGTCTTCCTGGGGAGTGAGGAGCAGCTCGCCACGCCGTACTACGGGATGGGAAACGACACGCCGTACGAAGCGGCGTTGGAGACGGACGCGGATCCCTACTACTACCGGATGGGCCGGACGCGGCGCGGGATGGTCGTGAACCTCCAGAGGCCTCTGGGGGGACTCCCGATTCGGGGCCTCCTGGGCGCCGGAGTCGTGCACATCGAGTTGGATCCGGTGCCCGACGACCAGGGAACCACCCTCCTCGCGGTGGAGCGGGCCGCGGGCGCTGTGCCCGATCTGGGAGGGTGGCACAATTACCTTCGCGCCGGGTTGGTGTGGGACTCCCGGGACCGGGAGACGGGGCCGGGGAGCGGTGTGTGGACCGAGATCCTGGTGCAGCGCGTGGACGGCGCGTTGGGAGGCGACTACGACTACACCCGGTGGACCGTCGCGGACCGGCGCTACTTCTCCCTCGGGCCCCGGCTCGTCTACGCGAACCGTCTCCTCCTCCAGGGGGTCGGCGCGGGGGCACCCCTCCACGATCTGAACCGCCTCCAGACCTCGTTCAAACAGCAAGAGGGGCTGGGGGGTGGAAAGTCCGTGCGCGGCATTCCGAAGAACCGGTTCGTGGGGCGGGGAATGTTCCTCTGGAACGCCGAACTCCGCTGGCGCGCGGCCGACTTCGACCTGGTGGGCCGGTCCTTCCACGTGGTCCTGTCGGCCTTCCTCGATCAGGGACGGACCTGGGCCGACGCGGTGGACGCCGGCGAGATCCTGTCGGACCTCCACCGGGGGTACGGCGGAGGCGTCCGCGTGGGGATGGGGGAGAACTTCACCGTCGCCGTGGACGCCGGCACCTCCGCCGATGGTGGGACACCCCTCTACATCGGGTTGGGGTACCTGTACTGACCGGGGAGGCTACTCCTCCACGACGAAGCTGAACATCATCCCCGAGTGGAGGTGCTCGGCGATGTGGCAGTGGGCCATCCAGGTACCCGGGTTGGTGACGTCCAGGAGGAGGTCCACCGTGGATCCCACGGGGATGATGGCGGTGTCCTTCCACACCAGGTTCGTGTTGGGAACGCCGTCGACGTGGGTCACCAGGAAGCGCTGGCCGTGTATGTGGAAGGGGTGGTGCATGGGGTGGATGGAGCGCGGGTCGTTGAAGATCCGGATCTTCACCACGTCGCCCACGCGGAAACGCCAGTCGATGTCGCCGTTCTCCGCGCCCGTCGCCGGATCCCGGAGGATCCAGGTCACCTGCTCGGCGCTGGAGAGCCAGTTCATCATGGGCATGGCGTCGTTCCACTCCATGGGGGGCACGTAGAGCGTGTCCATCTCCATGGACTGCACGATGGGGAGCGGGAGATCGCGCACCCGCAGGGTAGCCACCAACTCGTGGTCCGGGGCGCGATCGAAGTGCGCGCGGAAGGCGTCCATGTCGCGCACCACCTCCGTGTGGGTCCGGAGCGTGGCGAACTCGGCTCCCAGGTCGGGAGTCGCGGGGTCCGCCGCCACGCTCACCGTAGCCAACGTGTCCACCTCGGGACGGAACGTCCCCCGGAAGTGGTCGACGGCCTGCACGGCGTTGGTGATGGCCATCTCCCCGGCCTCCTCGAAGCGGACGTCCACCACGTAGCGCTCCGCCGGAGCGATGACCACGCTGGAGACCCACTCCTCGCGCTCGAACCGGCTCACGTCGGAGGCGACCAGCTTCACCCGGGCGTTCCCGAAGGTGACGTTGAAGGTGCGCGTGTTGGCCACGTTGGTGAGGTAGAAGCGGATCACCTCTCCCCTGGCCGCCGACAGCCGGTACCCGGTCCGCCCGTTCACCATGAAGACGTTGCCGAATCGACCCATGAGGGCGTGGGTGGGTGCGCGGTCTCCGAAGGGGAGGAGCCCCCGTTCGTCCATGAGGATGTCGTCGAGGACGAAGATCTCCTCGCGGTTTGACGCCCCGTAGTACTCCGGGTCCGGTGACTCCACGAGGAGGTTGCCGAACAGGCCCAGGTCCTGCTGCACGTCTTCGCGCACGTGGGGGTGGTACCAGAACATCCCCGCGTCGGGGACGTTCACCTGGTAGGTGAAACTCTCTCCACGCTCGATGGCCTTCTGGGTCACGTCGGGAACACCGTCGAAACGGTTCTCGATGCGCACCCCGTGCCAGTGGATGGTGGTGGGCATCTGGATCTCGTTGGTGACCCGCACCACCACGGTGGCGTCCTTGGGCGCCTGGATGAGGGGACCGGGATACTGGCCGTTGTATCCGTACATCACGGTTTCGTGGCCGGCCAGCGTCCGCCGCACCATGGAGACGGAGATGTCCAGGGTGTCCCCGTCTGCCATGCGGACGATCTCCGACGGGCGGGCCTCCGGGAACATGGCCGGGTCCATCCCCATCCCCGGGAGGAAGGGACCCACCACCGGGATCGCGCCCTCCAGCCCCGGGAGCATGGGCATCTCCATGTCCATGGGCGGCATGCGCCATCCCGCCTCCATGGTCATGTGCCCCATGTTGTGCATCTCATGCTGGGCGGAGAGAGGGGCAGCCACCGCGACGAGAGCGCCCAGGGCCGCGTACACCCCCCGGCCGGTGCGGCGCGGGCCATGTCCCCGCATCAGTTCGAATACCCGTAGGTCGCGCACTTCTCGTCCTCGAAGGGGCCGTGCCCGGCCATGGTGTGCATGCGCCCGCTCCGGGACATCCCCCGGAAGGCGATGGGGCCGGACCACACGGCGGTGGTGGGGTCGTCGGAGGGCTCCAGCGTCACCACCACCAGGAACTTGTTCCATGACACCCGGCCCGTGGCGCGCATGTCGTCGTCCAGGGGGCCGATACGTCGGATCTCGTCCACCTCCGGAGTCGTAACCCAGGCCACGTAGACTCCGCGGCCGGGATCCCGAACCCGCTCCAGCGAGAGGTGCAGGTCGTACACGTAGTTCCCCTCGGGGTCGAGGGCCACTCCGTAGGGCGACGACGCGAAGGTCATCTCCACCGTGCCGGTGGACCGCCCCGTGGCGGGAACGGTCCTCGTCGTGACCAGCGGAAACGTGTAGTACGCGGGAGCGGTCACCGAGCATACTTCCGCCACGGGGGCCGGCCGCTCCGGTGGGGGTGGGGTGGAGAGGCCCGCCCGGATCGGGCCCGCCAACAACGAGATGCCCACGAGGGAAGAGGTGAGTCGCTTCATCGGTCGGCGTCTCAGGTCCAATGGGGTGGGGAGCACTCTGCGATGGGCGGAGTGGCCCGGACCGGGCCACCCCGCCACCGACGCAGCACGGACTTCAGCTGATGGGCTTCATCGGCCCCTGATCCCACTTCTGGGCCGACGAGATGTCGGGATACCCCCACTGGGTCCCGTTCCATCCCTGGAACCCGTCCATCCTGAACGTCCACAGCCCGGTGCTCATGTCGCTGATGACGATGAGCCCGTCGGCGTTGCGCACGTCCACGCCGAAGGCCCCGTTGAATTGGGAGTAACGGTCGGTGTTGGGCGGCCCGATGTACGTGTCGTAGTACCCCACGGTGACCGGGTTGGACGGATCGGAGAGGTTGAAGATCTGCAGCCCGTCCAGGTAGCCCGACACGAACACGAAGGGCCAGCGCACCTCGTGGTTGTGCACCAGGTTCTGCCAGTCGGCGGTGAAGGCGGAGATGGGGTTGCGGATGTTGGTCACCTCGCCGTCCAGCGCCGGCTGGAGGTCGAAGATGCGCAGCGGAGCGTACTGATACTCCGTCTCGGCGATGACGTAGCGGCCGTCGGGAGAGGGGGTGAAGGTGTGTCCGTAGCTCACTCCCGAGACGCCGGTGAGGGTGATGCGCAACTCGGGATTCTGGAGGTCCGACACGTCGTAGATGTAGTAGCCGCCGGTGCCGCCGCCGTAGAAGCGGTCCTCACCGGTGTCGGGGTGGTATCCCACGTAGAAGTCGTGGTACCCGCGCCCCATTCCGGTTCCGAACTGGGACTCGGGGACGGGGACCATCCCCACCCGCGCGTGCTCCAGGTCGCCGCTCACCACCTTGCCCAGGTCGTAGACGAGGGCGCCCGGCGCGTTGGCGGTGGTGAAGAGGTACACGCCGCCGTTGGAGTGCTTGTAGATGAAGATGTTGTGGAAGCCTCCCGGCATGTCCGGCTCCCGGATGCGCGCCACCTCGCGCACCTTGGACGGATCGGGGAGTCCCGTGACGTCGAGGACCACGGCACCCATGTCGGTGTCGGGGCCGCCCTGGCCGAACTGGAGCGACTGCACCACGTAGTAGCGGTTGTCGATCTTGAAGTGCTTCACGTCCATCCCGCCGGTGCGCATGTGGAGATCCTGGTTCTCGATCCGCCACTCGTAGAGGAGCTCGGGCTTCTCCGGGTCTGCGATGCTGATGATGTCGAGCCCCTTGGGGCCCACGTCTCCGTAGACCATGCGGGCCACGTAGGCGTAGGGTCGGCTCAGCTCCTGCTCCACGTCCATGTCCGCCACCGAAAGGCGGGGGCCGAGGGGGAGGTGGCCGAGGACCTCGATGTTGTCGCTTCCGCGGTCGAGCGGTGTCCACGGCGTCTGCTGCGCCGAGGAGGTGCCGGCCGCCGTGAGAAGCGCGGCCATGGCCATCGTGAGCGGGAGGGTACGGTTCGGGTTCATGATCACCTCGGTGTCGGGTCAGGTATGCGACGGGGGTGGAAAGTGTGCCGGTCGGGTACGGGCGGGCAAGGGAGTCGTGCATGCGTCCCGGGCATGGGACGGGAATATCCCTTGCGGGGGAGGGGGCGCGTGTCTACGGTGCCGGGGTCCTGAATCGCCTCCGGCACCCACGCCCCAGATCCGACCATGAGCCAGTCCATCGGCCGCCGCGCCGCCTCGCTTCTCACCACCCTTCTCATGGTCGGGACGGCGCTCGTCCCCTGGAGTTGCCGGTCCGCCGACACGGCCCCGTCCCTCGACGGGGACTGGGACTACTACCGCATGTTGGGCGCCGCGCCCAACGGCGGATTCGAGGCACGGCGCCGATTCGGGTTCGCGCACTTCGAGGGTGAGGACCCGGCGCGTGCGTGGCTCCACCGCCGCGCCGGAGGCACGCTGGAGATCGTGACGGCGCTGGCGCGCAGCGGTGATTCGCTCACCGTGGAGTTCGCGTCGGGGACCTCGCTACGGGGCAGGATGGAGGGCGATACCATCACGGGTGTCCTCGTGCGCGACGGTGCGCCCGCGGACCGGGTGTGGTTGGTTCGTCGCGACGGGGGGCCCGCGTACGAGCCCAACCACCCGCTCTGGCCCGGCGAGCACTCCGACTCGGCGTTCGCGGTGGAGATCGACCCGTCCGTGCCCATGACCGCCCGGGACGGCACCGTCCTCATGAGCTTCGTGGCGAGGCCGGTGGGAGAGGGCCCCTTCGGGGTGGTCATGGAGCGCACGCCCTACCTTCGCGTGGACAGCGCCAACGGAGTGTTCTGGGCATCGCGAGGGTTCATCTACGTGAAGCAGGACGTGCGGGGGAGGGGGGGGTCCGGCGGCGTGCTGGACATGAACGCGTTCCAGGAGCAGGACGGGTACGATGCCGTGGAGTGGGCGGCCGCCCTCCCCGGGAGCAACGGGAAGGTCGGGATGATCGGACGGTCCAACCCCGGGTTGTACGCCTGGTACGCCGCCATAGCCCAGCCGCCCCACCTGGCCGCCATCGCTCCCGTGGTGGCGACCGCGGATCCTCTCCGGCTGGTGCCCTACATCGACATGGTCTTCTCCCCCACCATCGTGCCGTGGCTCTGTCTCACGGCGGTTCGGGAGACGCTTTCGGACATCAGCAACGTGGATCTGGTGCCGGCCTTCCGCCACCTCCCCGTCATCGAGAGCGCGGAGCGTGCCGGATGCCCGCGCCCCGCCTTCTGGGACGACTGGTTCGACCATCAGCAGGAGGACGCGTACTGGCGGAGCCTTTCCATCGAGCGTCGCCTGGATCGGGTCCGGGTTCCCGTGCTGGGGATCGCGGGGTGGTACGATGATGCCCGCGGCAACATCCGCAACTACGTGGGGCTGGATACCCTCGCCAGTCACCCGTTCCAGCGGATGGTCATGGATCCCGGGGCCCACAAGGGGATCGACTACGTGAACGGTGACTTCGGACCCCAGGCCCGCATCGACCACCGCCGCCTCCAGCTGAGGTGGTTCGACCATTGGCTCAAGGGCGTGGACAACGGAGTGGACACGGAGCCGCCTCTGGATCTGTTCATCATGGGGGAGAACCGCTGGAGGCAGGAGAGCGAATGGCCCCTCGCGCGTACGCGCTTCACGCGCTTCTACCTCCATTCCGGGGGGGAGGCCAACACCACGGCCGGCGACGGCACCCTGGACACCGTGCCTCCTCTCGACGAGCCGGTGGACACCTTCACCTACGACCCCGGCGACCCCACCCCGTACCTGGTCGACGCCCGCGAGTTGGAGTTGAACGTCAACGAGAACTACGCGGGAGTCCACGCCGCGCGGGAGGACGTTCTGTCGTATACCACCGCGCCCCTGGGCGAGGACATGGAGATCACCGGACCCATGTCGGCCACGTTGTGGGCGGCCAGCGACGCCCGCGACACCGACTGGAACGTGATGATCCTACGGGTCCGTCCGGATGGGAGCGCGTGGCGCATCCAGGACGGTGTCGTGCGGGCACGTTTCCGTGGAGGGTTCGAGCGACCCTCGTTCCTCACGCCCGGGGAGGTGAACCGATACGACATCGATCTCTGGTTCACGGGGCTGGTGATCCCCGCGGGCGACCGGATCCGGGTGGTCGTCTCGTCGGCCGCCTTCCCCAAGTACGACCGGAACCTCAACACGGGCGGGGACAACGAGAGGGACACCGAGTACGTCCCGGCCCACCAGAGGGTCTTCCATGACGCGGAGCATCCGTCCCACGTGACTCTTCCCGTGATCCCCGCGAGCAGAGAGGGCGGATGATGGTCCTTCTTGTGCCCGCGGTGTCGGAGTCGCACTATCACGCGGACCTTCCCGCGGGCCCGCGTCGGCGGCGGGCGTGCGGATCACCGCCATCTTCCATGCCCGGGTAGGTCGGCCTTGGATCACCTTCCCCCCCTCGAGGCTCGGGCCGCTCGTGCGACCGAGCGCGAAGCCCGCCTGCACGAACTGGTTCGTGGAGAGCTCGTCCGGGAGCTCTACGGTCACTCCTCGTCCATACTGTGGACCACGGCCGTGAACGCGAGCATCGTCGCCGCGGTGGTGGACGGCTTCCACGGATTCGGGATGGTGGCGGGGTGGTGGCTGGTGCTCATGCTGTGGTCCCTGGGACGCGTCGAGCTTGCCCGACGCTTCCGGCGGGCCGCGCCGGAACTCACGGACCTCCCATCCTGGGGGGTTCGGTTCATGTGGGGGTCGGCCGGGGCCGGGGTTCTGTGGGGGATCGCGGGTGGGTTGTTCTACGTCCCGGGTGCGTTGCCGACGGAACTCCTCCTCACCTTCGTGCTCGGCGGGATGGCCGCGGGCGCGTCCACAACTCTCCCCCACTTTCTTCCCGCGTACTACGCGTACGTGGTGCCGTCTCTCCCTCCCCTCATCTTCCGGCTGGCGTCCGGGGGCGATCCGACCCACTGGGCCATGGGGTTCATGCTGGGGGTCTTCGGTGTCGCGCTCCTGGTGATCGGTAGGAGGACCCACCGCGATCTGGTCACGACCCATCGGCTGCGTTTCGAAAACGAGTTTCTCCTGTCCGACCTCACCGAGGCCGACCGCCGGCTCCAGAGGGTGAACGAGGAGCTGGAGGCTCGGGTGCGGGAGCGTACACGTTCCCTCGAGGAGGAGACCCGGCAACGCGTCGAGACGGAGAAGCGGCTGGAGAGAGCCCGGAGGATGGAGATGGTGGGGCAGCTCACCGGAGGATTGGCTCACGATTTCAACAACCTCCTCACCGTCATCGCCGGGAACCTGGAGCTCATGCTGGCGACCGACGTGGGGTCGGAGGTGCGGACGCGCATCGAGGCCGCGAGTCACGCGTCGGACAGGGGCGCTCACCTGGTGCGAAGCCTTCTGGCCTTCGGTCGTCGTGAGTCTCTCTTCCCCCAGGCCACGGACGTTTCCCGGTTCGTGGGCGAGCTCCTGCAGAGCTTCGTTTCCGGGACGATTCCCGAGAACATCTCCGTGCGGGAGTCCGTGGCGGGCGATGTCTGGCCCGTGTTCGTGGATCCGGCCCGCCTCGAGGCGGCGCTCGTCAATCTCCTCATCAACTCGAAGGACGCCATGGACACCGGCGGCACGATCACGGTGCACGCCGAGAACGTGTCCGTCGGCGGAGATGTCGAGGGTGACGATCGGGGACTCGAGCCCGGCGACTACGTCAGGATCTCCGTGTCGGACACCGGGCGGGGGATGTCACCGGCGGTGAGGGACCGCGTGTTCGAGCCGTTCTTCACCACGAAGACGGGGGACTCCAGTGGGCTGGGCCTGAGCATGGTTTCCGGATTCGCCAGCCAGTCGGGAGGGGCCGCGCGTGTCACGTCGACGGAAGGTGAGGGAACCACCGTGGACCTCTACCTCAAGAGGAGTTCCGGGTCGGCTCCCCCCGCCGCCGAGGAGCAGGCGCCGGATTCACGGTTGTCCGGGGCGGGGCGCACGGTCTTGGTGGTGGAGGACGAGCCGCAGGTGCGGGACGTCGCCGTGTCCTTCTTCGAGCGGCTCGGATTCACGGTGGTGGAGGCCGAGAGCGGTGACGCGGCGTGGAGCCGGATGGACGGCCTCACTCCGGACCTCCTCTTTTCCGACGTGGTCATGCCCGGCGCCCGGGGGGGCGTCGAACTCGCGACCCTGGCCAGGGAGAGGTTTCCCGGACTTCCCATCCTCCTCGCTTCCGGATACGAAGATGCCGAGCGGGTGCAGGGGTGGTCCTTGATCCGCAAGCCGTACGACCTGACGCGGCTGGAAAGGGCCGTGGCGGAGGTGATGGAGGATCGGTAGGGGGATGCCGAGTTCCTTCCGATCTCCTTGGCCGGAGGCCGTGCAGGGTCCCGTGTGTGGCGGATTCTCGCTCGTGCGATAAGTTGTTCCCTTCGTCAATGAGACACTCTGTCCGGAGGGCCTCGCAGTGTCCGACCACGATCTGTCCCGGCGTGAATTCGTCTCGAATACGTCCCGGCTCGCCATGGGGGCCATGATCGTGCCCCCTCACGTCCTCGGCGGGCGTCATGGGCGTCCACCCAGCGACACGCTCAACGTTGCGGTGGTCGGTGCGGGTGGGATGGGTGGAGAGAACGCTCAGGCGCTGGGGTCGGAGAACATCGTGGCGGTTTGCGACGTCGACTTCGGGTACGTGGCGCGCAAGGTCGAGGAGCGTACGAAGGACGGCGAAGGGAACCCTCGCGAAGAAGGGCTCCGTTGGAAGGAGCAATTCGAGAAGGCGGCCCGCTACGCGGACTTTCGCGTCATGCTCGAGCGGCAGAAGGACATCGACGCCGTGGTGGTGGCCACCCCGGATCATCTCCATGCCGTCATCGCCAAGGCGGCCATGGAAGCGGGCAAGCACGTGTACGTGCAGAAGCCGCTGGCCTATTCGGTCCACGAGGCCCGCCTGCTCCGGAGGGTGGCGGCCGAAACGGGCGCGGTGACGCAGATGGGGAACCAGGGCCATTCCTCGGACGACGCTCGACTGATCAACGAATGGGTTCAGGCCGGCGTCATCGGGAACGTGCGGGAGGTCCATGTCTGGACGAACCGGCCCATCTGGGCCCAGGGGCTTCTGCGGCCCCAGTCTCCACCCGCGGTGCCCATCCCCGCGGCGGAGCGTTCGTGGTGGCCCGGCTCCGTCGCCGCGGCTCACGCCACGGCGCTCGGGGGTGATTTCCCGGTTCCGGAGGGGATGGACTGGGAACTCTATCTGGGCCCCGTGGCCCGCGAAGTGGCATACCATCCGATCTATCACCCCTTCCATTGGCGGGGGTGGGTCGACTTCGGGGTCGGCGCCCTGGGAGACATGGGCGCCCACCTCGTGGATCACCCCTATTGGGCCCTCGGCCTCGGATATCCCGACACCGTCGAGGCGACGTCCACTCCGTGGGGTGGGCCCGCGGACGATCCGCAGTCCTATCCGCTCGCCATGAAGGTCCACTACGAGTTCCCCAGGCGGGGACTCCGTCCTCCCGTGGTGCTGCATTGGTACGACGGAGGCCTCATGCCCCGCAGGCCGGACATCCTCCCCGCGGACGTTCCCCTGGACCGCACCGGAGGGGTGATCTTCGTGGGCGAGCGGGGGATCCTCATGCACGAGACGTACGGGCGAAACCCCCGGATCTTCCCCGAGGCCCTCATGGAAGAGGCCGGCGCCGTGCCCCCGAGCCACGCCCGCGTGGAGGGGAGCCATGAGATGAACTGGGCGAACGCCTGCAAGGGGATCGGTGAAGCCACCTGTCCGTTCGACTATGCCGCGCCCCTCACCGAGGTCATGCTCCTGGGGCTGGTGGCGCTCAGGTCGGGACAGGGACGCAAGATCCATTACGACGCGGACCGAATGGAGGTCACCAACGTGGAAGAAGCCAACCGATACCTCACCCGGGAATACCGGGCCGGATGGGAGATCTGAAGATGCGGTCAGCGTGGGGAGTGGTGTTCGCGGCGTTGGGTCTCGCCGTGGGGGTGACCGGGGGGTGTATCCAGCGGCAGGTGGAGGAGGCGGACGGCGCGGGTGTCGATGCGGCGCAGGAGCAACCCCAGAACGTCCTGACGCCTGAAGAGCGTACGGCGGGGTGGCGGCTCCTGTTCGATGGCGTGACCACCGCGGGATGGCGAGGATACCAGAAGGACCACGCGCCGGCGGGCTGGACGGTGGAGGACGGCCTGCTGACCAGGGTCGCCTCCGCCGGCGATCTCATCACCGAAGAGAAGTTCTCCGACTTCGAACTCGTGGCGGAGTGGAAGGTGGGGGCCGGCGGAAACAGCGGAATCTTCTATCGTGGCTCCGAAGACGAGGAGTGGCTGTACCACACCGCGCCCGAGTTCCAGGTGCTCGACGACGCCGGACACCCGGACGGGCAGTCTCCCCTCACCTCGGCGGGATCCGACTATGGTCTCTATGCTGCGCCCAGAGGGGTCGTGCATGCCGCCGGTGAGTGGAACAGCGCCCGTATTCTGGTGGTCGGGAACCGCGTCGAGCATTGGCTCAACGGGCGGAAGACGGCCGAGTACATGCTGGGGAGCGAGGATTGGGCCCATCGAGTTCGGGAGAGCAAATTCGCCCAGTGGCCCCGGTACGGGACCATGGAGATCGGGCACATCGGACTCCAGGACCACGGTGATCGAGTCTGGTATCGGAACATCAAGATCCGGGTCATTGGATGAAGGGTGGCGTTCTCCCGCGGCGGGAGTTCGTGCGGCTCGCCTCATCGGGAGTCGTGGCGGCCTGTGCCCCGTCACTTCCGGCCCTCCTCTCGGGGTGCGTGGCGGGTGATCCCTCCCCCTCATCGGCGCGCCTCCTCCCCGGGCTCCAACTCTACACACTCCGTTCCCTCCTGGCCGAGGACCCGTACGGCACGCTCATGGTGGTGGGCGCGTTGGGATACGAGGAGGTGGAGTTGGCGGGGCTGTACGGTCTCACCCCCGGGCAGATGCGGTCGGCGCTGGACGACGACGGTCTCCGGGCCGTCTCGAGTCACCACGACCTCGCGGAGATCCGGGGTGACTGGGATGCCACGCTGGAGGGCGCGCTGACGCTGGGGCAGGACTGGGTGGTGTGTCCCTACATCGACTCGTCCGAGCGTTCGCCGGACGGGTACCGGAAGGTCGCCGACGAGTTCAACGCCGCCGGGGAGGCGGCCAAGGCGGTGGGCTTGGGGTTCGCCTACCACAACCACGCCTTCGAGTTCAAGCTCCTCACCGACGGCGCCGTCCCCTACGACCTCCTCCTGGAGCGTTGCGACCCCGGGTTGGTGTCCATGCAGATGGACGTCTTCTGGACCGTGGAGGGCGGGGCGGACCCGCTGGCCTACTTCGCGGCCCACCCGGGCAGGTTCACCAGTCTGCACGTGAAGGACCGCACCGCCGCCGGCCGCATGGTGGCGGTGGGCGAGGGCGTCATCGATTATGCCGGGATCCTCTCCCACGCGGGGGAGGCGGGGATCCGGCACCTCTTCGTGGAGCACGACGATCCGGAGGATCCCCTGGAGAGCGTGCGCACCAGCTACGACGGCCTCGTGCGGGCACTGGAGAGTCGCTGAACGATGCAGAGGAAGACCGAGAAGGAATACGACGTCGTCATCGTGGGCTCCGGGGCCGCCGGGGGGATGTCCGCCTACGTCCTGGCGTGCGCCGGCGTGAAGGTGCTCATGCTCGAGGCGGGGCGCGACTACGACCCGGTCAGCGAAACGCCCATGTTCAACCTCCCCAGGGACGCGCCCCTCCGGGGCGCCGGGACGGCGGACAAGCCCTTCGGCTTCTACGACGCCACGGTGGATGGGGGGTGGCGGGTTCCGGGTGAGCCGTACGCCAACGCCGACGGCGCCGACTTCATGTGGTGGCGGGCCCGGATGCTGGGGGGGCGCACCAATCACTGGGGCCGGATCTCGCTGCGCATGGGCGAGTACGACTTCAAGCCCCATTCCCGGGACGGCCTCGGTTTCGACTGGCCCATGGGGTACGACGACGTGGCGCCGTACTACGACAAGACGGAGGCCCTCATCGGGGTGTACGGGTCCAACGAGGGGTTGGAGAACACCCCCGACTCGTCGCCGGGAGTACTCCTTCCGCCCCCGCCTCCCCGGGCCGAGGAGCTCCTGACCCAGAAGGTGTGCCGCGACCTCCGCATCCCGGTGGTCCCCGCCCACCTGGCCATCCTCACCCAGCGGCTGGAGGCCGACCGGATTTCGAAGTGGCTCCATCCCAACAACCCCATGGCCCAGCGCGTCACCGCCGACTCCATGCGAGCGCGGGCGGCGTGCTTCTACGCCACGCCGTGCGGGCGCGGGTGCTCCATCAAGGCCAACTTCCAGTCCACCACGGTACTCATCCCCCCCGCTCTGGCCACGGGGAACCTGGACATCCTCACCGACGCCATGGTGCGGGAGGTCACGGTGGGCCCCGACGGGAAGGCGACGGGGGTCCACTACATCGACAAGCGTACCCGCCTGGACGAGCACGTGAAGGCGCGGGTGGTGATCCTGGCCGCCAGCGCGCTGGAGTCGGCGCGTATCCTCCTCAATTCGAAGAGCTCCGCCTTCCCGGACGGATTGGCCAACGGGAGCGGCCAGGTCGGCCGATGGATCATGGACACGGTGGGGGCGGGGGTGGGCGGACAGATCCCCGCCATGGAGAACGTTCCCGTCCACAACTCCGACGGGACCTCGGAACTGCATCTCTACATTCCGTGGTGGCTGTACCAGGAGCAGGCGGCGGGGAGACTGGATTTCGCCCGCGGCTACCACGTCGAGTTCGGAGGGGGGCGGAGGATGCCGGGCTTCGGTGTGTTCGGCGGGCTGGAGAGCCTCACCGGGGGATCGTACGGCCAGACCTTCAAGGAGGATTGCCGGCGCTACTACGGTTCCTTCATGTGGTTCGACGGGCGCGGTGAGATGATCCCCAACGAGCACTGCTACGCCGACATCGATCCCGACGGGGTGGACCAGTGGGGGATACCCACGCTGCGTTTCCACTGGAAGTGGTCGGAGCACGAACTGAACCAGGCTCGCCACATGCAACGGACCTTCGCGGGGATCATCGAGGCCATGGGCGGGCGGGTCACCAGCACCGTCCACGACGACGGAGCGAAGGCCATCGCCAAGCCGGGGCAGATCATCCACGAGGTGGGGGGCGTGCGCATGGGGGACTCTCCCCGCGACTCCGTCCTCAACCAGTTCTGCCAGTCGTGGGAGGTGGACAACCTCTTCGTCACCGACGGCGGCGCCTTCATCTCCAACGCCGACAAGAACCCCACCCTCAGCATCATGGCCATCGCCTGGCGGTCCTCGGACTACCTGGGGGAACAGCTTGCCCAGGGGAGCCTGTGATGAACGGACGCGAGAAGGAAGCCGCCGAGGTGACGTCGACCGTCGGCGACTGCGGCCCGAGCGGGACGGACGGCCCCGGCGGAATGGACCGCCGCCAGGCTCTCAAGGTCCTGGCCATGGTGGCCGCCACCCCGGGGCTGGTCGCCTGCGGCACCGACGCCCCCGACGCCATCCCCACGGGCCAGCCCCAGGGGAGGAACACCCGGGCGGCCGGCACCGTCACGGACCCGGATCTGGTGAATCCGGTCGTTCCGTGGGAGCGGAGCCTCACCACGGACGAGTTGGAGAGCCTGGCCTCGCTGTGCGACGTCGTCATCCCCGCCGACGCCCGCTCCCCGTCCGCCAGCCAGGTGGGTGCCCACGACTTCATCGACGAGTGGGTGAGCGCGCCGTACGACTGGAACCGGAACGACAAGGTGGTCATCCGCGGCGGATTGGTCTGGCTCGATCTGGAGGCGGCCCGCCGCTTCGGCGACGGGAGGCGTTTCCGCGACCTCGCCCCGGAGGAGAAGCACGCCATCTGCGACGACATCTGCTACGCGGCCGAGGCGGCGCCCGGGATGGTGGTCCATGCCCGTTTCTTCGATCGGGTGCGCGACCTCACCGCCACCGCCTTCTGGACCACCGAGGAGGGGATGGGGGACCTGGGGTACGTCGGCAACGTGCCGCTGGCGGAGTGGAAGCTTCCACCACAGGAAGTGCTGGACCACCTGGGGCTGTAGTCGGTCACCGGCCACGTAACGCAGTCCACACACGAGGGAGTCGACATGAGCCACGAAGGATCGCCCAACGCCGCCCGCCTCTTCCTGGGGAGCTGCATCGCCCTCATCGCCACCTCCGTGGCCTTCGCCACCGTGGGCGCCATCATGCTGGCGCTGAAGAGGGACTTCGTGCTGACCAACCAGGAGGTGGGGTGGATCGGCGGCGCGGCGCTCTGGGGCTTTGCCGTCTCCCAGCTGGTCTTCGCGCCACTCTGCGACACGCTGGGGATGCGTTTTCTCCTCCGTCTCTCCTGGGTGGGGCACCTGGCGGGAACGCTCATCATGATCACCGCCACCGGGTTCTGGCTCCTCTTCGCCGGCGCGCTGGTCATCGCCATGGCCAACGGGCTGGTGGAGGCGGCGTGCAATCCCCTGGTGGCGACGCTCTTCCCCGAGAACAAGACGGTGAAGCTCAACCAGTTCCACGTCTGGTTCCCCGGAGGCGTGGTGTTGGGTGGTCTGGCCGCCTTCGGGTTGGATGCCGCGGGCGTGACCGCCTGGCAGGTCAAGCTGGCGCTGATCCTCGTCCCCACGCTGGCGTACGGGTATCTCCTCCTCCGGGAGCCCTTCCCCGCCACCGAGGGCGTGCAGGCGGGGGTGGGCGTGGGAGAGAGCTTCAAGGCCGCGTTCTCCACGCCCCTCATGTGGCTCATGCTCATCGCCATGGCCATGACGGCTTCGGTGGAGCTGGGCCCCAACCGATGGGTGCCCGCGGTGCTGGAGGCCGGGGGGATGCACGGGATTCTCGTGCTGGTGTGGATCAACGGGCTCATGGCCGTGTTGCGGTATCGCGCGGGGCCCGTGGTGGAGCAGCTCTCCCCCACCGGGATCCTGCTGGCCTCGGCCGTGCTGTCGGGAGTGGGCCTTCTGGGACTGAGTATCTGGGGAACCGGGGCGGCGACCTTCGCGGCCGCAACGGTCTTCGCGGTGGGCGTGTGCTATTTCTGGCCCACCATGTTGGGCGTGGTGTCCGAGCGTATCCCCCGGAGCGGGGCCCTGGGGTTGGGCCTCATGGGCACGGTGGGGATGGCCACCGTGGGTCTGGTGACGTCGCCCACCATGGGCCGGATCGCCGACGACTACGCGCATGAGGAACTCCCCGTGGCCGAAACCGTCACCCTCATGATCAACGCCGTGGGGTCCCTGACCCTCGACGCCGATGACGACGCCCGGAACGCCATGGAGGCGGCCGGAGCCGTGGTCGTCCAGTACGAGACCTCGGGGAACCTTCCCGCCCCCGCCACCGCCAACGCGCTCCGGGCTCTGGCCGCGGCGGACCTCGACGAAATCTCGTCCACGGCCCAGGCCACCCTGGGGCCGGCGGACAACTACGGCGGGCGCATCTCCTTCCGGTACGTGGTGCCCCTGTGCGGCGTACTGACCCTGATCTTCGCGGCGATGTACCTGCGGGATCGGAGGGCCGGCGGATACCGGAAGGAACACATCGGAGCCGCGGCGTGACGTCGACAGGGCCCCGTATCCGATACGGGATGGTGGGCGGGGGCCCCGGCGCCTTCATCGGGGCCGTCCATCGCATGGCGGCGGCGCTGGACGGGGAGTACGATCTGGTGGCCGGCGCCTTCTCCTCCGACGCGGAACGTTCCCGGAGGATGGGGGACGAACTGGGGGTCGCTCCCGCGCGCAGCTATGCGTCGTTCCAGGAGATGGCCCGATCCGAGGCGGCCCTCCCGCCGGACGAACGAATCCAGGTCGTCTCCATCGTCACGCCCAACCACCTCCACTTCCCGGTGGCCAGGACCTTCCTGGAGCACGGCTTCCACGTGATCTGTGACAAGCCGCTCACCAACACCGTCGAGGACGCCGAGGCGCTCTGCCGGATGGCCGCGGAGGGAGGGCGGATCTTCGCGGTCACGCACAACTACACGGGATACCCCCTGGTCAAGGAAGCTCGCGAACGCGTGGGCTCCGGAGCGCTGGGCGGCCTTCGCAAGATCGTGGTGGAGTATTCGCAGGGGTGGCTCCGGACCCTTCTCGAGGCCGAAGGACACAAGCAAGCCGCGTGGCGGGGTGACCCGGATCAGGCCGGCGTCTCCTCCGCGCTGGGCGACATCGGATCCCACGCCCACGACCTGGTACGCTACGTGACCGGGTTGGAGGTGGTACGGCTCTTCGCCGACCTGGGCACGGTGGTTCCGGGGCGGAAGCTGGAGGACGACGCCACGGTGATCATGGAGATGGAAGGCGGCGTCCGTGCCCTCCTCACCGCCTCCCAGATCTCCACGGGAGAGCGCAACCACCTGCGGCTCCGCGTCTACGGCAGTGAAGGGGCGCTGGACTGGTGCCAGGAAGATCCCAACGAACTCCATCTTCTGGGCCCCGAAGGGACGCGCATCACGTTGTTCGCGGGCACGGGGACGCTTTCCGCGCGGGCGCGGGCCCACACGCGCCTCCCCTCCGGGCACCCGGAGGGATTCGTCGAAGCCTTCGCCAACCTCTACCGGAACGTGGCCCGCACGCTCCGGACCCGGGACACGGGTGGCGAGTCCGGCCCCTTCGACGGCGACTTCCCCACCGTGCAGGATGGATCCCACGGTGTGCACTTCATCCACCGGGCCGTGGAGAGCCACCGGGTGGGCGGGTGGGTGGACGCGGCCTACACGCCCCCGAAGTGAGGGCAGACCCATGAATAGACCCGTGACCCTCTTCACCGGACAGTGGGCCGACCTTCCCCTGGCGCTCCTCGCGGAGAAGGCGGCCGCGTGGGGGTACGACGGACTGGAACTGGCGTGCTGGGGCGATCACTTCGACGTGGGGCGCGCCGCGGAGGACCCCGACTACTGCGTGGCCCGGCGAGAGCTCCTCGCCTCCCATGGGCTCGAGGTCTTCGCCGTCAGCAACCACCTCGCGGGGCAGGCCGTGTGCGACCGCATCGACGCGCGCCACCGTGACATCCTCCCCGACCACGTCTGGGGAGACGGCGACCCCGAAGGGGTCCGTTCCCGCGCCGCCGAGGAGATGAAGGCCACCGCGCGCGCCGCGGCCAACCTGGGCGTGGAGGTGGTCAACGGCTTCACCGGGAGCCCCATCTGGCATCTCCTCTACGCATTCCCTCCGGTGAGCGAGGGGATGGTCGAGGAGGGCTTCCGGGAGTTCGCCCGGCGCTGGAACCCCATCCTCGACGTCTTCGACGAGGTGGGGGTCCGCTTCGCCCTGGAGGTGCACCCCACCGAGATCGCCTTCGACATCGCGACGGCCCAGCGTGCGTTGGAGGCCGTGGGGCACCGCGAGGCGTTCGGCTTCAACTACGACCCCAGCCACCTGGCCTACCAGGGAGTGGACTGCGTGGAGTTCATCCACCGTTTCGGCGACCGCATCCGTCACGCCCACATGAAGGACGTCTGGTGGTCGCCCACCCCCATGCCCTCCGGCGTGTTCGGGGGGCACCTCCCCTTCGGCCACCGCGACCGCTTCTGGGACTTCCGCTCCCTGGGCCGCGGCCGCGTCCCCTTCGAGGAGATCGTGCGGGCGCTCAACCGGGTCGGCTACGGGGGTCCGCTCTCCGTGGAGTGGGAGGACTCGGGGATGGATCGGGAGCACGGCGCCGCGGAGGCGTGCCGCTTCGTGAGGCAGCTGGACTTCGCCCCCTCGGAGGTGGCGTTCGACGCGGCGTTCGAGGATCGCGGCTGACCTCCACCGTCGGCCTCAAGTCCTGGGTCGGCCTCCCGATACTCCCGGGGAGACCCCCCCAGGAGGCACCATGTCCGACTTCATCCTGCGGCCTCTCGCGCCCGACGACCGGGCCGAGTACGCCGACATGCTGCACGCGTCGTTCAACCATTGGTATTCACGAAAGGGCTGGCCCGGAGACTATTTCCGATGCGATCCCCATGACACGGGGATCTTCCTGGACGTCTACGAAGATCTGACGCCGGGCTGCAACGTCGCCGCCTACCATGCGCGGACCGGCAGGCTCGCCGGAAGTTGCTTCTACCACCCCCGGCCGAAGCACATCTCCTTCGGCATCATGTCGGTGCATCCCAACTACTTCGGTAAGGGGATCGGAAAGGCCATGACCATGCATATCGCCGGTCTGGCCGAAGAAGCGGACAAGCCTCTCCGCCTCGTCGGGAGCGCCTTCAACATCGACTCCTTCTCCCTCTACAACAGTTCGGGATTCGTACCTCGTGAGTCGTACAACGACATGGTGATCACCGTGCCGACGGACCACTCCGGCTTCAAGGTCCCCGGGATCGATCACGTGCGACCGGCCACGGAGGCCGACGTCGACGCCATGGCGGTGGTGGAGGAGGCGGTGAGTGGGATCACGCGGCATCTCGACTACGGCTATGCCATCCGCAATGATCGAGAGATGTTCGACGTCCTCGTGTACGAGAACGACCAGGGCGGGCTCGACGGGTTCCTGATCTCGGTGAAACATCCGGCGCTGAACATGATGGGACCCGCGGTCGCCAGGAATGAGGCGGTCATGGCCGCCCTCCTCGCCCGTGGCGCCGAGTTCTACCGGGGGTCGGCGGCGCTGGTGGTGATTCCCATGCAGAAGCGAGCGCTGGTGGAGTTGATGTACTCGTGGAAGGCGGTGAATGTGGAAACCCACCTCTTCCAGGTGAGAGGTGAGTTCTACGGCTTCGACGGAGTGAACCTTCCCAGCTTCCTTCCCGAGACGGGTTGATCGTCGCTCGGCGGCGATCGTGCTTCTCGCGGCCGCGTCCCACCCTGGAACGCCGGAGGGCCGGACTCCCAAGAGATCCGGCCCTCCGACACTCCGTGGGCCGAACGAACGGGCGTTCGGCCAAGGCTACCGTCAGTCCCGCGACGGCCCCTCCAGCAACCCCTCCAGGGGCTCTTCTCTGGCCCCGTGCTCGTCGCACACCGCGAAGGTCTTCTCGGCGTCGCCGTACATGGCCACCCCCGCGTACTCTCCGGCCTTGTTGAGGATGAAGAAGCGCACGTCGAAGTTGGGGAGCCCACGGCTGTTGAGGAGACGCGACTCCACCGTGTTGTCCTTGATGCGCCTCAGCGCCGCCATTCCGGCATCCTTGGGCGACATCCCCTGGCGCATGAACTCCACGATGAGGAACGCGGTGAGGTTGTAGAGGTTGGCCTCACCCCGGCCGGTGGAGCCGGCGGCGCCCACGGCGTTGTCCACGTACTGCCCCGCCCCCAGGATGGGAGAGTCTCCGGCCCTGCCCGGGATCTTCCACGCCAGCCCGCTGGTGGTGGTCACTCCGCAGATGTCGCCGTTGGGTGAGACGCCTTCGAGGCTGGTGGTCCCCCAGAAGGATTCCTCCGGGATGAGGCCGTCGTCCACCATGGAGAGGCCGGCGGCGAGGGCGGCGTCGGCGAAGAGCTGCATCCGCTCCGCCTGCTCCGGGTCCATCCTCCCGCGACCGCGGCGGATGTGGTCCGGGTCGGTGTCCTCGCCCGCGCGGCCCATCCCCCGGATACGCTCCACGGGGTCCAGCCAGTGGGACGGGTCCACCCGGCGTCGCCACTCGAGCCAGAGGGACCGGGAGTGCTCCGTGTTGAGATCGTCTTCGATCTCGAAGCCCAGGGAGCGGGCGAACTCCCGTGCGCCTTCTCCGACGATGAGGTGGTGGTCGGTGAGTTCCGCCACCGCCTTGGCCACCAGCGACGGCGTGCGCACCCCCTCGATCCCCGCCACTCCTCCCGCCCACCTCCGCGGGCCGTGCATGAGGCACGAATCGAGTTGGACCACGCCGTCCGCGTTGGGGAGGCCGCCGTATCCGATCCCCGCCTCCTCCGGATCCAGCTCGGGGATGTTCACTCCGGCCACCAGCGCGGCCAGCACGTCCTCGCCCTCGGTGATCCCCCTGAAGGCTCGCTCGATACCGGACTCGGGGCCCCCGTTGCGGTAGCGGATGCTGCTCACGTCGGCCACCAGGACGGGGCGGGTGGGGGCTCGGGTCAGGATCTCAGGCGCCCGGTCGGGGACGCCGGTGGGCTGGGCGCCCCGGTCGGAGGCACCGGCCACGGCGGTGGGAACGGCGGTGGCGGCGAGTCCCGCGGCGGACGTACGTACGAAATCGCGTCGTTTCATGGTTCGGATCGGATCGGGTCGAGTTCGGGGTGACTCCGACACGATAGCGAACGCCGCCCTGGGGGGCGACCCGCCCGCCCCGCTACCCCCGCGGATCCCGGATCACGCCCAGGAAGAGGATGGTGCCCGAGAGGCGCTCCCGGATGGCCAGGATGAAGGGGCGGTCCACGTAGAGTCCCTGGGGGAGCGAGGTCAGGCCGATGTCCACCGACGTCGCCGCCGCCGCCTCGGTCCCCTCCTCGTCCACCTTGAGGAAGGTCTTGTGGCGGACCCGGCTGATGTGTGCATCCTGGGCCGGGGTGAGGTTGGAAAAATCCGACCGGTTCGCGTCGAAGGCGACGCCCATCCCGAGAGTCATCAGCACCGAATCCAGCCGCGTCTCGTATTCGATCTCCATCTTCGGGAGAGCGACGTGGACGGAGTCGTAGCTGATCTGCTCCATCCAGCTCTTCCACGCCTGGTCGTCGAGGGCGGCCACCACGTCTTCCACCGATCCGCCGTGCGGAGGCATCACCACGGTGAGCGTGAAGGCCTGGTTGCCGTACGGGAGCTCCCCGCCCTCGATACCGGTGGCGCCCAGGTGGAAGAGCCCGGCGAGCATGTCGCGGGCGTTCATCGTTTCCACCTGGATGGAACCGCTGCCGGTCGCGGACTGGAATGGCGCGGGCGCAGTACGGTCCCGGTCGAACTTCGTGGTCCAGTCACCCTTGAAGTACACCGCGTTGATCAGGAAGAGGATGTCCAGCGGGCTGATGGACTCCACGATGGTGTCGATACGGCCGTTGGTGGCGTCACTGACCCATTGGTTGATGACGTCCCTGGTGGCGGGGTCGCCGAAGTCCATCTCCCGGGCTTCCGCGCCGAAGTAGTCCTGCACGGTGTCGAAGAAGGCGGGAACGAAGGGAAAGCCCTGCCGGGCCCATACCGAGTTCGCGACGTCCCACGTCGTGCCGCCGTCCAACTCCACGAGGAGCGCCAGGAGATCCCGGTACGATTCGTTGACCTGGGTCTGCGTGAGTCCCTCGAAGCGCAGAGTGGTCCGCATGGAGTCGAAGGTCTCGCCGGCCGCGCCGTTGAGGGTCATCCCCAACGCCATCGACACGCTGAACGGAGAGATGAACACGTTGCTCCCGGGTTCGCTTCGGGCCACTTCCTCGCGGAGGAGGTCGAAGGCGAACGCGTTGGACGAGGCGATGACCTCCTGCTCCGCGATCGTCAGTTGGCGGGGGAGTTGCTCGAGCCTCTCCGGCGGACCGGTGAAGGAGTCACACGCCACGAGTGTGCATACGGTCAGGGCGGTCACGACGAGGGGGCGGCGGGGTGTCATGTCTGTGTCTCCGGAGTGGATGAGAACGTCGCACCGGAAACGACCGAACCGAGGGGCTCGTGACACCCGGCCCGCGACATGCGGGTGGCGAACCGGGGCGTTCCTCGATTACCGTGCGCGCACACGACGGACACCGGGCCCTTTCGCGCCCATCCCACGATCCAACCAGGAAAGGGGTCATGAGCGTCACAGAGATCATGGCGGTCGTCACCGGGGCGGCCAGCGTATGGCTCCTGGCCAACAACCGCGTGGTGGGGTGGTGGCTCGTCCTGGTGAGCGTCACGCTCTTCGGGATCGTGTTCTTCCAGGTCCGCCTGTACGCCGAGGTGGGGATCCAGGCGTTCTACTTCGTCACCAGCCTCCAGGCCATCAGGATCTGGATGGCGGGAGGGGCGGATCATGCGCCTCGCCCGGTCACCCATGCGCCGGGCGGGGTGCTCAGGCTCACCGTCCCCATCTTCCTGGTGGGGTGGGGTGCCCTCTGGTTCCTCCTGGTACGGATCGGAGGGGCCGCTCCGATGTGGGATGCCCTCACGACCGTGATGAGCCTGACCGCACACGTCTATCTGATGATGCGATACGTGGACTCGTGGAAGTTGTGGATCGCCGTGGACGTGATCTACGTGCCCCTCTACGTGTCGAGGGACCTCGAACTCACCGCGGCGCTCTACGTGGTCTACCTCCTCATGTCCATCAAGGGACTCCGTGAGTTCCGCGAAGCCGCGGCGGGAGTGGGAAGGGCGGGCGTCAAGGTTGCGGTTTCCGGCGTCGATAATCAGGGACACGATCCAGTCGAATCCCCCGATCCCACGCCCCCGCGAGAGTGATGGATCCACGCTGCCTTCCGCCCCCGTCCGGTGACCTCCACGGCCTGTTCGACGTGGTCCCCGCAGGGCTGATGGCGGTCTCCCCGACGGGCCGCGTCCTGCGGGTCAACGCCCGGGCGGCCGCGGTGCTTGGGTCCGATCCGGGTCTGCTGCTGGACAAGAGCATCGTGGACCTGGTGCATCCCGGTGACCGTGACCGCTGGGTGTCGTTCTGGGCGGGGACATCGGCGGGGGAGGCGCGGGACGAAGGGTTCGTGGGGAGGGTCACGACGGAGGCGGGCTCCCACGTCCACGCCCACATCGCCGTCTCGCCGGTACGAGGTTCCGACGGGATCGTGGAGCACGTGATGGCGGTGGTGAGGGAGGTATCACCGGTTGGGGGCGACGGGGCCGACACCGTAGCGTGGTTCACCGTCTTCGAAGACGCCATCGAGAGCGTGTCGCAGACCATCATCGTGTACGACCGCGACGACCGGATCGCCCTGTTCAACCAACGCTTTCTGGAGTGGTATCCGGAATTGGCGGACATCATCGAAGTGGGCACCCACTTCGAGGACGTGATCCGCACGGCTTATGACCGGGGGCTGATCCGCGACGCCGGTGACGATATCGAGACGGTCGTCCGGAATCGCGAGAGGGATTTCCGCGCCATCGACGGACCGCCGGTCCGGAGGTTCCTTGCGGACGGGCGGGTGCTCCAGGTGACCACCCACCGGACCCGGGGCGGCGGCACCGTCATCGTCGGTACCGACGTGACCACGCTCCTCGCCCAGGAGGCCGCGTTGCAGCGGAGCGAGGAACAGTTCCGCAGCATCGTGGCGGAGTTGCCCATGGCGTTCGCGCTGAAGGACGAAGCGGGCCGCTACGTGATCGTCAATCGAACGTTCGAGGAGTGGTACGGACTGGACTCCGCCGAAGTCGTCGGGAAGAACGCGTTCGACTTCTATCCACAGGAACTCGCGCAGTGGGCGTGGGATCACTACATGAGCGTGTTCTCGGGCAGGCAGGCCATCACCGAGGAACGCGACGTGGTCCTGGCGGACGGAAAGACGCACCGCATGTCGTTCACGAGCTTCCCCGTGAGCACGTCGGACGGTGACGTCCTGGGCGTGGGGAGTCTCGGGTTCGACGTCACGGCGGCGCGCGAGACCGAAGCGCAGCTGCGTCAGGCCCAGCGGATGGAGGTGGTGGGACAGCTCACCGGAGGTGTGGCCCACGATTTCAACAACCTCCTGACCATCATCAGCGGGAGTCTGGAGTTCGCCCTCCGGTTCGTGGAGAACGACAGGGTGAGGCGGTTGGTGGGGAACAGCCTCAAGGCGGCGGGGACGGCCGCGGACCTGGTTCGTCAGTTGCTCGCCTTCGCCAGAAGGCAGCCGCTGGACCCGAAGCCCGTCGAGGTGGGTGATCTGGTGGTGTCGATGCTCCCTCTACTGGAGCGGACGTTGGGAGCACACATCACCGTGGACGTCGAGATCGCCTCCGACCTCTGGGTGGCCCACGTGGACGCGGGACAGTTGGAGTCCGCCATACTCAACCTGTGTCTCAACGCCCGGGACGCCATGGCGCCCGGCGGCACGCTGACCATCCAGGCACGCAACGTCCCGTCGTATTCGCGAGGCGCCGGTGATGCCGAACACGGGAGTGGGGAGCCGGGCGACTTCGTGCTCGTGTCCGTCCGCGACACGGGAGTGGGGATCCGGGAAGAACACCGAGCCCGGGTGATCGAGCCGTTCTTCACCACGAAGGGGGTAGGCGAGGGAAGCGGCCTCGGCCTGTCCATGGTCTTCGGATTCGTATCGCAGAGCGGAGGACATCTGGAGATCGACAGCGAGGAGGGCGCCGGGACGACGGTGCACGTGTACATCCCCCGTTCCGAGGGTGAGGCGCCCCGGTCCCGGTTGCCGGACGCGGTGGAGAGCCTCCCCCACGGAGGCGAAACCGTGTTGGTGGTGGAGGATGAGCCCGACGTGCGAGAGTACGCCGTCGAAGTGCTTTCGGATCTCGGGTACCGGGTGCTGGCCGCGGTGGATGGCGTGCAGGCGGTCGGAATCCTCGAGGCCGAGGCGCGCATCGACGTCCTCTTCAGCGACGTCGTGATGCCGGGAGGGCTGAGCGGCCGGGAGGTGGCGGATCGGGCCATACTCCTCCATCCCGGCATCGCGGTTCTCTTCGCCTCCGGATATTCGAAGGACGTCCTCCTCGACGAGGGCCGCCTGCGCCCGGGGGTCCACCTCCTCTCGAAACCCTATGGTCCGGGAGACGTGGCACGGGCGATACGGACCCTCCTGGACGCGGTGTAGGAGCGGAAGTTCAGTCCAGCGCCGGGGCGGTGGGTGGAGGACGCCGGTGGTGGGTCGCCTGCTCGTAGGCGTAGGCGATGCGGATGAGGGTGGGTTCGCTCCATGCGTCTCCGAAGATCTGCAATCCCGCCGGAAGGGTGTCGTCCCACACGAAGCCCATGGGAACGGTGATGGCCGGGAACCCCGTGGGCGGTGACAGGATCGGGCTGTTGTTTCCGTGGGGGGAAGTCAGGTCTCCCACCAGGCGGGCCGGATTGTTCCACGTCGGATAGATCAGGGCATCTACGCGGGCCTCGGACATGGCGAGGCGCACGGCCTCGCGGAGCCGGTCCTGGTTGCGCGCGGTCTCGATGCACGACGGGTTGGTGGCCGGAGTGCCTTCGAATTCGAGATACCTCGACACCCGCGGCATCACGGTCACGTGGACCTTTCCGCTCGCGCGGATTTCCTCGAGGGTCCGGTACGGCGGGTGGGGAAGGGTCGCCAGGTAGTTCTCGATGTCGTAGCGGAAGCTGGGGCAGTCGAGGCCGGCCCGGATCGTGTCCATGTCGGGGATGACCACGTCGTCGACGATCACCGCGCCCGCACGCTCCAGGTCCGCCACCGCCTCCTCGAAGCGCTGAAGGACCTCCGGGTCGGCCGTCTCGGTGTACGTGATCTCCCGGCTCACGCCGATGCGGATCCCTTCCAGGTTCGCCACCAGCGCGTCCATGTACGACGCGGGGCGGCGCGCGTCGGCTTCGGACGTGACCGGATCGGAGGGATCGGTTCCCGCGATCACGTCGAAGATGCGTACCGCGTCTTCCACGGAGCGCGTCATCGGCCCGCCCACGTCCCGGCTGGCGATGAGCGGGATGATTCCGTCCCGCGAGGTGAGTCCCTGGGTGGACCGGATCCCCACCAGGGCGTTGTGCCCCGACGGCCCCCGGATGGAGTTGCCGGTGTCGGTTCCGAGTCCCACGAGTCCCAGGTTCGCCGCGACGGCGGCGGCGGTCCCTCCGCTGGAGCCCGCCGTGACCCGGTTGAGCTGGTACGGATTGAAGGTCCATCCCGGGAGCATGGATCCCACCGTCTCGTACGCGGTGAAGGCGAACTCGGCCAGGTTCGACTTGGCCAGCACGATGGCGCCGGCCTCGCGGATCTTCCTCACCTGGTAGGCGTCGTCCGAGGGGACGGACCCGGCCAGCGAAGCCGACCCGCCCGTGGTGGGCATGTCGTGGGTGTCGTAGTTGTCCTTCACGATGAAAGGAATTCCGTGCAGTGGCCCGGTGAGCTCACCGGTGCGGGCCAGCTCGGCGTCGAGCTCGTCGGCGCGCTCCAGTGCCCGGGAGTTCACCATGATGATGCTGTTGAACGAGGGCCCCTTCTTGTCGTAGGCCTCGATGCGGGCCAGGTAGGCCTCGGTGAGCATGCGCGCGGTGAGCTTGCCGCTCAACATGGCCTGGTGCGTCTCGGCGATGGTCAACTCGATGAGGTCCACACCGAGGGGCGACCGGGTGGGAGTGTCGGGTGTGCAAGCCGTGGCGAGAAGGACCGCCGGGATGCCGAGGAGTCGCAGGGTCGCGTTCATGCTCATCGTGGGTCGGGGAAGGCCAACGCCCGGGCACGTGCCCAGACGGCGTCGAACATGGGTTCCGTCAATTTGCCGGTGAAGGTGTTCTGCTGGCTGGGATGGTACGAGCCCAGAACCGTGCGCGCATCCCCCAACTCCACTTCCACCCCGTGGCCGAAGCGCGGACGGGGGCGGGGAACCGCGTCCCCCCGGTCACCCAGGACCCTCAGGAGCTGGTCGAAGGCCAGCTTGCCCAGCGCCACCCACACGGGTGCGTCCTCCAGGAGGCCGACTTCCTCCTCGAGAAACGATCGGCACGTCTCGCGCTCCGCGGTCGTGGGCTTGTTCGCCGGCGGAGCGCAGTGGACCGCGGCCGTGACGTAGACACCGTGGAGTGTCATCCCGTCGTCACGCCCCGTGGAGTCCGGTTGGCTGGCGAGCCCCGCACGGTGCAGCGCGCCGTAGAGCCAGTCGCCGGATCGATCTCCCGTGAACATGCGTCCCGTGCGGTTGGCCCCGTGGGCGCCGGGGGCGAGGCCCACCACCACGATACGGGCGTCCGGGTCCCCGAAGGAGGGAACGGGACGCCCCCAGTACACGTCGTCCCGGTACGCGGCCCGCTTCGCCTCCGCGACCTCGGCGCACCACGCCACCAGACGGGGGCAACGGCGACAGGCGACCACGCGGGCGTCGAGGTCCTGCAGAGCGGCGCCGCGACCGGCGTGCGTCAACGCTCTCCGCTCTGCAGCCAGGCCGACCACCAGAGGGCGGAGAGCATGTCCGCGCCCGCGGCCAGGCGTTCGGCGGCGAAGTGCACGGCCGACGCATCGGCGGGGGCATCCGGGTCGAAGCCCACGTCCCGGTCGATCCGGTAGAGGGTCTCCACCTCGGCGTGAGACGCCCGCACGTAGTCCATCACCGCGGGCCGCACCTCGCCGACCCGCACGGCGCGCTCCCTCGCCAGCGCGCGGATGTCGCGCTCGGCGACATGGGCCCCGACGAAGGCGGTCTCGAAGCGGTAGTGGAATTCGCGATCCTGGGTGAAGCCCTCGGGGTTGGGCGTGTTCGCGTCCCACCCGTTGAAGTGGATCGTGGTGTGGTGCGGCTGCGCGACGTCGGCGACGTAGTGGCCGAGGACTCCGGCGTCCTGCACGATCCTCTGCGCGATCCATTCCCTGCGGGCAGGGTCTCCTTCGGCCCGCCAGAGCCGCCACTCCGTCACCAGGCGCTCGTACAGCTCGACGATGCGATAGGGCACGAAGCCCGCCGCCTGATGGGGGTCGTCCACGCCGGCGGCATTCAGCGCGGCCAGGAAGGCGTACCGGTTCGCCGCGTCCAACGCGCCCTCGGGGACGTTCTCGAGGTCGATGTAGTGGTCGTAGCTCCAGGCCCCATCCATTTCCGGGAACTCGCGGCTGCGCCACCGGTCGGGCTCGGGGTTGAGATAGGCGAGTTGATCCGAGGCGTCCCGGAAGAACGCGGGCACCTCGGCCGGGAGGGCCCGGGCAGCCACCCGCGCCACCATCTCGTGGCCCTTCTGCCCCCATGGAAGGGGCTCGCCGGGGAAAAGGCCGGAAATCACGAGTGCCAAGGGAATCGCCAGGAGCGGGGTGGAAGTCATGATCGTGGTCGGGTGGAGGTGGCGGATAGAGGGAAACCATCCGAAGTTGGCGCTTCGGGGCGGCGACCACAACGATCGCTCCCCACGTGCTTCCTGGGCCGGCGCCGTACAGGGTCGGTTCCGGCGTTCCCCACCCTCCCACCGCGCGGCCATCATGAACGAAGCGGTCACCTACGGGCGGTATCTCAAGCTCGACGAACTCCTTCGCCTTCAGCGCCCGCGAGACGAGATGGAGCACGACGAGATGCTCTTCATCGTCATCCACCAGGTGTACGAGCTGTGGTTCAAGGTGCTCCTCCACGAGGTGGATTACTGCTGCCGCCTTCTGGGCCAGGGGGATGCGCATCGCGCCCAGCATACCCTCAAGCGTGTCCTCACCGTGCTGAAGGTCATGGTGTCGCAACTGGACATCCTGGAGACCATGACGCCCACGGAGTTCCTCACCTTTCGTGAACGCCTGGACAGCGCCAGCGGTTTCCAGAGCGATCAGTTCAGAGCCCTGGAGTTCGCGCTGGGCCGCAAGAACGCGGAGGCCGTGGGCCGGTTCGCCGACGGAAGCAGGGCGCGCGAGGAGCTGGAGATGCGGCTGGCGTCGCCCACCCTCTGGGATGCCTTTCTCCAGTACCTGTTCAGAGAAGGATATGCGGTCCCCACCGAGGCCCTCGATCGCGACGTGACTCTCCCCGTGGAGGCTTCGCCGGCGGTGCAGGAGGTGCTCATCGCGGTGTATCGCGGAAGCGCCAGGGACTCCGAGCTGTGTGAGCGCCTGGTGGATCTCGACGAGGGGATCCAGGAGTGGAGGTACAGGCACGTGAAGATGGTGGAGCGGACCATCGGTGCGAAGCCCGGCACGGGGGGATCGGCGGGATCGAAGTACCTCCGTTCTACGCTGAACAACCCCGTATTCCCGGATCTCTGGGAGATCCGTAGTCGCCTCTGACCCGTGCGGCGTGAACGACCATGACCTCCCCTCGATCCCGGCCGGCACCCGAAGAGTTGATCCCACACTACGCGCATTTCCGCGTGGGTGAGCGAACCCTCCTGACGGGGCACTCCCACCAGGCGTGGCCGGACGTGGGGCTGGAGGCTCAGCGGCGGGCGTGGCTGGACGCCGCCGAGCTGGTGGACGACAAGTGGGACGCCGTGTTCCGGAAGTGGGAGCGCGTCGCCCGGGGTTTTTCCGCCCTCATGGGAGACGGGGAAGGGGACGTGGTCCTGGGCTCCAACACCCACGAGCTGGTGGTCCGGTTCCTCTCGGCGCTCCCTTTGGGAGAGCGGCCGAGGATCGTCACCACGGACGGGGAGTTCCACTCCATCCGGCGGCAACTCGATCGCCTGGCGGAGGAGGGGATCGAGGTCGTGAAGGTGCCGGCGGATCCGGTGGACTCCCTGGCGGAACGCCTGGCCGCCCAGGTGGATGGTGGTACCGCGGCGGTGCTCTTGTCGGCCGTGCTCTTCGAGACCGCCAGGATCGTACCGGGGTTGGAGCGGGTGGCGGCCGCATGCGGGCTCCACGGAGTCGAACTCCTGGTGGATGCGTACCATGCGTTGGGTGTGGTGCCCTTCACGCTGGAGAGGGAGGGATTGGGTGGGGCCTTCGTGGTGGGAGGTGGCTACAAGTACCTCCAACTCGGCGAGGGGAACTGCTTTCTCCGGATACCGGCGGGGTGCACGATGCGGCCGGTCGTCACCGGGTGGTTCAGTGAGTTCGGCACGCTGTCGGGAGAGAGGGATCCCGGCCGGGTTCCGTACGGAGAAGGCCCCGCTCGCTTCGCGGGCTCCACCTTCGATCCGACCTCATGCTACCGAGGCGCGGCCGTCATGGATTTCTTCGGCGAGCAGGGCCTCACGCCGGAGTACCTTCGCGAGACGAGCCGGTACCAGGTGAACCTCCTCGCGTCCACCTTCGACGCCCTCGATCTCGATCCCCGGGCCATCACCCGTGACCGGACCTGCCCGATGGAGTCCGTGGGTGGCTTTCTCGCGCTCCGATGCGATGAAGCCGCGCGCGCCGCCATGGCGGTGTCGGGGTTGAGGCGGCGTGGTGTGCGGGTGGACGCCCGGGGGCGGTTCGTCCGGTTCGGCCCCGCTCCCTATCTGACGGACACCCGCATCGTGGATGCCATGAGCACTCTCGGTGAGGTCATGCGGGCCGGGACCTGAGCAGCCTCTCGATCTCGCGCACGAGGCGAGCGGTGCTGAACGGCTTGGCGAGGAAGGCGGTTCCCTCCCGCACCGTGTCTCTCCCTTCCACCATCCCCTCGGCATAGCCGGATATGAAGAGCACGGGGAGGTCGGGGCGGTACTCTCCATGGATCCGTTCTGCGAGTCGCCGTCCGTCCATCCCGGGAAGGACGACGTCGGTCACGAGGATGTCGACGACCGGTTCCTCCGCCGCGAGCCACTCCAGCGCGCTCTCGGCGGTGGAGCACCAGTGGGTCCTGTATCCGCGGACCTCCAGGATCTCCGCCACCACCCCCGCGAGGGCTTCCTGGTCTTCCACCAGGAGGATGGACCCTCCCTGGCTCGCCGCGGGTTCCACGGGGGAGGTTGCGTTCGCCTCCGCCTGGCGGGCCGGCGCTCCCGATGCCCTCGGGAGGGAGATCGTGAAGGTCGTGCCCTCGCCTCTGGTGCTTTCCACGGAGATGTCCCCACCCGCCTGTTTGACGATCCCGTATACGGTGGCGAGCCCCAGTCCACTGCCGAGGTCCTTCGTGGTGTAGAACGGCTCGAACACGCGCTCGGACTCCGCCGGCTCCATCCCCCTCCCGTTGTCCGCTACCTGGATGACCACCAGCCCTTTGTCGTCGTCCTCGAAGCGTGCGGAGGACACACGCACGACGATTCGCCCATCCGGTCGGTCGAACAGCGCTTCCCTGGCATTCAGGACCAGATTCATGATGACCTGCTCGAGCTGCGACGGGTCGACGTCCACGGCGCCCGCCCGATCGTGGAACTCGTATGTCAGGCGTGTCTGTTCGGTGGCCAGGCTCTCGAGTACCGGATCGAGATGCGTGAGCAGCTCGCGTACGTCCACGATCATGGGCGTCATCATCTGCTTGCGCGCGAAGGCCAGGAGTTGATTCGTGAGCTTGGCGGCCCTCTCCGCCGAGAGGCGTACCACCGAAACGGCGTGCGCGTCGGGGGTGTCCGGTTGGAGGCGTGGCTCGAGGAGGTCGCACTGGCCCAGAATCACCGTGAGGAGATTGTTGAAGTCGTGGGCGACCCCGCCCGCCAGGCGCCCCACCGCGTCCAGGCGCTGCGACTTCCTGAGTCGGTCCTCGAACTCCTTCCGCTCCGTCTGATCGCGCACGAAGGCGGTGACCCGCTCGAGTCGGCCGCCCTCCGCCACGGGTACCAGGGCCACCTCCACCTCCAGCGCCTTCCCCGTCCGTGTCACGGCGGGAAAATCGCGCCGCACTCCCGTCCACGCCGCCGCGTCCTCCCTCAAGAGTCTCCACGGGTCCTCGGAATTCGCGCGAGCGGCTTCCGGGACGATGAGCTCGTTCAGGTTCCGCCCCAGCACGTCCGTGCGATTCCACCCGAACATCGCTTCGGCGACCTGGTTCCACTCGGTCACGACCCCCTTCAGGTCCGTGGTGATGACGGCGTCGAAGGAGCTGGACATGAATGCTCGGGTCATCCGCCGCACCGCGTCCCGTTCCTCCTCGACGACGGCACGAAGGACTTCCGTCATGCGATTGAAGTGGTGGGCCAGCCGTCCGATCTCATCGGTGGACACGACGGGGAGTTCCAGATCCAACTCGCCGTCGGCTACCCGGGTCAGTGCGTCGTCGAGTTCCGCGAGCGGCTGGTACAGCCGCCGCCCGATCGTGTATCCAGCGAAGAGGATGAGGAAGGCGCCCATGACCGACGCCATACCCGCCAGGCGGAGACCACGGCGATGGGTGTCCGCCAGCGCGCGTTCCCTCTGCACCAGGTCCACGATGCCCGCTTGCTGGGCCTGCACGAGGTGTGCCGAGAAGACGGCATTCAACGAGTCCACGCGGGCAAGGCTGCGCAGCGCCGAGTCCGGTTGTCCGAGGACGGCGCGGGCCGCGGTTTCCTGGAGTTGGTCCCGGATCCTGGAATCCATCTCCACCGCTCTGGACAGGTCCAGGATCATTTCCGGAGGCAGGTCCTGCAGAGCCGCCAGGGTTCCCATGGCAGCGGGGCTGGGAAGGTTGCGGACGAAGAAGTTCAGCCGCTCCGCCGCGCCTTCCACCTCTCCGCGCTCCAGGTGGATGCGGGACAGGACGATGATGGAGTCGAACGCCCTCCCGCTCTGGTCGAGGAGTTCGAACTCCTTCAACGCCGTGGCCGCCTCGTCGTGGACGTCCCGACTTCCGGCTCCCATCGTCGTCCAGAGGATCACCGCCAGGAGCAGGACGTAGACGATCCCCCCCGCGGTCAGGAGCGCCAGCACCACCCGGAGGCTCAGTGACGGCCGGGGCGGTGGGTCGGGAAGGAGGGGCGTCTTCATCCCTCTGGTGTCCAGCGTGAACCGTTCCCGTGCATGAGGACGAGGGAGGCCGCCGAGATCCCCTGGCGATCGATCCTTCCGGTGAACCCCTGGAAGGCGGCGCGATCCCGGCCCAGGCCCTCCAGGTATCTCCGCACCGCGGCCCGGTCGGGCCCCACCTCCCGGATGGCCTGGGATACGAGCAGGGCGGCATCCGCGAACAAGGCGTGGCCGTGAACGGGATCCGTTCCCATGAGCGAGCGATAGAACGTCGCGAAGTCTCCGCGGGGAGACGGCGGTCCACCCGGGTCCCAGAACTGCACGACCAGCGTCCGGGCCGTCGCCGGCGCCCGGGCCGGAGAGACGAAGGCCGGTCCGACGTTGACGCCGTCCGCGGCCAGGAAGGAGATCTCCGGATCCAGTGCATGGAATTCACGCACGATGCACGCCGCGTCCGGGGTGCGGCTTCCCAGGATCACCACGTCCGGGACGCCACGAGCCGCCACCGATCCTCGCACGAGTAGCTCGAACCCCCGCGCCGGGTCCTGGAGGCACGAGCTCCGGCCACTGTCGTACGACACCACGTCCAGGATCTCGATGTCCCGACTCCGGAGCGCGGACTCCGCACCCGTGCGGATCCCGGCTCCGTATTCGTCGGCGACGTGGAAGAGCGTGACCCTGGATGCGTGCAGGAGAGTATCGGCGATGGCGGCGATGAGTCCGCCTTCGATGGAATCGTCGGGCACCAGCGTATAGGTCCACCGCCCGGCATCCCTCAGCCGGATGCTCGTGCTGGTGGGAACGACATGGGGGACTCCCTCCTGGTTGTACACCTGGGCCGCGACGAGGCTGCTCCGGCTGTCCCGATGGCCGATCACCGCCACCAGGCCCGGGATGGACATCAACTTCCGGGCCTGCTCCAGCGGCTCGACGGCGCTCCCCTCTCCCACCATCCCCACCACGCGGATTCGCAGGTCGGGGTGCAAGGAATCCAGAAGGGCCCGGGCGACCTCCGGATCTCCCGTGTTGCCCACCACCGCGATCACCGGAGGCGCCGAGTCGCATGCGGCCATGGTCCCCGTGAGGACCAGAACCGCCAGTACCACGCCCCCGCGACTGGTCACGGACCGCGCGGGAGGACGAGCCCGGGGAACGACCCCGTGGGAGCCGTTCCGGTCCACACGCGCACTCCGTTCACCCAGACGCCGCGGATACCCTCGGATACGAGGTTCGGCTCCTGGGGCGTGGCGCGGTCCGTCACGACGGCGGGGTCGAAGAGCACCAGATCCGCGGCCATCCCCGGAGCGATCACCCCCCGGTCGGTGATCCCGACGTGCCGGGCGGAGATCTGCGTCATCTTGTGTACCGCTTCCTCCAGGGAGAGTGTCCCTTCTTCCCTGACCAGCCACCGCAGCACGCGAGTGAAGGACCCGAAGCCCCGGGGGTGCCGGCCGGCCAGGGAGCCGTCCGACGCGACGTTGGCGTGTTCCCAACGCAGCAACCGGGCCACGTCGTCGGTGTCCATGCTGGTGGCGATGATGCTCTCCGATCCCGCCGGACCACTCGGCGGATACACCTCGGCGATGAGGTCGAGATAGGTGGTCACCGGGTCCGTTCCGCGCAGCTGGGCGATCTCGGACAGCGTCTTGCCCACGTAGGAAGGTTCCGGGCTGAAGCGGCCGAAGAGGATCCCTTCCGGAGGCGCCAGGTCCCGGAGGGCGAAGGCGGCCGCTTCGCGGTCGGTGAAGTCCCGGGCGGGGAAGAGAACCGTCATGGTCGACTGCCAGTACTCGTACGGATAGACGTCCGCGGTGACGTCGACCCCCTCGGCGCGGGCCCGGTCGAGCCGATCGACGATCCTGTCCGCCTGACCCCAGAGGCTCTTCATCGCCAACTTGAGATGCGAGATCTGGACGGGGATGTCGGCTTCGCGCCCGATGCGGATGAGCTCCTCGATGGCCTCGTCCAGCGCCCTGTCCTCGGACCTCATGTGGGAGATGTACCGGCCCCCGTGCCTGGCGGCGACGCGCGCCAACCGCAGGACCTCCTCGGTGTCGCTGTAGATACCCGGGTCGTACTCCAACCCGGTGGACAGCCCCAGCGCTCCGTCCTCCATGGCGGCTTCCAGGAGTGTCACCATGGAGTCCACTTCCTCGTCGGTGGCGAGCCTCCGGAAGTCCTCGCCCATGACGGCCTCGCGCAGTGAGCCGTGCCCCACGTAGCTCGCCACGTTCACGGCGGCGGGTGTGCCGCGCAGCCGTGTGAAGAACTCTCCCAGGGGATGGGGTGAACTGCCGTCCTGTCCGGCCACGATGGTGGTGATGCCCTGGCTGACCGCACCGGTGGCGTCGCGCAGGTCGGCGAGGCCTCCGTCGTGATGGCTGTGTGTATCGATGAATCCGGGCGCCAACACCAGACCCGCGCCATCCACGACGGCCTCGCTCTCCCGGGGTGACAGGTCCCCCGTCTCGATGATGGAACCGTCATGGACCCGTACGGCTCCTTGGTACGCTGCGGCACCGGTCCCATCCACGATCCGGACGTCGGTGAGGAGGAAGGAAGACGCCGGGGCGGACTGATCGTCGGCTCCCCCGCACCCCCAGGCGGCCCCCGCGAGGATGAGGAGTCCCTTCCATGAAATCGTCGGGCGAGGGTGACCGGGCATAGGAGACTCTCCTGAGCGGAGTTCGGGTTCGGTCGGCCGGCGACTCCCGTCGGGCGACCCCTCCGACGATAACTCCGCCGGACTCCGGAAGGAAAGCGACACCGGGCCGGGAAACCCCGACGTTTCAGGTGCCCGTGGGGCCTCCGTCCCGGTCCGGTTCGCTCTCGTCCAGAATGTCCCGGATGGCGTTGAGGAGTTGCCTGGGCCGGAACGGTTTCGGAAGGAATCGGACCCTGTCCGACCCCGGGATCCGCGCCGTGTCCAGATAGGTGTGCGTGTATCCCGACACGAACAGGACCGGGATGTCGGGGTACTGCTCCCTGATCCGGGTGACCATCTCGGGCCCGCTCTTCTGGGGGAGCATGACGTCGGAAACGATGAGGTCGGGGAGTCGGTCGAGGCGCTCGAACAGGTCCAGCCCCTCCTCCGCGGAACGGGCGATGAGGACCTCGTAGCCGCCCACGCGCATGGACTCTTCCATGAGGAGGCGAACCTGGGGCTCGTCTTCGACCACGAGGATCCTCTCGGAGCCGCCGTGGACTTCGCGGACCCGGTGGTCGGTGGCCGGGTCGTGGGTGATGTCGGCCAGCGACCGGGGGAGAAGAACGGAGAAGGTGGTTCCCGTTCCCACGGTGCTGTCCACGGTGATGCAGCCGCGCGCCCCCCGGATGATCCCGTAGCACACGGCCAGGCCGAGACCCGTCCCCTTCGCCGAGGGCTTGGTGCTGAAGAAGGGCTCGAAGATCCGCGAGACCGTGTCCTCGTCCATTCCACTCCCCGTATCGGCGACCTGGAAGCGGACGTACTCCCCCGGTTGGATGTCGCCGCAGAGCTCGGCCTCGGAATGATCCAGGTGGGAGTTGTGCAGAGAGATGGTCAGGCGGCCCCCGTCGGGCATGGCGTCGCGGGCGTTGACCGCCAGATTCGTGAGCACCTGCTCCAGTTGGCCCGGATCGACGTGGATGTTCCAGACGTCTTCCGGCACCAGGGTCACCATCTCGATGTTCCGTCCCAACACCCGGCGGAGGAGCTGGTCGAGCTCCAGCAGGAGCCGGTCCGGGCTCACCACGCGCGGCTCGGAGATGTCGCTCCGTGAGAAGGACAGGAGTTGGCGCGCCAGCTTGGAGGCGCGGTCCACGGCGCTGATGATCTGCTCCAGGTGCGGGCCTGGGTCCACGGTTTCGGTTTCCAGCGCCGACTGCACCAGCTCCACGTTCCCGAGGACGGCGGTGAGGAGGTTGTTGAAGTCGTGGGCGAGTCCGCCGGCCAGGCGTCCCACCGCCTCCAACTTCTGGGCTCGGAGGAGCTGGCTCTTGAGTCGCTTCCTTTCGCCGATGCTGATTCCGATCCCGAGGAGGAACGGGTTTCCGTCCAGTTCGATCCCGGTACCCGTGAAGAGGAACGGGTGTTGTTCTCCCCCGGGCCCGATCATGTCCGCTTCGAGGAGGGCGACCTCCCCGGCGAGGGCCTTTCGTATGGACTCCTGCGCTGCGCCCCAGGACGACTCGGGGAGGAAATCCAGCGCCCGGACGCGGGACAACTCGTCGTCGGTGAGCCCGCTGAACTCCCTGAGACGCGCGTTCCAGCGCGTCAGCCGCCCCTCGGGTGTGAAGAGGTACACGATGCCGGGGACGCTGTCCATGAGGGCGCTGATGAGCTTCTGTTCCTGGGCACTCTCCTCTTCGGCGACCTTCCGCGGCGTCACGTCGCGCAGATGGATCACCAGCGAGGCGATGTCCGGGTGCGAGAGGAGGTTTCGTGCCGCCATCTCCATCCAGACCAGGGAGCCGTCGGAGTGGATGAAGCGTGCCTCCAGCGTTCCCGCAGCCTCCGGCGCGGTGAGCACCTCCGCGAGAAGTGTTTGCACCTGCCCATGGTCCTCGTAGTGGACGAAGTCCGTGAACGCTCGTCCCAGGTTGTCCATGGGGGCATAACCCAGCACGCGCTGCTGGGAAGGGGATGACCAGAGAAGGTGGGTATCTCCGTTCAGGAGAAGGATCACGTCCCACCCGCGTTCCACCAGATGGCGGAAGTGGGCTTCCCGTCGCCGCAGAGCTTCTTCCACCTCCTGTCGCTCCGTGACGTCCCTGATGATGCTCACCGTGCGGTCGCCGACCCGGACGGTGTGGATGTCCGCCCAGATCCTGCTCCCGTTCTTTCGCACGACGAGGCGGCGTGAGCGGAAGGGGCCCTGCGACAACAAGTCGGTGGAGCGAAGGGGAAACTGGCCGAGGTGGTCGGGGTCGAGGAATGCCGTCACGTGCATCCCCACGGCCTCCTCCAGCCTCCAGCCGCTCATCTCCTCGAACGCGGGGTTGGCCTCCACCAGGCGCTGATCCGCGCTCCAGACCCCCACCGCATCCGGAGCCGTCGTGAGGAGTGGATTCGCGTCGAGCGACACCGCACCCGCCGTCACCGTCCGCCGCCGTCGGTGCCAGTGGAGGGAGGACACGACCGCGCCGAGGGCGAAGGAGAGGATCACGATAAAGGCCAACATCAGGTGTCCGTCGAATGGGTGCGAGTGCCCGACGAAGGAGGTCCGCGGCCGATCCCCCCCGAGTCATGCGCCATGCGCGTTGAACATAAGAGCTTCCGCGGGAGTATGGGTAGGCACCCCGGTGAGCCCAACCGGAGACTCAACACACGGACCCGGAGGATCCTACGTCTCCCAAGCTGAGCGTCGTTCTGGTATACGATGAGGGTTGTCCCAACGTCGATCCCTCCCGTGCTCTCCTGGGTCGGGCGTTTCGGGAGGTCGGTGTGCCCGCCGTCTGGACGGAGTGGTGCACCACCGACTCGGGGTGTCCCACCCCGTATCGCGGGTACGGGTCTCCCACGATTCTTGTGAACGGGGTGGACATCGCGCCGGATCCACGTCCCTGGGGGCCGCAGGACACGGGCGATGGGCCTCGATGCCGCACCTACATGGGAGAACGGGGCCGCCTGGAAGGGACGCCGCCGGTCGAATTGGTGACCCGGGCGATCCTCGAGGCCGTCGAGCCGGACGCCGTGTAGCGGGGTTACCGGTGGGCGCTTCATTCCTTCCCGCATGGGCCGATCCTACCTGAGGCTGATTCCCACCCCCATCTCCAGCTGCTCGTGGCGCGCGTGGCGCGCCAGTATTCCGTGGGGCGCCGTGAGGTCGTAGCGGCCGGCGTTCCAGTTGGCGAAGAAGGCCAGTGAGACCATGGGATGGACCGGGAGGGTGATCCCCGCTCCCACCGAGTACCCCACTCCCCATCCCGACGCGTTCGTGACCACGGTATCTCCTTCCGGCGGGGCCCATTCCAGGTCCTGTGATCCCCACGCCAGCCCGCCGCCGCCTCGAACGTACACGTGCCAGAGTTGATAGGAGAAGGACACGGAGCCGTTCCCCAGCATGTTCACCAGCGGGATCGCTCCGGGAGCCCCGGTGCTGTCCGCCTCGGTGAGCGGCCCGGGATGCGAGCGGCGCCACACGCTGGCGTCCAGACCGATCCCCAGCCCCCCCACCAGGTACCGCCCCACGCCGAGGTGGGCGGTGAAGCTCTCCGTATTCTCGGGAGAAGTGCACAGGGTACAGTCGTCGAAGCGCAGACCGTACCCGGCGCCCAGCGTGAGGAAGATGGGGAGGGAGCGGGCCGGCACCGCGGCGACGGAGTCCTGGTCCGTGGAGACTCCCGGGGCGTTCGTGGCCGTCTGGGCCAGAATCGTACGGGAAGATGCCAGGGGGGCCGTCAGCAGGAGGAGCGCGAACGTGGACCCACGGGCCACCCCCCGCCAACGGCGGTCCGGGAATACCGGTGATGGAGTGGAATGGACTGCGAATGCTGCCACGTGGCCTCGCTGGTGAGGTGAAGATCCCTGCACCAAGGGTCGGCCGACGGGGAGTCGAAGTTGAGGCCGGCGCCCGGGACGGGCGCCGGCCTCACGCCGTCTTCAGTGGCTCACGGGAGGAGCGGTCGGAGCGGCGTCCCTCACCCAACGGGCGTACCACTCCAGATAGCGTTCGTAGCGATCCTTCTGGTACGAAGGAACCGCGATTCCGTGGCTCTGTCCGGGATACACCACGAGCTGTGTGGGTACCCCCCTGCGCCTCAGCGCCTGATAGAGCTGCTCGGAATTGAGGATGGGGACGTTCCAGTCGTCCTCTCCTCCCATGACCAGGGTGGGCGTCGTGACGTCCTGCACGCGATTGAAGGGGCTGATGCGCTCCCAACGCTCCCGGTTGTCTCCCTCCCAGGGGACGCCGAGTTCCTTCTCCCACTCGTACTGGTAGTGGTCGTGCCCGTAGTTGGCGACGTAGAGGACCTCACTGGCCCCGGACACCGCGCCCTTGAAGCGTCCCGTCTGGGTGATCACGTAGTTCGTGAGGATCCCCCCGTACGACCACCCTCCCACGCCGAGGCGGTCGGGATCACCCCACCCCTCTTCGATGACGTGGTCGACTCCGGCCATCACGTCCTGGAAGTCCAGGTTTCCCCAGTCGGCGAAGATGGCCTGGCTGAACGCCTGACCGTATCCGGAGGACCCCCGGGGGTTGGTGTAGACCACCACGTACCCGTCGGCCGCGAACATCTGGGCCTCGAAGTTGAAGGTGTGGCTGTACTGGGACACCGGTCCGCCGTGGATGCGTAGGATCACCGGGTAGCGCCGTCCCGACACGAAGTCGGGGGGGAAGGTGACGAAACCCTCGATCTCGGTCCCGTCGGCCGAGGCGAACTGCACGTTGCGCGTACGGCCCAGCGCGATCCCGGAGAGCCACTCGTCATTGTGGTGCGTCACGCGGCGCAGGTGCGGCGAACCGTCACCATCCGTCTCGACCACGTGGATCTCCGTTGGACGGTCGAGGGTGCCGACCTGCATGGCCATGGTGCCGCCGGCCCAATCGAAGTCCCCTGCCGAGAGAGGTCCCGCCACCACGCGCGTGAGCCCCGATCCGTCGGGGCGGATCCGGACGAGGTGATCTTCCGCCGAGTCCTCCAGGCCGAACCAGATCCATGCTCCGTCGTCGCTCCACCGGGGTGAAGAAGGGTTGCGATCCAGCGACGCGGTGAGTACGCGCGGCTCGCCGCCCTCGGCGGAGATCACCGCCAGGTGTCCGGTGGCGTACCAGATGGCGTCTACGTCGGTGGTGGTGACGTAGGCGATCGAGCGGCCGTCGGGGCTCCACGCGGGCGACCCGTCGGATCCCGGCTGCGTCGTGACCCGGCGCGGAGAGTCCGTGGGTTCCGTGAGCCCCGCGTCCACCACCCAGATATCGCTGTTCCGGTTGGCGTCCGGGTCGTCCGTGCGGTTGCTCACGAAGGCCACCCGAGACCCATCGGGACTCCACTCCGGACTCCCTTCGTCCCACCTCCCCGTGGTGAGCTGGCGCACGGTGCGGGTCTCCAGATCCATCACGTAGAGGTGCGTGTGGCGGTCTCCCGTGAGGTATCCCTGGTAGTCCCGCTTGAACTGGAGGCGATCGATGACCCACGGATCGCGGGGAGCGCCCTCCTTGGCGTCGGGATCCTTCTCCTCGGCGTCGCGGATGGTGAGAAGGAGCCGGGTGGCGTCGGGAGACCATCGGTACCCGCTCACCCCCTGTTCCACCTCGGTGAGGGCCACCGCCTCACCCCCTCTGCGATCCAGCGCCCACACCTGCGACTTTCCCTCTTCCCTGGATCCCAGGAAGGTGAGGTAGCGCCCGTCGGGGCTCCACTCGGGAGACGACGCCGACTTCCCTTCCACCGTCATGGCGACGGGGTCACCCCCCGCCGAGGAGACCATCCAGATCCGGGTGAAGGACTCCTCCTTCTCCAACGAGGTGGTGGAGACCGTGTACGCGATCCAGGCCCCGTCGGGGCTCACGCGAGGGCTTCCCACCCGCTGGATGCTGAAGAGGTCTTCCACTCCCACGGGCCGGGGAGTGGTGTCGGCGGATACCCGGACGTCGGGAGGGCTCGCCGGGGTGAGACTCGCCAATCCGGACGGGGTCATCGAGGAAGCGCGTGCCGTGGCCGTGGCGGCCATCGTCATCAGGATGGCGGCCACGGGAATGGATACATGGATTCTGGACATGGTTACATCCCTGCCTGTTCACGTACGTACGAGGCCGCGTCACGGTGAGTGGCGAACCAGACGCCGCCCTTGGCCTTCATGTGTTGGATGAGCCCCTCGAGGGCCACGATGCGCGAGCGGTGGCCGATGCGGTGGGGGTGCATGGTCAGGAGGAAGATGGTGCCTTCCTCCCACGCCATGTCGAACTCGTCGATCCATACCTGCATCACGTCCCGGGGGGACGAGTAGCGAGCGCCCTGCGGGCTCAGGAGGGGCGCGTCGTCCAGCGTCCAGTCCACGGGAAGCTCGACGATCCCCGTCGCCTCTCCGTTCTGCAGGATTTCGTAGGGCCGGTCGTCGGACATGAGCGAGCTCTCGTAGAGGAAGCCCAGCTCTCTCACGATGCTCAGGGTGTTCGGGCTGAAGTTCCACGACGGCGCCCGGTATCCCACGGGCCGCTCCCCGGTGATCTCGGTGAGGGTCGCCAGGGCCTGCTCCAGGAGCCGCTTCTCCACCGCGGCGTCCTCGATCCCCGAGTTCCGCTCGTGGATCCACCCGTGGACCCCGATCTCGTGGCGTCCGGACGCCTGGATCATCCCCGCCTGCTGGGGCGCCAGCTTCAGGCTCCAGGCCGGGATGAAGAAGGAGGCCGGAACGTCGTACTCGTCCAGGAGGTTGAGGACGCGGGGGAGCGCCACCCGCGACCCGTACTCGCCCTCGGTGATCGGGCCGACGCTGATCTCTCCGTCACGGAGCCCGAACACGGTCTCGTTGTCCACGTCGAAGGAAAGGAGCACGGCCACGCGGTTTCCGCCGGGCCACTCGGACGGGGTGAGGTCCCGGCCGGCCCGGACCTGGTTCACCGCGGTGCGGACCTCGTCCTCCGTCCACTCCCACGGGGGCCGGTCCGACATCGCGGAGCCCGATCGCGCGTCCGGTGGGGCGCAGGAGGGGAGGGCGAGGGCTACCAGGGCGAGAGGAAGAGATGACGACCGCATGATGGCGCTCCGTGTGAGGGCTCGGGATCGGGATGCACTCAGCCTACAGCGCCGTCGAGCCGGGGGCCAGCCTCCGACCCCACCTCCTTACTTTCCCCCCCTCCGCGTCCATACCATGAGCACTCCGTAGGCCCCGTTCTCCCCGTAGAAAGTCGTGGCCTCCACCGGGGTGAGGAGCGCCATGGACTCGATGTCGTCGGGATCGATGGACAACAGGAGCTCCGAGGTCACGATGATTCCGTTGAAGACCACGATGGCGCAGGTTCCGTAGCCGTTGCCCCGCCGAGCCCGGATCATGCTCACGCAGAGTCCCATGTCTCCCCCGCTGGACGGGTTCATGTTCTCGCGTCGGATCACCGTGACGCCGGGGAGGTTGCCCCACTCGATCACGGAGCCCGGGTCCCGCTTCATGTGGACCGCCTCGATCGCCTCGCGTCCGAACCAGCGGTTCCCCAACTGGGTCGGGGTCATCCCCATGAGGCCCAGGAAGTCCTCGGCCTCGTCCTCCACCGCGACCTCGAAGCCCTCGAGTCCCACGGGCGCCGGGGTCATGAGGAGGTCCAGCGTGCGGCGGCCTTCCGCGTGCAGGGTCAGGAGCGGAGAGACGGTCTTCTCGTATCCGAACCGCGACACGGAGATGAAGTACTCGCCCGCCCTGGGCGGCGTGACGGTGAAGCGGCCGGCGCCGTCGGCCAGCACCTCGATCTTCGTCTTCCCGTCGCGGTCCAGGAGGGCCACCGCGGCGCCCGCCACCGGCGCGTCGAGGACCTCGTCCAGGACCCGGCCGGTGAGGGTCTGCCCCCGCGCTTCCGCGGGTGGGCCCATCCACACGGAGGCCCCCAGCACCAGCACCAACGCCATCGACGTTCCGAACCTTCGCATGCGTCTACCCTCCCGTGGGAAGCACCTCACCCAGTACCCGCACCACGTTCCCGCCCATGATCTTCACGATGTCGTCAGCGGCGAATCCCTCATCGAGGAGCGCCTGGACCAGATGGGCCGTCCCCGCCGCGTCGACGATGGCTCGCACGGCGCCGTCCCAGTCCGAACCCAGCGCCACGTGGTCCACGCCCATGACCTCGACGGCGTGGCGAACCGCCCGGGCCCAGTCGGCCGGGGTCTCCCCGCAGAGCGCGGTCGCCCACAGCCCCACACCCATCACCCCACCCGTGGCCGCGATGGCCCGCAGGTGCGCGTCGGAGACGTTGCGCCGGTTGTCGCACGTGCCCTTCACTCCGCCGTGGGAAACCACCACCGGGCGCGTGGCCCGGGCCAGGGCGTCGTCCATGAGGGGAGGGGAGGCATGGGCCAGGTCCACCAGGATTCCCAACTCGTCCATGCGCGCGAGCACCGCCGCACCGAAGGCGGTGAGCCCGCCCTTCTCCACTCCGTGCGCCGACCCGCCCACCGCGTTGTCGAAGAAGTGGGTGAGCCCGAACATCCGGTATCCGGCGCCGAAGAGCCGGTCCACGTTGGCCAGGTCGCCTTCCAGGGCGTGGGTCCCCTCGATCCCCAGGAAGCCCGCCACCACGTCGGGATCGCCCGCCCGCGCCGCCAGGAAGTCCTCCAGGTCGCTCCGGGTCTCCAGCACGACCAGGGCGCCCTCGCCGCGTACCTCCGTGGCGTGCAGCTTCCCGGCCTGGTGGAGCGCCCGTTCGGCCAGGCTCCCCCAGGTGCCCACGGGCCATCCCTGGAGGACGGCCAGGAGGGTGACGTTGTCCGAGTCCCCGGAATTGGACTCGATGTTCATCTTCTTCGGCGTCTTGGTCACGGCGGTGAATGCCTGGATTCCCACCCGACCCTCGCGCATCCTCGGCACGTCGATGTGTCCGGATGCGGACCGCTCCAGGAGGTCCCGGTCCCAGAGGAGGACGTCCCCGTGGAGGTCGGCCACCATGAGCGACGCATGGATCCGGCGCGTCTCGGCGGTGAGGGCGGGGAGGGGTCTCCCGACCACCGGGTTCATCCGTCGTGCCACCATCCCCGGTACCAGGGACGCCCCCAGGAGGACCAGGAGGAGCATCCCGCCAAGGAAGATCCACAGCACCCGCCTGCCGGGTCGCGCCGTCTTCATCATCATCCCGTCTCCCGTCTCCATCACCGGGTGGAACGCCCTTCCGGCGAGTCCTGGGCGGTGGGAATCCGCATGACCCCCCTGCTCACCACCACGGCGCTCCCCCCCACCCGGATCGCCGTCGTGGCTCCCCTCGCCCGGTCGGCCTCCACGTGAAGGAGGCTGGGCCGCCCCATCTCCAGGCCCTGTTCCACCAGCCACGAGATCGTTCCTTCGGATCTGCCGTCCACCGCGGCCAGGTACCCGCCCAGGCAGGCCGCCGCCGACCCGGTGGCCGGATCCTCGGGGACGCCGAGCCCCGGAGCGAACATCCGTACATGGAAGTCCACGCCCGCCCCCTCGGCCTCGGGGCACACCAGGTAGACCTTGGACGCCCAGAGCGCCGCGACGTCCCGCTTCCACGCCGCCGTGTCCAGCGCAGCCCTCCGGATCGCCTCCAGGCGCCGCACGGGGATCACGAAGAAGGGAGTGCCGCACGACACCATCTCCGGGCGCATGCCGGGGAAGTCGCTTTCGCAGTCGAGGTCTCCGGGCTCCAGCCCGACGACGGCGGCCAGCGCGTCGCGGTCCAGGGGCGACGCCCGGTGCTCCGAGAGGATGGCGGTGGAGAGCGTCGCGAAGGCGGATCCGTCTTCGGCCACCCGCACGTCCACCGGTACGGGTCCCACGTTCTCTTCCAGCACCAGAGACGCGGCCCCCGGCGCCGGACGCTCGTCCATCCATCCTTCCCGCAGAGCGGGGTATCCGCTGAGCACCGCGAAGATGGCCGCTCCCACCGTGGGATGCCCCGCGAAGGGGAGTTCCGAGCCCGGGGTGAAGATCCGTACCCGCATGGATCCGCCCTCCGTCTCCGGCGGACCCAGGAAGACCGTCTCGGAGAGATTCATCTCCCGCGCGATGCGTTGCATCGACGTGGTGGGGAGGTGGGTCGCGTCGGGGAAGACTCCCAGCGGGTTCCCGCCGAACGTGTCCGTGGTGAAGACGTCGAGCGTGTGGAAGGGAAGGTCCATGTCCTGGAGGATCCGGTTCAGGCGTGAGTGGGTTGGGGGCGAGCGCCGCCGCTCGTCCTCTGGAATACCATGACCTGCCAGAAAAAGGTCTCCCGGTGGTAGATCCGGTGGAGCCCGTGGCGCTTCACCCTCGCCTCCACCGACCGGGTATCGTGGAGGAAGACGTGGAAGGGGTGCCGGCGAAGCGTCTGGACCAGGTTCAGGATGCGGAAGGCGACCCGGGTCAGGGGAGTGACCCGGGGGAACACCAGGCCGTAGGATTCGAGCGCGCGCGAGGCCGAAGCGTCCACCAGGGCCGGCATGTCCGGGTAGCAGCAGACCACGCGGTCCAGCGTCACCACGTCGGCCGGCTCGATGTCGTCCGCCACGTCCACGAAATCCCCCAGGACGTAGCGCACCCGATCCGCGTGGCCCCGCCGTTCGCCTTCGGAACGAGCGGCGTCCAGATAGGCCGGGGAAGCGTCGGCATGGGTCCCGTGGGTCGCGCCGGCGGCCATGAGCTCGTGCTGGATGGCGCCCACGCCTCCTCCGATGTCCAGGAAGGAACGCCCCGCCACCCCGGTGCCCGCGGAGGGGCTCCGCAGGGCCTCCAGGAGGATGCGTGTCGTTCCGCCCACGCCCTTCCGCCGATAGCGCCGCAACTCCCTGCGAGCGACACCGTCGTCGAAGAACGCTTCGATTCCTTCGCACTGGCGGCAGGCCATCCACGTCCCCTAATTACGAAACCCCATCGACGTCACCAGCGGAACGTGCCGGTAGGGTCGGACCACGGCAAGGTCGTTCCTTCCAACCCCAGCCACAGGAGCCCGGATGCGGACCATCGGCGTCATCTCCGACACCCACGGTCTCCTGCGCCAGGAAGCACTCGACGCGCTGGCGGGAAGCGACCTCATACTACACGCGGGTGACGTGGGCGATGCCCGCATCCTCGACATGCTGGGTCGCATCGCGCCGGTGCACGCGGTCTACGGGAACACGGACTGGGGCGACCTCCGCAGCCACCTTCCCGGCACCACCGTGGTCGATCTGGGGCGTCCGGACGGGACGCCGTCCGGGGACGCGGTACCCGTCGGACCATTGGCGTACGTCACCCACGACCTCGATGATCTGGATCTGGATCCCGCCGCCGCCGGTCTTTCCCTGGTGGTGACGGGACACACCCATCGGGCGCACGCGGAGACGCGTGACGGCGTGCTCTACCTGAACCCCGGCAGCGCCGGGCCCATCCGCGGCAAGCTTCCCGTGACCGTGGCCCGCCTCGCGTTGGGTCCGGAGTCGGAGTTGGAGGTCGAGGTGGTCCGCCTGGAGGTGTGAAGGCCTCCCCGGCGGGGGAGGAGATCCGGCCTCCCTTCCGGCGCTCTTGCGCGACCCGACCGCGGGATGAAGTCTTGGTCCCTTCGACCCCGCGGTTCCGGGGGAGGGCGTCGAGCCGACGTCCCCCCACACGGCGCGGCGGGGGGGCACCCCGCACCCAAGGAGATCTCCCATGGTCACCCGGTCCAGGAAATTGTTCGCCTTTCCCGTCATACTCGGCGCCGTCGGTCTCGTCGCGGCGCAGGCGGCGCCCCGTCAGGACGTGCCGCCGGACGTCGCCTACCGGCAGTCCGTCATGCAGGGGCTCCGGGCCCACACCGGAGCGATCCGCGCCATCGCCAACGGGAGCGTTCCCCACCAGGGCCATCTGGTCGAGCACGCCCGGGCCGTACAGGATCTCGCGGTCATGATGGGAGACGTCTTTCCCGAGGGATCGGGTGGCGAAGCCAGCGACACGCGGGACGACCTGTGGGATCGGTGGGATGCGTTCCAGGAGAAGCTCACCGCCTTCCAGCAAGCCACGGTCCACCTGACGGATGCCGCCGAGTCCGGTGACGCGGAGGCCCTGCGGGAGGCGGCCTCCGAGGTGACCCAGGGGTGCCGGGGATGCCACGGGGAGTTCAGGAAGGAAGACTAGTGTGGTGGTTTCCCTCTACCCTGGAGTCCATGTTCGATCTCGCTGAAGGTCTGGCCTTCTACATCGTCTTCCTGTTCTCCACCACGCTCCACGAGGCCGCGCACGCCTGGGCGGCCATGCGGGGAGGGGACCTCACCGCGTACCACGGGGGGCAGGTGTCCCTCGATCCCACCCCCCATGTGCGGCGGGAACCGTTCGGGATGGTGATCCTCCCCCTCATCTCGGTGGTGGTCATGGGATGGCCCTTCGGATACGCGTCGGCGCCGTACGACGTGCGCTGGGCCATGCGCTACCCCCGGAGGGCGGGGTGGATGGCCCTGGCGGGACCCGCCTCGAACCTCCTCCTGGTGGTCCTGGCGGGTGTTCTGGTCAACGTGGGGATGATGGCGGGCGTGTTCCACCCCCCGGGGTCGGTCGGGTTCGGGTCCATCACGGCGGCCGCTTCCGGCAGCTCGTGGGAGCCGGTCGCGACGGCGCTGGGGATCGTGTTCTCGCTGAACCTCCTCCTCTTCGTCTTCAACATGTTTCCGTTGCCGCCCCTGGACGGAAGCGGGGCCCTCCCCCTCCTCCTTCCGAAGGACCTGGTGCCTCGCTACCAGGAGATGATCTGGAGCCATCCGCAGCTGGCGTGGATCGGGATGCTCATCGCGTGGCGATTGTTCGACGACATCTTCGACCCGGTCTTTCTCCTGGCCGTCAACCTCGTCTATCCGGGGATGGGATACGGTTGACGCGAACGCGAGCGGCCCCGGGGTGCTCCCCCGGGGCCGCCGTGGTCCCTCGTTCACTCCGCGGCGGACGTCCGTCCACCGGAAGAGCGGGTGGGGTCAGAACCCCTCGCCGCCCGTCATCCGCTTGCGGTATTCCTCGCTGGCGAAGATGGCGACTTCCACCCGTCGGTTCTCCTGACGACCCGCATCGGTCTCGTTCGAGGCCACGGGCTCGGTCTCGCCCAACCCCAGCGGCCGCACCCGTGCGCCGCTCAGTCCGCTGGCCACCAGATGGTTGGCCGCGACCTGGGCCCGGCGCTCGGAGAGCGACTGGTTGTACGAATCGGTTCCCCGGGAGTCGGTGTGGCCGATGATGACCACGTCGGTGTCGGGGTAGTCCTGGAGGCTCGCCGCCAGACGGGCGAGGTTGTCGCGAGATGCCGGAAGGAGGTCCGACGAGTCGAAGCCGAAGAGGAGTCCGGAGTCGAAGGTGACCTGGATCCCTTCGCCGACGCGTTCCACTTTCGCGTTCTCCAGGCGAGACTCCAGGTCGTCGGCCTGCTCGTCCATGCGGGAGCCGATGAGCGCTCCGGCTGCGCCGCCGACCACGGCGCCGAGGATGGCGCCCTTGGCCGTGGAGCCGCTGCGGTTGCCGATGATCCCGCCGATGACGGCGCCCGAGGCCGCGCCGATGACGGCGCCCTCTTCGGCCTGCGTTTCACCTTCGGGCATGAGAGTGGCGCATCCGGCAAGGTGCAGGGACGTCGCCAGGGTCAGCATGGCCAGGAGCCCATGCTTCGCGGTTCGGGGGGACGGGGTCGTGTTGTGGTTCATGGTAGGCGCACTCGGTTCTGGAAGGCCGGATGGGGGATCCGGCGCGCGGGAGTGGAAAATTGCTTTCCAGAATACCCGCGGATCGCGTGGTGGTTTCAGTCAGGAGGCGGTCACCACCTGGTTACGCCCGCCCTCCTTCGCCTCGTACAGCGCCTCGTCGGCTCTCTGGAGCAGCGTCTCGGCGGTGGTGCCCCCCTTCTCCGTGGTGGCGACGCCGATGCTCGTGGTGATCCGGAAGGAGGCACCCGCCGGCGACCGGTGCTGCGTCTGCCAGATCTTCTTGCGGAGTCGTTCCGCCACGGTGAGGGCTCCTTCCGCGTCGGTTTCGGGGAGGAGGATGGCCATCTCCTCGCCACCGAGCCGCGCGCCCGTGTCCACCTCCCGGCAGACGGAGAGGATCGCCCGGGCGGCTTCACGAAGCACCTCGTCGCCGGCCGGGTGGCCGTGGGTGTCGTTCACCTTCTTGAAATGGTCCAGATCCAGGAGGAGTAGGGTCAGGGGTCGCTGGTAGCGCGAGGTCCGATCGAGCTCCTGCTGCAGCGCGTCCATGAAGTGGCGCCGGTTGGCCAGCCCGGTGAGGGAGTCGGTGTTGGCCAGACGCTCCAACTCGTGGTTGGCTTCCAGAAGGGCGGTGGTGGCGGCCCGCAACTCGCGAGCCATCTCCTCCCGTTCCGTCACGTCACGGAGAAGGAGCGCCGAGCGTCCGGGTGCTCCCCGGTCGTCCAGGGGGGTGACGGTGACCTCGAAGCTGCGGTGTGCGGAGTCGTCGGACGCGTCTCCACCCGGGAGGGCGATGATCTCGGAGCGCCCCGGCTCACTCCGTGACTGGGCCCACAGCGTTCCCAGGCGGAGGGGGACGTCGCCGTAGACCTTGAGCCCCAGGGCGTCCTCGGCGGCGCGGTTGAGATCCACGATCCGCCCCCTTCCGTCCAGCACCACGATGGGGTCCCTCAGCTCGAGCATGACCAGGGTCCGCGCCACGGGACCGATGTCGCGGAGCCGTCTCCGCAGGAGACCCCACACGACGATGGCCGTCCCCGTGGCGAACACGAAGGGGCCGGGATCCCGGACGTAGGAAACGGCGCCGTCCGCCGCGTCCACCAACCCCGTGAGGGTGGCCACTGCCACCCCGGCGACGGCCGCGGAAACCGAGACCTTCGCCACGGTCCCGCCGCCGCGGCGGTGCAGGTGCCGGAGCACGACCCAGCCGGTGGTCACGACCACCACCATCCCCGTGATTCCGTGGACCCAGTACCACCCACCGGGGCCGTAGAGGGGCGTCGCCGGGTCCTCCGCCGGGGAAGGACCGAGGCTCCCCGCCAGCGCCGGGAAGGATTCGGCGCGGAGAGAGAGGAAGACCGTCCAGGCCGTCGCGGCGTAGACCAGGACCATGGCCGGCCGCCGTAGGGACTTCGCCTTCCTCGAGAAGGTCAGCGCGAACCATGCCCACGCGACGACGGCTCCGGCGGAGAGGATGAACTCTCCCCGGAGGAGGATCCAGGGCACCTCCCGGGAGGTGCCCACCATCCCCGCGAGGTGCAGGAGCGACCAGACACCCGTGACCGTGGCGAGCACCGCCAGGGCGAGCGCCCCCGACTCCCGGCGCCTCGGCCAAAGGTACCCCGCGTCCCGGAGGGCCAGGAGCACCGCGAGGAGCGTGGGGAGCGCCCAAACCGTGAGTTGGATGGACCAGGTCATCTACCACCTTCTACACTGGGAGGGCTCGCCGCAACGGGCGGGCCACCCTCCCTCGCGGGTCGCCGGTCAGCCGCCGGGGCTCACCGACGCGCTGATGATGCGGTCCAGTTCCGGGAAGTCCTCGTCGAAATACGGATTTCCCAGGGCCTGGGCGCGAGCGGCGTAGGGCCCCTCCCCGCGCGGCGGCCCGTCGCCGTACCCGGAGTGGAACGCGTCCACCACGTCCATTCCCTCCACCACCTCGCCGAAGGGCGCGAATCCCCGCCCGTCCAGGTCGGCGTTGTCGCGGTAGCTCACGAACACCTCCGTGGTGCGGGAGTTGGGACCACCCTTGGCGAAGCTCACGCGTCCCCGGACGTTGGATTCAGTGACCGGGTCGTCCACGATGATGGAGTTGCGCCACACCACGTTGATCCGGGGATCGCCGTGGATCCCGAATTGGGCCAGGAATCCGTCGAGCACGCGGTAGACGCGGGTGTCGTCGTAGTACCCGTTCCGGACGAGGTTGTAGAACCGGTCGGCTCCATGGGGCGCCCACTCTCGGTGGACCTCCACCACGAAGGTCCCGGCCGTGGTCTCGAACCGTGCCCGGAAGACCGCTGGGGCGGTCTCGGTGAGCCGCTTGGGGAAGAAGAGGGGGCTGGGGGCTTCCGCGGGCGGATCCGCGTCACTCCCGCCTCCGCACCCGACGGCGATGAGCGCGCAGGCCATGACCAGGGCCCCGCCGCGGGACCGATTCAACCATTCCATCGTTCCGTTCTCCCATTCCCAGGTGGAGCCGATCGGGGGGAAAAGCTGGCCAACGCGACGCCGGCGCGCCAGTCGGATTCCTGTTCCACGTCCGGGATGGCGTGCTATCCTGACACGGAAGCCCGGGTGGGACGTCTCGAAACGAAGAGGTTCTCTGTGAGCCATCGATGGTCCAATCCGTTCGAGCCGTTCTTCGCCTCACAGGGGGTGGCCGTGCTGGACGGAGGGTTGTCCACCGCCCTGGAGGACGCCGGCCACGATCTGGACCACCCGCTCTGGTCCGCGAAGATTCTCCTCGAACGGCCCCACGCGGTCCGGAAGGCGCACGAGGAGTACCTGGCCGCGGGAGCCGACTGCATCATCACCTCGTCGTATCAGGTGAGTCGCGATGGACTCCTCGCCGCCGGAGTCCCTCCCGACGAAGCCGTGGCCGTCCTGCGCCGGTCCACGGATCTGGCCATGGACGCGCGGGAATCGTTCCTCGAGGAGGGAGGATGCCGGGAAGGCCGGCTCCCTCCCCTGGTTGCCGCGAGCATCGGTCCGTACGGGGCCGCCCTGGCGGACGGATCCGAGTACCGTGGAGACTACGGGCTCTCCGTCCCGCGCCTCCAGGAGTTCCATCGATGGCGATGGGAGATCCTGGCGGCCGGCCCGGCCGACCTCCTGGCCTGCGAGACCATCCCCGCGGTGGCGGAGGCGGAGGCCCTCCTCGGGCTCCTCCACGACACGCCCCACCGGTGGGCGTGGTTCAGCTTCACCTGCAGGGACGACGGCCATCTCGGTGACGGCACTCCCCTGTCCGACGTGTTGGGGCTTTTCCGGGGAGTGGAGCGGGTGGCGGCACTGGGGGTCAACTGCGTACGTCCCGAGTGGGTTCCGGGACTGCTGGAGATCCTGACAGGGGGGAGTGACGTCCCGGTCATCGTGTACCCCAATTCGGGAGAGGAGTACGTCCCCGCCGGGAAGCGTTGGGTGCCGCGCGCGGACGGTGTCGATCCGGTGGCGGAGGGAGCGGCCTGGGTTCGACGGGGGGCCCGGATCGTCGGGGGGTGCTGCCGCGTGGGAGTGGCCCGCGTTCGCGACCTTCGCACCGCGCTCCTCCCTCCGGCCGCGGGATGAGCCGAGTGGCGCCCGGCTACCTTGCCCGACGGCACTTCCCCCACGACTCTCCGTGAAGTCGGGTTCGAATGGGGGGCACGGAAGCTGTTCCGTCTTCCCGGCGCGAGGGGATGAACCAGAGGAGGAGAGGAGTGATCGATCTGCGCAGTGACACGGTCACGCGGCCGACGCGGGCCATGCGGGAGGCCATGGCGACGGCGGTGGTGGGAGACGACGTGTACGGCGAAGACCCCACGGTCCTGGAGTTGGAGGCCCGCGTGGCCGCCGATCTGGGGAAGGAGGCCGCCATGTTCGTCCCCACCGGTACCATGTCCAACCAGTTGGCGCTTCGCACCCACACCGAGCCCGGGGATCTCATCCTCATGGACCGGGGGTCGCACATCGTGCTCAACGAAGGCGGCGGCGCCGCGGCCCTGTCGGGCCTGACCATCCGGGGGCTCGACGGGAAGAACGGGATCTTCTCCGCCGCCGAGGTGGAGGCCCAGTTCGAGCCACCCCACCGCTTCAATCCCGGGCATCTCATGCCGTCTCCACGCCTTCTCTGCGTGGAGAACACCCACAACGTGGGCGGCGGCGTGATCTGGCCGCTGGAGGAATTGCGGGCGGTCACCGACGTGGCCCGCACCCGGGGTCTGGTGACCCACCTGGACGGAGCCCGGATCTGGCACGCCACCGCGGGCTCCGGGATCGAGGAGCGGGTGTTCGCTGAACCGTTCGACACCATCAGCGTCTGCTTCAGCAAAGGGCTGGGGGCGCCGGTGGGGTCGGCTCTCGTCGGCTCCGAGCCGCTGATCGCCCGGGCGCGCAGGTTCAAGCAGCAGTACGGTGGAGGATTCCGCCAGGCGGGAATCCTGGCCGCCGGGGCCCTCTTCGCCCTCGACCACCACCGTGAACGTCTCGGGGACGACCTCGTTCATGCCCGGCGCCTCGCCGAGGGGCTGGCGGAGCTCGACGGGGTGGACATCGACGTCCGGCGGGTGCAGACCAACATCGTGCGCTTCCAGGTGACGGCCATGCGGGCCGGAGACTTCGTGGACGGATGCTTCGAGCGCGGGGTCCACTTGCTTCCCGGCGGAGAGCACGGCGTGCGCGCGGTGACCCATCTCGACGTGGGCGCGGAGGACGTGCTCACCGCGCTGGCCGTCATGGCCGACGTGCTGGCCGGGGCCTGAGGGACGGTCCCGTGCGCGTCAGGACATTCACCGGGGTCGAGGAGTTCCACGCGGTCGCGGAGGAGTGGCTTCTCCGTCACGAGGTGGACCACAACCTGGTCTACGGGATGGTGTGCGCGGCGAGGGCCATGCCGGAGCTTCCTCCTGGAATGACCTTCGCGCTGGTGGAGTCGGACGACGGCATCGAGGGGTGTGGACTCCTGGTTCCCGGTGATCGCCTCGCGCTCACCGCCATGCCGTCCGCGGCCGCTGCCCGTCTGGCGGAGGACCTGGCCGGGGCGGGGATGGTCGTGCCGGCCGTGTTCGGCCCCGAGTCCGCGGCCGAGGCCTTCGCCGGGGTGTGGGGCACGGCCACGGGAGCGAAGGGAAAGGCGACCATGCGGATGCACTTCCACTCCCTCACGGAACTGGTGGAGCCCGAGCGGCCGGCGCCCGGCCGTCTGGAGGTCGCGGGCGAAGCCCACCGGGAGATCCTCACCGCATGGACCGGGGAGTTCATGAGGGAGACGCACCACAGCATCGGGAGTCCGTCGGAGCTGGTCTCGCGATGGCTCCCGGCCGGAGACGTCTTCGTGTGGGTCGACTCGGTCCCCGTCACCATGGCGGTGGCCTCGGGGCGAACGCCCCACGGGGCGCGCATCGGGTTCGTGTACACCCCTCCGGAGGCTCGGCGCTACGGGTACGCGTCCACCTGCGTGGCCCGGATCTCACGGCTCCTCCTCGACGCCGGCATGGATCACTGCGTTCTCTACACCGATCCGGACAACCCCACCTCCAATCGGATCTACCGGCGACTCGGGTACGAGTACCGGGGCACCTCGGCGGACTTCACCTTCACGCCGATGAACGAGGACGTCGCCTGAGACGTACTCCCGTCACCCTCCCTCCGTTCTCCCATCCAGGAGGTATCGTGATGTTCGTGCCGGTGGTGCCACAACCCCCCAGGGAACCCTCCATCCAGGCACGGGAGTTGGCTTCCCGCCTGGCCCAGGCCATCCAGGAGTACCGGGGACAGCGCCGGGATCTTTCCACGGATGACGTCAAGCAGGCCCTGCGGCTCGTCGGTTCGTCCCTCCCCGGCGGCAGCCCGGCGCCCATGGTCCTCGCGGTCATCGTGGGTGCCCTCCTGTTCGCGCTGGCGCTGGGGTTGGCCATGGCCCGGTCGCCGGGCGGATTCCCCGGGGAAGGGGTTTCCCTCGTGTACGTCGCCATCGCGGTGATGGCGCTCTTGGGGATCGTGGCGGCGGCGGTGAGGAGAAAACCCTGATTCAACTCACTTCCAGGAGGGTGTGGCAGCGACTGCAGGTGGCCAGCAACCGTCCGTAGATGCCGGCTCGCCGGGAATGATCCCGTGTCCGGTGGGCTTCCGTGCCCAGGGTGTGGACCTCCGCCGCGAGACGGGAAACCTCGCCCGGCGCTTCGGCCCCACCCTCCAGATGCAGGGGCGCTTCCGAGAGGGCCACCGCGCCCGCCATCCACGTCTCGTCCGAGGGGCCGATCAAGCCTTCCCACATCCGATCCGCCGCCCACAGGTGGCGAAGCATGTGACCCTGGGTGTCCATCCCCCTGGCCGGCATGGATCGGACCTCGAGCCTCGGGCCGGCGCCCGCGGCCTCGTGGCACGTTCCACAGGTGGCGCCCAGGGCGGCGGCGCCCAGCGCGGCCTCCTCCAGCGTCGTGCTGATCTCCACCCGCCGGGCCTCGCGCCGGAGCTCGTCCATGGGGCTCAGGACTCCCCGGGGAAGGTCGGGGTGATCCTCGTGGGTGGCCAGCCAGCGTGCCGGCTGCCGGACCGACTCCATCTCACCGCGGATCACGGCCGTCTGGATCTCCCCCACCTGACGGTAGTGCGCGTACATGTGTGCGGGTAACGTGTTGCCTGAGGTCGGAGCCGAAGCGCAGTCCGTGAGCGCGACGACCACGAAGAGCGCCGCGAGTCCCGGAGCGATGGGGCGGAGGGTGGATGCGGAGGTGTCCACGGCATGCTCCTTTTCGTGTGCCGGTGGCGACGGACGCACCGGCGATGTGGAGCGGGAGGGCCTTGTACCTGCCTGGGAAAGATAATATGTACGGGTATTCCACGCGCGCGGGAGGAGACGGATGTCGGCTTCGGCCAACACGGAGACGGTAACGCTGGGCGGCGGGTGCTTCTGGTGCATCGAAGCGGTCTTCGAGGAGATCCGTGGAGTGGAGGGCGTGCGATCGGGCTACTCCGGTGGTCGATGGCCGGCCCCCTCGTACGAGCGGGTCTGCTCGGGAACCACGGGGCACGCGGAGGTCGTTCAAGTCACCTTCCGTCCCGACGTCGTCCCGCTCAGGGACATCCTCGAGATCTTCTTCGCCGTGCACGATCCCACCACGCCGGATCGCCAGGGAGCGGACGTGGGGACGCAGTATCGATCGGTGATCTTCACCCACTCGGACTCGCAGTTTCGCGTAGCCCGCGAAGTGATCGCGGAATTGAACGCCGCGGAGATCTGGCCCGACCCCATCGTGACGGAAGTGGCTCCCCTGGGAGATTTCCATGCCGCCGAAGACTACCATCAGGGGTACTTCCGCCGGAATCCCGGGCAGGGCTACTGCAGGGTGGTGATCGCACCCAAAGTGCTCGCACTCCGCAGGAGGTTCGCTCACCGGATCGTGGAATCGCCGTAGGATGGAACTTACGCAGGTTAAGAGGTATAAGTGCGCAATTCCAATAACTCCAACACTCTGAGAAGGAGGGTGCGCGCATGCCCAAGCCCCCTGCCGAACTCGTCGTACAATGGCGAGAAATGGCCGAGGAGGGCTACCTGTACGCCGAGATCGCACGGAAGTACAGGAAGTACTCCGTTGATCAGGTCCGCCACTATTGTCTGGGACACACCGGCAGGAACCTCGGTGGTCCCATTCAGCAGGTGGATCGGTGGTATGGCTCCAATGTCTGGCTCCGGGGAGAGAACTCTCCCCATGCCCAGATCTCCGACGCGGCCGCCAAGGCCGTGCTGGACGATTGGGACGAGGAATCCGACCGATGGGGTAGCTCGGGGGCCGAGTGGGCCCGTGAGCTCGGGGTATCCCCCAGCACGATCTACATGCTTCGGCGTGGAGAGACGTGGACCCATCTGGAGCACCCCAACCAGGGCAGGAAGCCCCGCAAGAAGAAGAAGACGTCCAAGAAGAAGTGAGCGGCTCTGCCGATGACCCTGGATGCCCCGGTCTCCCTCGTGAGTCCGGGGCATCCGTGCTTTCGGCCCCTGTGTCCCTTGGGGTGGACGCCGCCGGGCCGTGACACCCTGGACGAGCCGCACTAGTTTGCCTCCCTCGTCTCTGCCGGTAGGGGAGTGGTCCGGTCGCGTGTCGGGATCCTGTGGAAGGGGGAAAGGCTCATGAGT
>JAOUPR010000084.1 GCA_029879725.1 Gemmatimonadota bacterium | reverse complement strand
GCCGCCGCCGCCTCCTCCTCCTCCGGGGGCACCGAGCATGATCATCTCGTTGACCACGATGTCGGTCCAGTAGCGAGTACCGCCCTGATCATCCTGGGTCTGCGAGTAGTCCAGACGCCCTTCGATGTAGAGCCGATCCCCCTTCTTCACCCACTGCTCCACCACGTCCACCAGCCGGCCGAAGAAGGTGAGCCGGTGCCACTCCGTCTTCTCCTGCTGCTGGCCCGAGCGGTCCGACCAGGTCCGGCTCGTCGCCAGGGAGAGCTTCGCCACTCGGGCGCCCGCCGAAGTGGCACGAATGTCCGGATCACTCCCGACGTTCCCGATGAGCATGACCTTGTTGAGGGACCGACTCATGTCTTCTTCGCTCCTGGAGAGAACCTGCGAGGGACGCCCGCCTTCTGCCGGCGGGTCGGGACGTGGGCTTTCCCCGGCAGGGATCGCCGGCCACGCACCGCGAGGGCGGAAAGGTAAGGCTTGAACTCGTGATTTTCCATCGTTGCAGAGGACACTATCTTGCGTGGACGGGCGCGGCCGCCTTCGGCGGACGCGAGGGTACGGACCGACAGACGGGTGCCGGAGGTGAGATGAGTGATCTGAGCCATGTCCGCGTGGAGTGGGACGGCGACATCGCCGTGGTGGTCATCGACAGGCAGGAGAAGCTGAACGCCCTCAACGCCGACGTGGTGCGCGAGATCGGTGAGGTGTTCGCCGACCTCCGCAACGACGACCAGGTCCGGGGAGTCATTCTCACCGGCGCGGGAGACAAGGCCTTCGTGGCCGGTGCCGACATCGGCGAGCTCGCCCAGATGGACTCCATCTCGGGCGTCGAAACGAGCCGAGCCGGTCAGGACGTGTTTCTCGCGATAGAGCGCTTCCCCAAGCCGGTTCTCGCCGCGGTGGGCGGGTATGCCCTGGGGGGAGGGTGCGAATTGGCGCTCGCCTGCCACCTCCGGATCGCCGCGGAGGACGCGCGCTTCGGACTTCCGGAGGTCGGGCTCGGGATCATTCCCGGGTATGGGGGCACCATCCGGTTGGCGAGGCTCGTCGGCCTGGGGAAGGCCGTGGAACTCACCCTCACCGGTGACATGATCAAGGCGCCGGATGCTCTGACCGCCGGGTTGGTCTCCGCGGTGGTTCCTCGGGAGGAATTGATGGACCAGGCCAAGGCGTTCATGCGCCGGATCACCAAGAATGGTCCGGTGGCGGTGCGCCTGGCTCTGGAGTCGATCTTCCGGGCCATGGACTCCACCATGGGTGATTCCCTGGACTACGAGTCGTCGCTCTTCGGCCTGTTGGCGTCCACGGACGACATGAAGGAGGGGATGGCGGCATTCCTGGAAAAAAGGAAGCCGGACTTCGAAGGGAGGTAGAAACCCCGAAATTCCTTTGCCGGCAACGACTTTCCCCCCTTCGGCCATCTGGCCGCCGCGATGGAAAGCCGTTAGATTTTTCCATGATTTTCTCGGCTTTCCCCCGCCGGTATTCGTGCGCCTGAGCGTGCTCCGGCTACGCCACTTCCGGAATCTGGGAGTTCAGGATCTGGACGTCCCGCCGGAAGGAGTCGCCATCATCGGGGACAATGCCCAGGGGAAGTCCAATCTCCTCGAAGCCATCTACTACCTGGAAACGTTCCGCTCCTTCAGGGGCGCGCGGGACCGGCAGTTGATCGCCTTCGACGAGCCGCTGTTTCGAATCGCGGGAGCGTTGGAGTCCTCGTCCGGAAAGCGGGAGGTCTCGGCGGCGTTCCAGGCGCAGGGGAAGCGGAAGAAGGTGACGGTGGACGGTGCGGAGATGGACCGTCTGACGGATGGACTCGGCCAACTGGCCGCCGTGGTATTTTCTCCGACCGACGTGGAGATGATCACGGGCGGGCCCGCGGAGCGGAGGCGCTTTCTGGATATCGTGTTGTCACTGAGCGACGCACGGTACCTGCAGGCGATCCAGGAGTATCGCCAGAGTCTGGCGCGGCGGAACGCGGCGCTGAAGGCGGGACACCCGTCCGCGTTGGTGCGCGCGTGGGACCCCGGCCTGGTCCGGGCGGGCGCATGTGTGATCGAACGACGGAGGCGTTGGGTCGAACGGATGGCGACTCCGTTCCGGGAGTATCATTCCGCCGTGGCGGGTGGGATGGGGGCGAGCATGCGCTACCGTTCCAGCGTCGACGTGGAAGGTGCCTCATCGGAAGAGGATATCGTGGGGGCCTTCGGGGAGGCGTTGAAGGCGTCGCATGAACGGGAGGTCCGGCTCGGCACCACGGTGGTGGGGCCGCACCGGGACGAGTTGGTCTTGAGATTGGACGAAGAGGGCGGCGGTCTGGATCTTCGCGAGTATGGGTCCGGGGGTCAGCGGCGAACCGCCGCGCTCGCGCTCAGGCTCGTGGAGGCGAGGACGATCCGGGAGGTTCGTGGGCAGGACCCCGTCATACTCCTCGACGACGTGTTCGCCGAATTGGACGCCGCCCGGAGTGAGCGCATCCTGCACCTCATGGAGAGGGAGGAGACCGGTCAGGTGATCCTGACGGCGCCGAAGGAGAGCGACGTGCGGGTTCGGCGGGACGCACTGCCTCGTTGGTCCATAGCCGGCGGGAGGATCGAGGCGTGACCGCGCGGGGAGGAAAGGCGGTGAAGGTGGGTGACGTCCTGGGAGGGATTCTGGACCGTCACGGGGTCACGGATCAGATCGAGCGGATCAGGGTTCTGGATCTCTGGCCGGAAATCGTGGGGGAAGCGTTGGCCGAAGTGACCCGAGCGCGGGGGGTATCGGACACGACGCTCTTCGTCGAGGTCCGGACGAGTCCCTGGCTGATGGAGTTGAACATGATGAAGGGCGAAGTCCTGAACCGCGTCAACGCGCGGATCTCGGACGCTCCCCTTGAACAGATCGTCTTCGTTCTCGCGGAAACGACGTGACGGCGGGGTACCCCGCAGAAATCGGATCGGAGTAGACATGGCGAAGGATCAGGAGAAAGGGAAGGAATACACCGCCGGGCAGATCCAGGTGCTCAAGGGACTGGAAGCGGTCCGCAAGCGCCCGGGGATGTACATCGGGTCGACGTCGGCGCGAGGGCTCCACCACCTCGTGTACGAGGTCGTGGACAACTCCATCGACGAGGCCATGGCCGGGTACTGTACCCAGGTCGAGGTGGTCATCCATCCGGACAATTCCATCACGGTCCGGGACGACGGCCGCGGTATCCCGGTGGATATCCATCCCACCGAGAAGGTTCCCGGCGTCGAGTTGGCCATGACGACGCTCCATGCCGGAGGAAAGTTCGACAAGGACACGTACAAGGTGTCCGGCGGACTCCACGGCGTGGGTGTGAGTGTGGTGAACGCGCTGTCCGAATGGCTCGAGGTGGAGATCCGGCGCGATGGATCTCTCTACCACCAGCGCTACGAGCGGGGCATCAAGGCCAAGGACCTGGAGAATCGGGGTAAGGCGAAGGGGAAGGGTACCACGGTGTCCTTCAAGCCCGACGACGAGATCTTCACCGAGTTGGTGTACAGCTTCGAGATCCTCTCCAATCGTCTTCGCGAGCTCGCCTTCCTGAACAAGGGGCTGAAGATCGTCCTGACCGACGAGCGAGAGGAAGCCCCCGTCACGGACGAGTACTGCTACCAGGGTGGGCTGGCGGAATACGTGACCTACCTGCGGGGTGGCCGTCAGGCCCTCCACGACAACGTGTGCTACTTCGAGGCCAGCAAGCCCGAAGCCGAGATCGAACTGGCGCTCCAGTACGACCAGGGGTTCAGCGAGAACACGCACACCTTCGTCAACAACATCAATACCCACGAAGGAGGAAGCCACCTCACGGGCTTCAAGGCGGCTCTCACGCGAACGATCAACGACTACGCGCGCCGTAGCAAGCTCTTCAAGAAGGACGAGAGCCTTTCGGGTGACGATGTCCGCGAGGGACTGACCTGCGTTCTCAGCGTCCGGGTGATGGAGCCCCAGTTCGAGGGGCAGACCAAGACGAAGCTGGGGAACAGCGAGGTCCGCGGGGCCGTGGAGGCGGCGGTCAACGAGTACCTCTCCATCTTCCTGGACGAGAACCCGAAGGCGGCCAAGGCGGTCATCGAGAAGTCGCTCCAGGCTGCCCGCGCGCGGGAAGCCGCGCGGAAGGCGAGGGATCTGGCGCGTAAGAAGAGCGCGCTGGAGGGGGGTGTGCTTCCGGGGAAGCTCGCGGACTGCTCCATCTCGGATCCGTCGCTCTGTGAGATCTACCTGGTGGAGGGTGACTCCGCCGGCGGCTCGGCCAAACAGGGACGGGACCGGTCCTATCAGGCCATACTCCCGCTCAAGGGGAAGATCCTCAACGTGGAGCGCGCCCGGATCGACAAGATCCTCTCCAACGACGAGATCCGAGCCATCATCACGGCCATCGGGGCCGGGATCCGCGACGACTTCGAACTCGGCAACGCGCGCTACCACAAGGTCATCATCATGACCGACGCCGACGTGGACGGAGCCCACATCCGGACCCTGTTGCTCACCTTCTTCTTCCGCCAGATGCGGGAATTGGTGGAAGCCGGGTACGTGTACATCGCCCAGCCGCCCCTCTATCGCGTCCAGAAGGGAAAGCAGGAGTTCTACGCGTACAACGAGGACGAAAGAGCCGAGTACGTGAAGCGCCTGGGCGGGAAGGACGGTGACTCGAAGGGGATCAACCTCCAGCGGTACAAGGGGTTGGGCGAGATGAATCCGGACCAGCTCTGGAAGACCACCATGGACCCGGATTCGCGGACCATCTTCCAGGTCGAGATCGAAGACGCGGCCATCGCGTCCAACCTGTTCGATCGGCTCATGGGTGACGAGGTGGAGCCGCGCCGGGAGTTCATCGAGAAGAACGCCAAGTACGTCCGCAACCTGGACGTGTGACCCACGGGGGTCAGGCGCCGTCGTTCCCGAGCACGTCCGCGGCGGTGAGGAGGAGTACGTCTCGCCGCCGCGCCGCCTGCCGAGCGAGCTCCGCCGTGAAGCCGTCCCGGGCGTAGACGACTCGCAGTCTGAGCTCACGGCCGAACCCGTACCGAGTTTCCCCGACCGCCCGGTCGAGGTCGTGGAGTAGCTCCACGCCCGGGCGTCGGGGCGACCAGGACGCGGCTCCGTAGAACGGGACCCCGGATCGAAGCACTCCGGCCACCGGCACGTCCATGGTGGGGCTCCAGAGACTGCCCACCTCCCGCGCGTTGGATCCCACCGACTCCATGGCGTCGTGCGCCATGTACTGGCGACACACGGATGGGAAGACGCTCGCGGTGTGTGGGTCCAACGTCGGTCGCAGGTGTCGATGGAAGAATTCCGTGGGCGAGGCGAGCGTCGCCTCCGTGCGGTTGGGGAGGATCGTCCGGTACCAGAAGGCGAGGAAGGGGTCCGTGAGGCCGTACCGCGTGTTGCGGCTGCCCGGCCGGGCGTCGAGGGATCGTCTCGATTCGACGGCACCCAGCGCCTCGAGGCGCTTGACGTAGGGAGCGACCTGTCCGCTCGCGGTCAGATCGGGCATCCCCTCGTGGATCGTCTTCCAGTCCGCCTCGCCGAGCGACAGGCTCGCCAGGACGGCCGCGTAGCGGGCCGGTGCCTGAACGCTCCACTGCAGGAACGTCAGGCCCGCCTGCGCCAGGGGCGCTTCCGGCGCGAGCATCGTTCGACGGATGTTGGTGAGGAGAGTGGCGCCGGTGTCCAGGTGGATCAACCTTCCCGGGACACCCCCGAACACGGCGTAGGCCTGTATGATGTCTTCCGCGGTGGATCCAGGGAGCATGGGGGCGGCCGCGCGGCACGAAAGCGGGAGCACGTCCAGCCGTACGGCGGCCGCCTCGGCGGAGTCGTCGTCCAGGGTGCCTGGTAGTGGGGTGCGCCCGGACGTGAGGAGGACGACGTGGATCGGGAGGCCCCCCTCCCTCGCACGCGTCAACATGTCGAAGAGCGGCGCTGTGATGCGGGCGCGGGACTCTCCCAGGTGGTGGGCATCGTCCATGACCAGCACGAGGGGCCGCCCTTCCGGGTTCGCCGCCGAGAGGAGCCGCCGGAAGGCCGCCTGCCACCCGGTCGGGAACACTTCCCCACCGGAGGCCGGAGGGGGGGACATCCCGTTCAGGCCTCGGGCCACGTCCGCGACCAACGTATCGTGCTGGTGCGATTCAGGGAGGGGAGGGACCCGGTGATACACGACCGGAAAGTCTGCCGTGGCGTGGAGCGCCAGGGCCGTCTTCCCCGCGCCGGGCATCCCCGACACGACGATGTACGATGCCTGCCGCTCGTCCAGGGCGGTGCGAAGCAACCCCAGTTCCCTGGTTCTGCCGTGGAACATCCCGGCCTTCCGTGGAATGGTATATAAACTAAACCACATTAGCGTAAAGAATATTATGCTAATTTAGCACGAGACGCCATTGAAACGCTGACCTGGATGGCCGAAGTTGGGTGCCATACAGTCGTATCGCCCACGCTCCATGCAAGGAGGAGCCGTCCATGCCCCGTGTGTCCCAGCGTTTCGATGTCCTCGCCGCGGCCCGGTACGCGTCGCCGACCAACGGCGACGCCATGCACCGTGTAGATCTAGAGGAGATCTTCGGAGAGAATCTCTTCGGACTCCACGAAATGAAGTCCCGGCTCCCCAAGCCCCAGTACCAGGCCCTCCTCTCCACCGTGCGCACCGGCACGGAGCTCGATCCGTCCGTGGCCGACGCGGTGGCGGTGGCCATGAAGGAATGGGCCATGGAGCGGGGCGCGACCCACTACACGCACTGGTTCCAGCCGCTCACGGGTCTCACCGCCGAGAAACACGACTCGTTTCTGGTGCCGGTGGGAGACGGGCGTGCCGTCACCGAGTTCAGCGGAAAGGAACTCGTCCGAGGGGAGCCCGACGCGTCGTCGTTCCCTTCCGGAGGGCTGCGAGCGACCTTCGAGGCCCGCGGGTACACGGCGTGGGACCCCACCTCTCCCGCCTTCCTGATGGAAGGGCCCGGGGGAGCGTATCTCTGCATCCCCACGGCCTTCGCTTCCTGGACCGGTGAGGCGCTGGACAAGAAGACGCCTCTACTCCGTTCCATCCATGCCCTGGACGAGCAGACACGCCGGGCCCTGCGACTCTTCGGGACCCCGGACAAGCCGGTCCGGGCCACGCTCGGGCCGGAGCAGGAGTTCTTCCTCATCGACGAGGAGTTCTACTATCGCCGCCCCGATCTCATGACCAGCGGGAGGACCCTATTCGGAGCGAAGCCGCCGAAGGGCCAGGAGATGGAGGACCACTATTTCGGCTCCATTCCCGAGCGGGTCCTGGAGTACATGAACGAGGTGGAGCTCGATCTCTACAAGCTCGGCGTGCCGGTGAAGACCCGGCACAACGAAGTGGCGCCCGGACAGTACGAGATGGCGCCCATCTACGAGGACGCCAACCAGGCTGCCGATCACCAGCAGCTCATGATGTCCACGCTCCGCCGGGTGGCCCGCAAGTACGGCCTCGTGTGTCTCATGCACGAGAAGCCGTTCTTCGGCGTCAACGGGAGCGGGAAGCACCTCAACTGGTCGTTCGGGACGGAGGATGCGAATCTGCTGGAGCCGGGAGACACGCCCCACGACAACATGCAGTTCCTGTTCTTCTCATCGGCGGTGTTGAAGGCGGTCACGAAGCATCAGGATCTCCTGAGGGCATCCATCGCCCACGCCGGCAACGACCATCGGCTGGGTGCCAACGAGGCACCGCCTGCCATCATCTCCGCGTTCGTGGGTGACCAGCTGCAGGACATCTTCGAACAGATCGAGAAGGCCGGTGAGGCCACGTCGTCCAAGGCCTCCGGGTTGCTGGGACTCGGCGTGAAGTCGCTCCCCGACCTCCCCAAGGACGCCGGAGACCGGAACCGTACGTCACCGTTCGCGTTTACCGGAAACAAGTGGGAATTCAGGGCACTGGGGTCGTCTCAGAGTGTCTCGTTTCCCGCCACGGTCCTGAACACCATCGTGGCGGAGTCCATCGATGGACTGTGCGACAGCCTCGAGAAGGCCCTCGATGCCGGAACTCCTTTCGACGACGCGTTGCGGACGCTTCTCGCGCAGGAGATCCACGGTTTCAAGCACATCATGTTCAACGGGGACAACTACACCGAGGAGTGGGTCACCGAGGCGGAGCGTCGTGGGCTGCTGAATCTGCGCAACACGATGGATGCGCTCCCCTATCTCGTCGACGACAAGAACGCGGCGATCTTCGAGAAGTATGGGGTCCTGACGAAGCGTGAACTCGAGTCGCGTTTCGAGATCTACGTGGAGCAGTACTTCAACTCGGTGAACATCGAAGGGGAGACCGCCGCGGGGATGGCCCGGACCATGATCCTTCCCGCCGCCAATCGGTATCTGTCGGAGCTCCTGGGTACCGTCGCGCAGGCCGGTGCTCTGGGAGTGAAGGTGGAGGGTGTGGCCCACACGGCCCGCGAGTTGGCCGAACTGATCAACGAATTGGTTTCGAAGCTGGGTGAGCTCGTCGCCCAGAACGCCGAGCTCGGCGGCGACTCGGTTCTGGAGAAGGCCGATCATGTGCGTAGGAACGTGATTCCGGCCATGGTGGGAGTCCGCTCGGTGGTCGATCGGCTGGAGAAGGTGGTGCCCGACGATCTCTGGCCCATCCCCTCGTACCGCGAAATGCTCTTCGTGAAGTAACCCGGACGCGGCATCCCCCGGGGTGTCGCGGAGGGTGCGGGCCGGCGCTTCGGTTTCGGGGTATGCGTCGGGTGTCCCGAGTCCGCACCGGATCCGTGGTAGTGGAGGGAGGGAGGCGGTGGCTTTGCCACCGCCTCCCTCCTTCGTTTCCCGCCTGATGTGAGGATGACCCTCTCACCGGGATCCGGCCTCACTTCGCTCCGGCGGCGTCTCCCAACGCGGCGAGTACCTTCCCGACGAACTCGTCGAAGGCCCCTCCCTGGATCCAGCGGGCCACCACGACCAGGTCGTGCTCCCGGTCCACGTACACGATGTTGGCGCCGGAGCCGCGGTGGGCGAAGCTCGATTCCGGGGCGCTGGGGTACATCTCCCGGCCGGTGTTGAGGAAGTAGTTCATGAACCCGTAGCCGGGGTTGGCCCCCGTGGGCGTGGTGGCCATGGCCATCCACTCTTCGGACAAGATGCGACGGTCGCCCCAGCGGCCGTCCCAGAGGGTGAGGAGTCCGAGTCGCGCCTGGTCGAAGGCATTGAGGAACATCCCCCCTCCCCAGTGCCCCCCGCCACTCACCGCCTGGACGTTCCGTCCGTCGAGGGTGATCCACGAGTTGTCGTAGCCGAACCAGCGCCATGTGGGTGAGGCGCCGATCACGTCCATGACGCGTTCCCGGAGAACCTCCGGAAGCGGGCGCCGCCAGACATTGGTGGCGGCCAGAGCCAGGACGTTCACCCGGGTGTCGTTGTACTCGTACCACGATCCGGCCTCGCGGCGCGGTCGGGTCAGCCAGGTAGAGGGATCCGGATCGGGCCGGTCGGCCCACTCCGGCTTTCCCCAGAGCGTTCCTTCCCAATCGCTGGTTTGCCGGAGGAGGTGGTCCCAGGTGATGGTGCGGTTGTGTTCCGACTCGAAGAGGAGCTTGGGGCGCCTGCCCTCCAGGTCCGTCGGCTCACCATCTCCGTCCTCCAGGACCACCGGGGCCAGGTAGTCCCGTACCGGATCATGGATGTTCCGGATCAAGCCGTCGTCGTACGCCAGTCCGACGGTGGTCGACAGAAACGACTTCGTGACCGAGAAGGTCATGTCCACCCGTCCGGGCTCTCCCCACTCCGCCACGATGTATCCATGGCGGATGACCAGCCCCGACTGGGGTCCGCGGGTCCGGAAGGGTCCGACGGCCTCTCCCCTGGGCTCGCGGCCGAACCCCATGTCGTGAGCCGTGGCGAGATCCCGGGGGGTCGTGGCCTCGCTCTCCACGGCGAAGTCGATGGCCGCGCGCAGGAGCGCGTCGTCGAATCCCATTTCACCGGGGCTTCGCCGCTCCCAGTCGGGGTGGGGCCCGGGGACGTAGGTCCCGGTCTGAGCGACGGTCGCGCCGGGAAACGTGAAGGCGGTCACGAGAACCGTCAGCGCCCGGAGCGAGATCCGGGGGTCGTGCCTGCGTGGAACGTTCATGTGGGGCGTGTGGGGATCGGGTGGTCGTTCGGGAAGCGTAAGGCTACCGTACCGCGAGAATCCGCGCCATTCGCCGGTATGTTCGGCGGGGGTGGGGCGGCGTAGTTTTCTGGATCACCAACGGGAACTTCAGGAGGACCATTCCGATGAAGCGTCTGCGCCTCGTGCTCCTTGCATCCCTCGTCGCCGTTTCGGCGGGGACTCCCCTTTCGGCCCAACGTACCCAGAAGCCCGTCCTCCATGCACGGCACTGGGTGGCCATCACCGGAAAGCCCATGGCGGCCACGGCCGGCTCCATGATGTACCAGAAGGGTGGGAACGCGGTGGACGCCGCCGCGGCCATGTTGGCGGCGACCGCCACCATGTGGGACGTCCTCTCCTGGGGTGGAGAGACCCAGGCGCTCATCTACCACCCGGGCGAGAAGCGGGTCATCGGGCTCAACGCGTTGGGGGTGGCACCCAGCGGAGCCACCCCCGAATACTTCCGTGAGCGGGGGATGGATTTCCCCCCCGAGAGCGGGGTCGACGCGATGGTGACGCCAGGGACGCCCGGAGGGCTCATGACCATGTTGGCGGAGTGGGGTCGCCTCTCGCTGGCCGACGTCCTCGCTCCGGCCATCCAGATGGCCGAAGGATACCCCATGGAGGCGGACGTGGTGAGAAGGATCCGGGCCAGCGCCGACGAGATGAAGAGCTGGCCCTACACCGCCCGCGTGTTCTTCCCCGAGGGTGAGGCGCCGGAGGTGGGGGGGATCTTCGTCCAGGACGATCTCGCCGCCACGCTGCGGAAGCTGGTGGAGGCGGAGGAGCGTGCCCTGGCCGCGGGGAAGAGCCGCGAAGAGGCCATCTACGCGGCCTACGAGCGCTTCTACCGTGGAGACATCGCGGAGGAGTACGTGCGGGGCGCGCGGGAGCAGGGGTCGTCGGTGACCATGGCGGACCTGGACCAGTGGCGGGTGCACGTCGAGGAGCCCGTCATGACCACCTACAGGGACATCGAGGTCTACAAGCTCACCACGTGGGTCCAGGGCCCCGTCCTGCTCCAGGCGCTGAACATCCTGGAGAACTTCGACCTCCCTTCGATGGGGTACAACAGCGCCCGCTACATGCACGCCCTCTATCAGGCCATGAGCCTGGCGTTCGCGGACCGGGACTTCTACTACGGTGATCCCTACTTCCCACCGGAAGAGCCGGTGGCGGGTCTCCTCTCCAAGGAGTACGCCCGCGACCGGGCCGCGGAGATCGACTGGACCCGGAACGACCCGGACGTCGTTCCCGGAGATCCCTATCCCTTCCAGGGAGAGGTGAATCCCTTCCGGCATCTACTCGAGCAGTGGGGTGAGGGCGCCCGTCCGGTGACGGAGGCGTCGGGTCCCGCCGCGATGCAGGAGTTCGAGGAGGACTTCTACCTGGGTACGACCTCCATCCAGGCGGCGGACGAGGACGGGTGGGTGGTCTCCATCACCCCATCGGGGGGGTGGGTGCCCGCCGTCATCGCGGGGAATACCGGCGTGGGGATGAGTCAGCGAGCCCAGTCCTTCGTGCTGAGCGAGGTCGACAACCCCTACAACGTCGTGGAACCGGGGAAGCGTCCTCGGGCCACCCTCACGCCGTCGCTCGCCCTCAAGGACGGCAAGCCCTTCCTCTCCTTCGCGGTGCAGGGAGGAGACAGCCAGGACCAGAACCTCCTCCAGTTCTTCCTCAACGTGGTGGAGTTCGGGATGAACGTGCAGGAGGCCGCTGAGGCCGCCAACATCAATTCCTTCCAGATGCGGGGCTCGTTCGGGATGCACGAGAGCAGCCCGGGCCGGATTCTCCTACAGGACGCCACCCCTCCCTGGGTCCGGTCGGAGCTCCAGAGGATGGGCTACACGCTCACCTTCGCGGAGCGGACCTCCGGGCCCATCAACGCCATCTTCTTCGACTGGGAGCACGGGAGCTTCTGGGGCGCCTCCAGCCACCACGGCGACGACTACGGCGTCGTGTGGGAGGAGTAGTTCGCCGACTCGAAGCGCGCATGGGATCACCCGCCGGGTGCGGGCCCGGTCAACTCCGGCCGGGCCCCACCTGCGTGAGTCGTAGTTCCTCGTCCAGGTAGGTGACGACACCGCCCAGGCTTCCGGCTTCGGCCCGGTCGTCGTAGCGGGCATCCCGTACGGTCACTTTCCAGCGTTGCGACTCCCGCTCGACGACCGTGTAGGGATAGCGGGCCCAGACGAGGTAGTACTGGACGTCGGGATTCCCGTAGGCGGCTTGCTCGATGCGTCTCAGGTCGTGCTGGCCCATCTCCGGTGGCCCGGAGAGGAGGGGGACGGACCTGTCCGGGAAGAACTCTACCCGGTCGTCCGCCATCCAGTCGTGGACCCCCGGGACGTAGGATTCTCCCGTGAAGACCTCGACGTCGGAGATCAGGGGATTCCCGGGGGAGGGCGAGACGAGGATGTCCATGGCGAAGACGTCGTCGGCTCGAGCCGCCTGGTGGACGTGCGCTCGGGCGAGATCCCTCGCCGCCACCATCAGGAAGACGTAGGTCGCTGCGGTGGCCACGAGCATCCGGGCGGTGCGTTCGCCGGCCGCCGGGGAGCGCGGGATCCCCCGGTGTCGGGCGGCCGCCAGGGTGCCCAGGCCCGCCATCCACCCCAGCTTCACGCCCCAGTGGACGGGCGCGACCAGGATCAGGGCCGAGGTCAGCGTCGCCAGAGCCCCCCACGCCAGCCCGCCGCGTCGCCCCGCCGGGCCCGCGTCCGCCCCCGGTGCCAGGAACACCGCGCCCCCCAGGATCAACCAGAGCCAGGGGTCGATGATGAAGAGGGCATCGCCGTACCTCCACGTGCCGTCGAAGGGGAGGCCGAAGCGGATCCCGTAGGTGTTCATCCAGTCGAGAAGCGGATGCGTGGCGACTCCCACGGCGGCCCAGAGGAGAAGCATCCCCGGTCGGGCCGGGTCCGCCGAGGGAGACCGCCTCCGCCGGACCCATCGATCCCATCCGAGGACGATTCCCGTGACCGTGAAGGCGAGGAGGACGAGGGCCGGCACGCCGTGCGTGATGCCCCGCCGCGTGGCCAGGGCGAAGTAGGGCCCGCCCAGGTAGCTCGCCATGTCCACGTCGGGAATGTTCGCCGCCAGGATCAGGGTGGCGGTGGCCAGCGGTGTGGTCCGGCGGGCGCCGGAACGACCGATGGAGGCACCGACCAGGGCGTGGGTCAGGTTGTCCAGAGGGTCCCCCTTGTATGAGGTTGCGGGCACATCCTATCGATCCCCGCCCCGGGGTGCGAGTCCTCTTCGTGGGGAGGAGGAACGATGACCCCGGGCCCGATCCATGGGACCTCGAGTGGCCGTGACACCCTGGATATACCACACTAGGTTCCCCCCGGCCCACACTCCGACACCGACTGCCGTGACCCGAACTCCACTCCTCTCGCCACCTCCGTCCGCCTCGCCTCTCCGCAGGCGTGCGTACGAGGTCATCTTCGGACACGACACGAGGGCCGGACGTGGCTTCGACGTACTCCTCATCGGGGCCATCCTCCTCAGTGTGTTCGCCGTGATGCTGGAGAGCGTGGCCGGGATCAGGGCGGAGCACGGGGCGTTGCTTCGAAGCGCGGAGTGGGCGTTCACCGCGGCGTTCACGGTGGAGTACGGGGTGCGTCTCTGGTGCGTGGCGAGTCCGCGGCGCTACGCGATGAGCTTCTTCGGTGTGGTGGACCTGCTGGCGGTTCTTCCCACCTATCTGTCGCTCCTCGTTCCGGGCGGACAGGTCCTGGCGGTGGTGAGGATCCTCCGCGTTCTACGGGTGTTCCGGATCCTCAAGCTCGTCCAGTACGTGGGGGAGGCCCGGGTCCTGGGACGGGCGCTGCGCGCGAGCCGGTACAAGATCACGGTCTTCGTCTTCACGGTCCTCGCGGTGGTGGTGATCGTGGGCGCCCTGATGTACCTCATCGAAGGGCCCGCGGCCGGGTTCACCAGTATCCCGGTGGGGGTCTACTGGGGCGTGGTCACCCTCACCACGGTGGGATTCGGCGACATCACGCCTCAGACGCCGGCGGGTCAGGCGTTGGCGACCATGGTGATGATCCTGGGATACGGTGTCATCGCCGTGCCCACGGGGATCGTCACGGTGGAGTTGGCCAACGCGGGAGCCGGGGCGCGCTCCTCCGTCCGCTGCACCGAGTGCTCGCGCGATGGCCACGACGGTGATGCTCGCCACTGCAAGTGGTGCGGAGCGACGTTGCCCGAGACGGAGCCGCCGTCTCCCTGGAGGGCCGGGAAGGGAGTGGGGTCGGGCGTCTCGGGGGATGGGCGGGAGGATACGTGAGCCCGGGTGCCGCGGGTGTCCGGCTCACTCCGGACGAGAAGGAATGGCTGGCGGGCCGCCACGGCGAGGCCGGGGCCATGGCCATGCGGGTGGTGGTGGAGGCCGCTCGCCTGGTGGGCGCGCACGAGTTGGTGGAGATCTCGTCCGCGCATGTCGACGGGTGTCTGTACCACGGCGACGGGGGAGTCCACTTCGCCGAGCGGCTGGTGGACGGAGCGGGAAGGGTGGCGGTTCCCACGACGCTGAACGTGGGCGCGCTGGACCTCCTCCACCCGGGTCGTGTGAGGGCGTCCGCCCACGCCGCGTCCATGGCGCGGCGCCAGATGGAGGCGTACCTGGCCCTGGGGTGCGCGCCCACCTGGACGTGCGCTCCGTACCAGGCTGGCCATCGTCCTGGACCGGGGGAGCAGGTGGCCTGGGGAGAGAGCAACGCCGTGGCGTTCGCGAACTCGGTCCTGGGCGCTAGGACGGAGCGGTACGGCGACTTTCTCGACGCATGCTGCGCCATCACCGGTCGGGCACCCCTTCACGGCCTGCACGTGGAGGAGAACCGCAGGGCGCGCGTGGTGGTGGACGTGTCGCGGATCTCCGCGGACCTGCTGGACCGTGACGTCTTCTTTCCCGTCTTCGGCACGTGGTTGGGGCTGGAAGCGGGGCGGGAGCCGAGCGCCATCGTCGGCCTCCCCCGGAGCGTCACCGAGGACCAACTCAAGGCGCTGGGTGCCGCGGGTGCGTCGTCGGGTGCGGTGGCTCTCTTCCACGTGGTCGGGGTGACTCCCGAGGCACCCACCCTGGACGCGGTACTGGGACCGGAGGGATCGTGGAGGGAGGTCGTGCTCACCGGAGCCGATCTCCGTGGGGCACTGGATCGCCTCAGCACGGTCCGGGTGGAGCCGGGCGACGCTCCTCCCATCGACGCGGTGGCGGTGGGGAGCCCCCACTTCTCGTGGGAGGAGTTCCAGGCGCTCGTGCCGCTGGTGGAGGGCCGGCGGCTCTCGGCTCCATTCCTGGTGTGCACCGGACGGGACGTTCTCCATCGGGTATCCGAGTCCGGGCAACTCGACGTCCTCACGCGGGCCGGCGTGGAGATCGTGGTGGATACCTGCGTCGTGGTCACGCCCATCCTCCCGGCGGGCGGCGGCGTGCTCATGACCAACTCGGGGAAGTTCGCGCACTACGGGCCGTCCACCATCGGGTACGACGTGGTCTACGGGAGCCTCGCCGAGTGCGTGGCGTCCGCCGAGGCCGGCGTCGTGCGGAGGGATGCCGACCTGTGGCGGTGAAGGCGCGTGTCCTGGTCCGGGGACAAGGAAGGGGGCCTCTGCTTCGGCTCACCCACCCCATCAGCTTCTGGGGCGGGGTGGATCCGTCCGACGGGAGGATCTGTGATCCCCGTCACCCCGAATTCGGCGTGCGGATCTCGGGGTCCGTGCTCGCGCTACCGGGCACGGTGGGGTCCAGCTCGTCCAGCGCGGTCATGCTGGAGCTCATCCGGGAAGGGACGGCCCCGGCGGCCATCATCCTGGCTCACAGCGACGCCATCCTCGCGCTGGGCGTGGTGGTGGCGGCGGAGCTGGGGATGGATGGACCCCCGGTGGTGGAGTTGGCTCCTGCCGCCCTGGCGGCCCTCCAGCCGGGAACGATCTACGTGGACGAGGACGGGACGGTACGGGAGGAAGCCGGGTGAGCCTCCGGAGGAAGCCCACCCGGCGGTGAGGTCTCCCGCTCAGGAGATGGGCGTCGGCTTCGCTTCCTCACCCTCGAGGGTTTCCAGCACCTGCCGCCACTCGAACTTCTCGCCCATCCCGCGGACGTAGTGGTCCATCCACGCCATCTCGCTCACCGACTTGACCAGCCGGTTCCGGGGATCGGGGATGCCGTGGCTCCGCCCTGGATACATGAAGAGCTCGGTGGGGATGCCCAGCTTCTTCAGCGCCATGTGGAGCTCCACGGATTGGGGGCTCGGAACCCGGGGGTCTCCCTCCACGACGTGGATCATCGTGGGCGTGCGGGCGTTGGTGATGTACTTCAGTGGAGACTGGTCCCAGTACGGCTCGAAGTTCTCGTACAGGAAATCGTCGCCGATGTAGAACTGGCGATTCCGCTGTACGTCACTCTGGGCGTACATGCTGATCCAGTTCATGGTGCCGGCGCCCGAGCTGATGGCCTTGAAGCGATCGGTGTGGGTCAGGATCCAGTTGGACCAGTGTCCGCCGGCGCTCCATCCCAGGACGCCCATGCGATCCGCGTCTACGATGCCCTCCGCGATGAGGTGATCCACGCCGGTCATGATGTCCTCGTATCCCAGCGTGAAATAGTCACCCACGATGTCGGTCTGGTGGGCGTTTCCGTAGTTGGTGGACCCCCGGTAGTTGGGCTTGAGTACCGCGTATCCGGCACCGGCGTACACCTGGGCTCCGTAGCCGCCGTTGAAGCGGAGGACGTCCGCTCCGGCCGGTCCACCGTGGATGGCCACGATGAGGGGGTACCGGGTTCCTTCCTCGTAACCCACGGGGTAGACCAGGACGCCTCCCACGGTCTTTCCGTCACTGGAGGTCCATTCGACCTCGGCCTCCCTTCCCAGCGCCATCTCCGCCACCTCGGGGGTCGCGTCGACGAGCTGGACCCACCGATCGCGCCGGGTCACGCCCTCGAGGGAGGACACCGTGAAGACGGTGGGCGGCGTGGTGGGATCGGAGTAGTCGATGAGGATCACGCCCGAGTCCTCGTCGCGGTCCACCCGCAGCGCGGCGCGCTCACGGGTGACCTGGCGGACCTGTCCACTGCGCACGTCCAGGGCGTGGAGTTGTGTGGTGACCTTCACCCCGGCGGTGAAGTAGATGGTGCCCCCGTCCTCCGACCAGAAATCCACCCGAGCGCTGTTGTCGAAGTCGGCGGCGAGCTTGCGAAAGGCGCCTCCCCGGGCCGATACGTCGCGGATGTACACGCGGTCTTCCGTCATGGAGTAGCGCTCCATGTCGTCGGGGGCGGAGAAGGCGATCCAGCGCC